>CAZRFI010000014.1:0-8695 GCA_964598905.1 uncultured Candidatus Sericytochromatia bacterium | reverse complement strand
CAGATGATCGTTGTCAATCAAGATAAATTAGTCGGAAAATCATAAGGAGGCTATTTATGATCGATTTAAGCAAGGTAAACGTTTTACTCAGTGCGGCTCTTGAGGTAGCACAACTGCAGCAGCAGGCCAATGCATCTCAGCAGACCGGAGCCCCTGCTCAGGCAGCCCAACCGGGGCTGGATCCAGCCACCAACAAGCTTTTCAACCAATTAAGCGCCATACTGACCAATGCCAACGCCCAGAGTCCTGCAACCCAGGATCCCGCCCGGACAGCCCTTTTACAAAAAGCGGCTGAATTATCAGCAAAGACGAAGGCTCTGATGGCCAAAGCTGATCTGCTCGAAAGCACCCTCAATATGGCTCCAACACCCGAAGCAAGAGGCGTTGACGAGCTATTTGCAGAATTCACAGCCATCATGGAACAGCTGCAAAAAGACATGGGTGCCCTGCAAAAACAAGCTCAAGAGCGCGAAGATGCAAACAAAATGACCTGCGAACAAAAACCAACAGCTCTCAAGCCGGGTGAAAATTCTGCAGACATGTCTTTTAATACCACTTTCGCGATGCAGTAAAGACAGACAGGGATTTTCTATGTCAGATGAAATTGATTCCACGCTCCAAGAGGGCATTGCTGCTCTGCGTGAAAACCGCTTGGACGAGGCTGAAGAAAAATTTCTTCAACTGTTGGAGCTGGATCCCAATTCTGCAGCCGCAACTTGTAATTTAGGCATGCTTGAGCTCTTGCGTCAGAGCCCTCAAAAGGCTATTCCCTATTTGGCAAGAGCCATTAAGAGTGATGATCGCCTTTTTCATGGTTATCTCAATCTTGGCAGCGCTCACTTTTTATTGGGAGAACTGGCCCAAGCCGAGCAAAACTATACCAAAGCAGTCCAATTGGAACCCCGCAATATCGACGCCCATTTAAATTTGGGCGTACTTTATGGACAGGCCAATCAATTGGAAAAAGCCAGACAGGCATTTGAACGTGTTCTTAAGCTCAGTGGCCGTTCTTTTCAGGCCCTGTTCTTACTGGGTTCTGTCTATCTCGAAACGCAAGATTATTATCCTGCGTTGGCCAATATTCTCTACGCCTTACGCCTGGAGCCCAATCATCTGGAGTCCTGTATTATGCTGGCAGAGATCTACCGGCGTATGGGGCGTTATGATGCTGCAGAGTTTGAGCTCAAAGCCTTAATCGAAAAAGCCCCCCAATTAATTACACCTTATGTGCGATTGGGGATTCTGTACATTGAAACAGAACGTCATGCTGAAGCTCTACCCATGCTTGAAAAAGCCCTGGAAGAAGGGGTCGATACCCCCCAAGTTTTGGAATTGTGCGGGATTTTGTATGAAGAAAAAGGGGATTTGGAAAAAGCCGAAGAAACCTATCAACAAATTCTGCTTTTGGATTCTGAAAACGAAAATGCTGCAGAAGGTCTCAAACGGATTGAGCGTTTGCCCGGATTAGGTGCTTCGATTTTAGGCAAATAAGTCCGGCTTATTGAAGATTTAAAACCCCCTCGGTCTTGACCTGTAGAATGTCAGGCACCAAGGGGGTTTCAAACTTCTCAGCAATGTTTAGGCCACGCTTGAGTTTTTGGGCCCAAGTTTGAGGCTCTGTAAAGACAGCAAAAATAGGCGTATTTCTAAAACTGGGATTGTTGCGAACCAAGCGAATAAAGGCCAGTGTATCGTCATTTTTTTCACAAAAAACAACCAAGAGCCCTGGCTTATACATAAACACTTCTGCCAGGGCCTCAATTTTATTTTTGCAGTGATGCAAATCCAAATCCGGAATACGCACCAAAACCCTTTCGATCAAACGAAAAGAGGCTTCATTGGGAGCCATAACCACTACCAACTTTTTCTGAAAGGGATCTTTCAGACCAAAGACATCATCAGGCAGTGATTCAGCCACCAGGTTTAGATTCTCCTGCGCCACATAAACTAAATAACAGAGCTATTTTCAAACAGAGAAACTAAACCTTCAAGCGTTCCATTAGAAGCTCAACCACTTGGGGTGGGGTTTCGCCCACAGGAACACCAGCAGCATTCAGAGCTTCAATTTTGGCCTCTGCCGTGCCACTGCTTCCAGAAATAATTGCACCGGCATGGCCCATCCGTTTTCCGGGTGGGGCTGTACGCCCAGAGATAAAACTGACAACAGGTTTTTTCATGTTTTTAGCAATATACTCAGCTGCCGTTTCTTCGTCATTGCCACCAATTTCACCCAACAAAACAACAGCATCGGTGTCGGAATCAGCCTCAAACAATTCCAAGAGGTCGATAAATTTGGTGCCGATAATCGGGTCACCCCCAATACCAACACAAGAAGACTGGCCCAAACCAGCACGGGTCAATTGATAGACCAATTCATAGGTCAGAGTACCACTGCGAGAAATCACCCCAACACGTCCAGGAGTGTGAATATGACCAGGCATGATCCCCACCTTGGCAGCACCAGGTGAAATCAATCCAGGACAATTGGGCCCAATCAAACGGCATCCCTGCTTGCGGACATAATCATAGACGGGGATCATGTCTTGAACAGGGACCCCTTCTGTAATACAAATAATTAAGGGAACACGCGCATCAGCGGCCTCTAAAACAGCGTCTGCCGCAAAGCGGGGAGGAACAAAAATAATCGAACAATTGGCACCCGTTTCATGAACAGCGTCTTGAACAGTGTTAAAAACGGGGACACCTTCGAGGGATTGACCCTTTTTGCCAGGCGTAACGCCTGCAACCACGGAAGTACCATAATCCAGCATTTGGCGGGTATGAAAAGAACCATCCCGTCCGGTAATGCCCTGGACCAGAACCCGTGTATATTTATCAATTAAAATAGCCATGATCGTTGATGAGACAAAAGCGCGAAAAGGAAATAGGGGCGGCTTTTGTCTGTATCCTTTCTCTTCAGATAAATAATGTATGCCTGATGCAATCAGATGAAAAAGGACTGAATCCGGATACTTTCATGTGTACAGCATCGTCGGAAGTGACAGCCACCTGATTTATGCTATACAATTATGACACATTATGAACGCACTTGCCCCTGATCTCCCCCCTCCCACTTATTTATGACAGAAAAGTCTTCCTCCTCAGCAACTGAGCACCTGCATCACAGCACCTGTCCGGCCTGTGGCTTTCATTGGGCACTGGATTTTTATACCGGCCAAGCCCAACCATTGGCAACACTGGGGTGGCCAGATTCTGCCCAAGCAGCACAAAAAATGAAACGCTTGCCTTTGGAGTTTGTTCGCTGTTTGAATTGTGGCCATATTTTTAACCGCTTGTTTGATTATACCCAGGTGCCTTATGTCAACAATCCCAACCGCATGTATAACCGCAGTGCTTTGTGGCAAGAACATCTAAAAGATGTCTGTGCTCGGATTTTGCCCCATTTGCCAGAAAATCCTGTGGTCGTTGAAATAGGCTGTGGTGAGGCCCATTTATTGGCGCGACTGGCACAGGCCAATCCTCAAGGAAGGTTTATTGGCTTTGATCCCCATGCAGATCTGAGCTCCCCACATGCAGGGGTTGAAGTCAGAGCAGAGTTATTTGAACCCCATCGCCATCTACAAGAACTCAAACCCGATCTTTTGCTGAGTCGCCATGTGCTCGAACATCTGATGAATCCTTTGGCCTTTATTCAAGAAACCGCCTTCTTTTGCAGTTGGCTTGATATTTTCCCGCTTTTATTTGTCGAGGTCCCTTGCATCGATCGGGCGCTTAAAACCGGAAGGCTCGAAGATTTTTACTATGAGCACAACTCTCATTTTTCGCGGGAATCTTTTGCCCATTTTTTAGGTCATATTAGTTCTCACCCACTTTTGATTGAAACGGGTTACGGAGAGGAAGTCATTTTTGGCTTAACCCGATTTAACAAAAACAAACAATTTGTCCAACATGCTCAGGACAGCCTCGATTTTTTGGCAAAAAGAGATCAGACCTTTCTATCAGTGACAAAAACCTTAAATCGATTTTTGCAAGAGGGAAAAAAATTGGCCATTTGGGGCGGGACTGGAAAAGGTGCGGCATTTTTAAACAGCTTCGAACTGGATCTGCAACGCTTTCCACGGGTCGTGGATTCAGATCCGAGTAAAGTGGGTACATTTGTGCCGGGCACAGGCCAAATTATCAGCAGCAAAGCAGCATTGCAAACAGATCCCGTTGACATTATTTTAATTGCAACCCAATGGCGTGTGAGAGACATTGTTCAAGAAATCATCGCTGACAAAATACCCTATCAGCAGATTTTGATTGAGTATCAGGGAGAATTGGTTGATTATTTCCAAGCTGAACATCCCTATCGCTAAAACAAGATCAGATTGACAATTGTTGAGAAATGTTATATTTTGTTAAGATAGCCTTGTTTCAGTGAACTGCATACACACTCTCCTATAAGAATATTTGGCAAATAGAAAGATACTATAGGCTTTCATGTTTAAATGAGCACAGTTTTACCTGCGATCGTTGTCGTTCCCTTTGTTTTTGTCTTCGGAGCCCTGATAGGCAGTTTTTTAAATGTCGTTATTTATCGTCTTCCTGAGACCTTGCTCGCCCAGGAAGAGCCTGACGAGGCAGAAGAAACAGCAGAAATCCCACCCAATTTTGGCCCAAAGTTTCTTTGGGCTCTTAAATATGTTGCCTGGGATATCGGTTGGATGTTTGTCTATCTGTTTAAGGAGTTGCCCAAAGAACTCTGGTTGGTTTTGAAATCCATCTCTTTTCCGGCCTCCCATTGCCCCTCCTGCAAGCAGGAAATAGCTTGGCACGATAATTTACCCGTTTTAAGCTGGTTCATTCTGCGTGGAAAATGCAGAAAATGTCAAACCGCATTCAGTTTTAGATACCCTTTGAATGAATTTATTTGCGGTTTATTGTTTTTATATGTTTACGGAATGACGGGATTAAATATAGACTTTTTCCTCTGGTCAGGCTTTGTGGCCCTGCTTTGGGTGATTTTTTGGATCGACCTCGATCATCAATTTATTTTCAATGTGACAACCTACCCAAGTATTTTTATGGGAATCGTATATAATGTGTCTAAAGGAACTACCTCTCACAGCTTATGGGGTATACTCATTGGCTTTGCTTTGTTTGAAGCACTTATCTTTCTGAGCATCGTTTTACTTGGCAAAGAGGGGATGGGAGGGGGGGACGTCAGATTGGTGATGATGTTGGGAGCCTGGTTGGGTCCCAGCAGTCTTTCTTCCGCTCTGGCTCTGGCCTTCATTCTGGGATCCGCAGTTGGCATTGTTCTGCTTCTGCGTCAGCGTGAAAGCGCACCGTTTTCTTTTGGCCCAGCCCTGGTGTTGGGCGGGCTTGTATCCATGCGTCTTGGTGAAAAACTCTGGACGTGGTATATTAACTCAATCTATGGCAACGCACTGGGTCTCATATGAAGCAGATAAGCAACAGGGTAAAAGGTTCAGTTGAACAATGAAGTTTCGAGGTCGTGAAATCAACGCAGGAGTGCTAAAGGGTCTGCTAAAAAACCCCTTTGTAAAAGAAATTCCTGTTGGGATTGATATTACCAACGAGTCGATTATTGTGGTTGAGTTAGCAGCCGTCAAAGGCCAGCCGGGCACGGCTCAATTGGTCAGCTTGGCCATTACCCCCACCCCTGAAAATGCGGTAAGAGACGGAGAGGTCATCGATCCTTCGCGGGTAGCGGATACCATTCGTCAGATTTGGAATGAACAAGGGATTAAATCACACAAGGTAATTACAGCGGTTTCGGGTCAAGCAGCGATTATTCGCCCCCGAATCAAGTTCCCTGTAATTCCGATTAAAGAGCTCAAAGAAGTTGTGATTCATGATGCTGAGCGCTATATTCCTTTCCCGATTCAAGATGTGTATATCGACTTTCAGGTTACAGGCACTGTCGAAGAAGATGGGGCGAGCAAATATGACGTCTTGTTGGTCACGGCCCAGAAGCAGTTAATTGATACTTACATCGAAACATTCAAACAAGCAGAAATGCAATTGATCTCGGTCGATGTCGCTTCTTTTGCTGTTATGCGTTCGATCAACGAACAAGAAGCCGAGGAACTCAATCCAGAAATGCTCTCGGTGATGGTGTTAATTCGGGGTGAAACCACCGATCTAAATGTCACCCGCGCTGGTGTTCCACTTTTTTCACGCAGTATTCCCTTGGGAAGCAGCACCTTTATTGAGGTTATCGCCAGCAATATGGGTGTAGATCTCGAAGAGGCCGTAAATTTATTTGACCAAATTGTGATTGATATTGCTGGTGATGAGGTCTACGAAAACCCACTCGTAGAACAAGCCTCTCAGGAAGTTAGGCCATTGTTAAAGGATCTGACGAATGAAGTTCAAAAATCGATTGAATATTTTCATCAGTCCCAGCAAGAAAATGCCCGTATTCAACAGATGATACTCTCCGATCGGGGGGCCAAGATGAAAAATCTGGATCTCTATCTTTCTCATGCCTTAGGCATTGATGTAGAGGTCTGCAATCCGATCAAGTTTTTAACCTTTGATGAAAATAAATTTTCTCTTCAGTATCTCACTGAAAATGCTCCCCTTTTCGCAACAGCAATTGGACTCGCACGGAGAGGAATTGACGAACTTTGACACAGATAAGCATTAACCTCCTTGGCATAGAGCAAAAAGAAGCGCTCAGCCGCACAGGCATCCCCCTCGATAAAGGGTGGCTCATTGCGATAGCCAGCATTCTGATCTCAGGCATCCTGCTTTTAGTCACCAACAATATTTTGGGTGGCATGGTGGCCAACGCCGAGGAGACAAAAAAAGAAAATGAAACTAAAATTGCGGAACTCGATAAAAAGATAGCGGAAATCAAAACGCTTGAAACCGAGCGCAATAACTTACAAATGGAAGAGAAGATTCTTCGCTATGTCACCGGAGAAAATTATAAATGGTCTTTCTTCCTACAAGAAATTCGTGCATTGATGCCGATTGATGTGTCAATTAACGATTTAAAAATTGGGCCCACAGGTGATTTCACCTTAACGGGAACCACCACGGATCATCGAACTGTCGCCCTTTATCTGGCCAGTTTACAAAATTCAAAATTACTTACGGAAGTGGTCTTGCAGTCCAGCGTGAAAGATACAAAAAGCACCACCTTTGTAATTACCTGTAAAAAGGCCAGTTGAAGCTATGGAGATAAAACTCACTAAAACCGTCACCCTTGATACCGACAATCTCAAAATGTCCCATAAAATTGGGATTGGAGCCGCCGTGTCTGTCTTGATTCTGGGCCTGGGGATCTGGCAATTGGCCATGCCCCAATGGAACCAATACCAAGAATTGGTCGCCCAAATTGAAGCCCAAGAACAGCAAATTGCCGAAAAAGAAGCCAAAGCCAAAAATATTGTCAAACTCAAAAAAGAATTGGTAGAGATCAAAGAGCGTTTGGTTGTGCTGCGCCGGAAAATTCCCCAACAGCCTAACGTCGCTCCGCTTCTGATTGACGTGGAAGAAATCACTGAAAACAAAGAACTCTTTGGCAACGGTGCTCTTTTAAATGAGTTCCGGCCAGGTGCCATTGTCAATTTTGACTTACCAGCGGAATTACAAGAGGCCAAAGATTCGACTGTGGCAAAACAATTAAAACAATTGCCGATCACTGTGCGTCTGAGCAATATTTCGTATCCTGACTTTATTAAGTTGTTGACCGACTATGAAAGTTACGAACGAACCCTAAGTGTCGAGGGTATTTCTCTGATTCCGTCACCAAACAAAGAGCTGTTATATACACCCATTGATGTAAGTTTCACGCTTAAAGCGTTTCTCTTGGGGGGGCAATAAACCATGAATAAGCATATTATTATTTTGCCCCTGATCTTTGTTTCTGCCTCGGCGTTGATGATTTGGTCTGTGTCGATGGAAGATGAAAATAGCTTGATTGTGGCGAATCCCTCGGGTTCGCCCTCAGTGATGCAGACGGCCACACCATCTGGGTCAATCAAGCCAAGCAAGATTCCCGCGAGTGGAAAACCTTCTGGCAAGCCATCAGGAGCACCCTCTCCTGCTGCAAGTGCAAGCCCCAAAGCCTCTCCCAGTCCGTCTCCGACGGCCAGTGCGCTCCCTTCTTTTGGGATTGCGGCAACAACCCCCGAAGCGGTGCTGAGAGAAGCCCAAGTCCATACTGGACGGGTCGATCCCTTTATGTCAATTTTGCCGCCCGAATTGCCTGAGTTTGCGCCACAAATCGAGCCAGAGCAATTGGCTTATGTACCGCCACCCGCTTTAAGTATTTCAGGCGGCCCAGCTCCTGTTCCCTTAAAAACAGCTTTGCCAAGGCTGTCTGAACCTGCTCCGGAACCACTGATCACAGAAGGAATGTCTCTCAGAGGCATCATTAACGGAGGCTTGGATCCTGTTGCCATTGTTGAGTTCAACAATGAAAGTCAACTGGTCAGGGTAGGAGAGCGTTTGCCTGGCAATATCCTGGTCACATCCATTCACTACGAAGGGAAATATATTACCCTTTCCAGAGGCAATCAAAAAGCCCGTCTTGAATTTGAGGAGGAGTAAATACACTCTTATGTTGAAATCCAAATATGTTTTAACTGCTGTCTTGGCAGCCAGCATGGTTCTGATGCCTGTTTCTCAGGCATTGGCTGTAAATACCGTTGTAAATTCGCCCGTTGCGGGTTCCAGTGATCCCTTAACCATTCGTAAGGCGTTTCAATTAGAG
>CAZRFI010000013.1:14431-33526 GCA_964598905.1 uncultured Candidatus Sericytochromatia bacterium | reverse complement strand
AGGCGGCGAATAAAACCTTGAGCCAAGTCCGCATTTTTGTCGAGCATGCCATTGGGGGCATGAAGAGATACAACATTTTGGTGAATAGCTTTCGTAATCGCAAAGCTAACTTTGAGGATCATGTCATTGGGGTCTGTGCGGGACTTTGGAACTTCGCTCTCGCTTATTGAGGAACAAGTCTAGTACCATCGGCAGGAGCTGGAAATTTGCTCAAAACCAGTGATAGCAAGTGAAACCAAAGTTTTTCACTGTACCAGTAGGAAGATGATACAAAACGGGGCAACATCTGGTATGGAAGAGGTATGAAGCCATTCATTTGCCTCAAATTACCTGGCCCATGATGGAGCATCATGAGCAAGAGCAGCCAGCAAAAGGTATGAAAATGGCCCCACTGAAAGTGTTTTTTAAGTGGAGACATGGCATCTCGGTAAAAGCGGGGTAGGCATGACATTCGGAACATGGTAGATTGTTTCCAGGCCTTTGGAGAGATTGTTTGTTTTTTGTCGCAAACTTAAACATAACGCACTTTAAAGGCCTTTTCAATTTTTCTGTTCCTCATGCTATACCCCTGCAGGTATAAACTTTGTGACAATCTGCATGGGGTTGTCTCCTGACTGTTGTGTGGTAACTCAGTCTAACTGAGGCAACCCCCTCTCTCAAAAATTGTCCGAAGTATTGATTTTTAGAAAGCATTGAACAGCTCATGAAAACTGCCAAACAAGGATAATCAAACATGTGTGGAATTGCCGGTATTTTTCATTTCGACGGACAAGAGCCTGACGTAGCTTTGCTTAAAGCCATGACAGATGCAATTCAACACCGGGGCCCTGATGATGAAGGTTTGTATCTCCATGCCCCTATAGGGCTGGGCCATCGACGTTTGTCTATTTTGGATTTATCTCCAGCTGGGCATCAACCAATGAGAAATACCAGAGGTGATCTCTGGATTATTTTTAATGGGGAAATTTACAATTATATCGAACTGAGACTAGAGCTTATATCCTTAGGCTATGAGTTTCATACAGACACGGACACTGAAGTCATTCTCAATGCCTATGAGCACTATGGAACAGCGTGTTTGAATAAATTTAATGGTATGTGGGCCTTTGCCCTCTGGGACAGCCGTAAACGGGCTCTTTTTTGCAGTCGAGATCGTTTTGGGGTTAAACCTTTTTATTATTTTGCCAATCGGCAATTCATGGCTTTTGCTTCCGAGCCCAAGGCCTTACTAAAACATCCATCTATACCCAATACACCCTCAGAATCAGCAATTTACACGTTTCTCTATACAGGTATTTCCAATCAAGCAGAATACAGTTTTTTTAAAGATATTCGGCAATTGCCACCGGGACATTTTCTCTGGATTCAGGATGCAAACATTCAAGCTCACCCCTACTGGGATTTAATTGCAGAAAGCCAAAACTGGCAAACACCCAAAGCAGATATAGCAGAAAGATTTCGAACCCTTTTTGAGGACAGCGTACGCTTGCGCATGCGCAGTGATGTACCCATTGGAACCTGCTTAAGTGGCGGACTCGATTCATCATCGATTGTTTGTACAGCCAAAAATATTATTCAGAAACAACCAAATTCGCATTATCTACAGGAGACCTTTTCCTCTTGCTTTGACAATCCAACTTATGATGAGCGCCCATTTATTGAAGCTGTTCTCGAAAAAACAGGTGCTCGGGCCAACTTCTTATTTCCTTCAGCCCAAGAACTCGAACAAAATCTCAATGCCTTGGTCTACACACAAGATGAACCCTTCGGGGGGTTGAGCATTTTTGCCCAGTGGTGTGTGATGAAAAAGGTTCAAGAGCGCGGTGTAAAAGTATTATTAGATGGACAGGGATCTGATGAAATGCTGGCAGGATATGGTTATGACAGCATTTTTTGGTCGGAATTATTTTATTCTGGTCAATTTTTAGCTTTGAATAGTGAAATAATCGCTCAAATTCAATCAAATCCAGCCGTAATACCCAGGCGTTTAGCCCGCATTATGTTCCCAAATGGAATGCCTTGGAAAGCAAGACATTCCATTGAATTCAAACAGTTGATTTCACCCGAGTTCGAAGCAAACTGGCAAGCTGAAATGCAAATACCTCAATATCAAAAATATCCTTCTCAGCAGCAATTAAAAAATACGTGCTTCAATCTTATGTATCGCAGTCTTCTGCCCATACTGCGTTATGAAGATCGAAACTCAATGGCATTTTCCATTGAGGCCCGTGTTCCATTTTTAGACTACCGACTGGTGAGCTTTGTCTTCAGTTTGCCCTCAGAGCAAATGATTCACAAAGGCTGGAGCAAATGGGCTTTGAGAGAAGCTATGGCAGGAATTTTACCTGAAAAAATACGCTGGCGGCGTGATAAAATGGGATTCGTAACTCCACAAGAGTTATGGCTCAAAGCTGAACTGGCACCCATGATCCGCACCATCTTGAATGAGCCGACTTTTTTAAACAGACCCTTCTGGAATGGACGAAGAATCAGAGATACTTATGAAAAATGGTTGGAGGGGAAAGATAAGAAACTTCACCATTACCTGTGGTATTTCATTAGCACAGAACTCTGGCTTCGCCAATTTGTAGATCAACGTCCCCAATAAGACCTCTATTCACAAATAGGTTCAAAAAAATTGATCTGACCTTTACCTAAAAAGAGAGCACCTGACAAGAGAGGTTTATACATAAAACAGAGCGAATAAAAAATATGACAAAGAATTTAAACTGGAGAGAAATGTTGCTTCACCGTCTGTCTACGTTTTCGGGGAAAGGTCAAAAAGATGTATGAGTAAAAAGGTTTGCATTTTATCTTTTAAGCCTTTGTATAACGATCCGCGCATCACTCGTCAGGTAGATTGGTTGCTCAAGGATTATGATGTCTTTACTTTGGGCCCCTTACACACACAAATAACAGGAGTCAGATGTGTTGATTGTGGCTTAAGCAAAAGGGCATTTTTACACAAGCTCTACCGGGGCTCGCTTTTGGCACTCCATCAGTTTGAGCAATTTTATTGGACGACCCCCCATATCATCACTTCATTGGACGTTTTAAGGAGAGAAAAGCCCGATGTCATTGTTGCCAACGAAATAGAATGCCTGCCCTTGGCCCTGAAAATCAAAGACGAACAAAATACAAAAGTTATTTTTGATGCTCACGAATTTTATCCAGAATATCGAGAGGCTATATTTAATTCACACAAAATAATCCATGAATACTATCATTTTCTTTGCAAAAAATATATCTCTCAGGCAGATATTTCTATTTCAGTCTCTCCAGGTATTATTCAAAGATACAAAGATTTATTTAATGTGGACATGGAGTTGATAACCAATGCCCCATCTGAAATAAATATCCAACCATCAGGTGTCAATAGCGAAAAAATAAGACTCATTCATCATGGATTAAGCATGCCCGACCGTCATTTGGAATTGAACATAGAATTGATGCAATATCTCGATCCAAGATTTGAACTTCATTTAATGTTAATGCCCAATAACATTAAATATCTGAATAAATTAAAAAAAATGGCTCAAAAATTCGGAAATAAAATCCATTTCCCAGAGCCTGTTCCTATGAAGTTAATCTCAACATTCATTAATCAATTTGATATGGGGGTATTTATTTTACCGCCCAGTCATTTCAGTTATACTTACTCGCTACCAAATAAATTTTTTGAATACATTCAAGCTAAACTGGCGATAGTCATCTCACCTTTTCCAGAAATGGAAAAAATAATTAATACCTATAATTGTGGAGTTGTAAACGATAATTTTAGACTAGAATCGCTGGCAGAAAAACTCAACAAACTCAGCACAACAGAAATTGAAAATTTTAAAAAACAGGCCTTTTTAGCAAGCAAAGATCTTAATGCTGAAAAAAATGGAGAGCTATTTCTTAAATTAGTCAATAGCTCAATTATATAGATTCTTTTCTGAACGCATTCAGAATATCCTGAAGATAATAATCCCAGGAAAATGGTGTCAGTTCAGACAGAGGAACGGAAACTTTGTTCCGTGTTAATATCTGACGCAATTTATCTAAAAAGTCATTTGAGTTCTCAGTTACATGCAAATAATCAGGGAATAAACCAGACAAACCAGGAATTGCAGTCGAAACAACCTCTAAACCAGCAGAGAGATATTCAACAGCCTTATTGGGCTGCAGCATCCGTGAATATTCATTTAGTTTATAAGGGATGATCCCTACATGCATACCACTCAAATAAGCAGGTATTTCCACATATTCTTTGAACCCCAAGGAATAAACATTGGGCAATTTTAATAATTGATGATAATTGGTTTTGGGATACAAAGCACCGATCAACACAAACGACACAAAGGGCAAAGAATGGGCCAAAAATTCTAGTAGTTCAAAATCCAAAACGGGTTTCACCCCTCCCACGTAAGCCACTCGTGGTTCTGGAATTTTTTGTAACTCTACAGGCAATGGCTGCAAATGGCGGGCCTGCATAAAAAGCTTTAAATCCGTTGGATTTGGGATATGCAGCAGATGCTTGGCCCTTGATATTTTTCTTTCTTTTACAATTTGTGAGGCAACCAAAGTTAAATTGGCTCTTCTTAGCAAACAATCTTCATAAATCTTAAATAATCTCGGTGCATCAATTCCTGGGGTTTCAGTATACTCATCATAACAATCATAAAGTATAAAACCTGAATCTATCAACCGCGAATAAGGCCAAAAACAGGGGTGCATAAACCAATGTACTTTCCGGCTACCCGGTCTCTCTAATGGCTTCAATTGTTTTGCCATTAGATTTAAGTTAACAGCCTCACTTAAACCTGTTTGGTAAGCCCAATGGTCATGTAAAGCCAATCGCGGGGTAATAATGCTCAGACCATTTTTTTGTACATGAAAAGCAGTTTTTACCCTTTTCGGATCACGCAAGAGCAAAGTTGGCTCCAAGGGACGGTCAATAATCCAAAGACGATCTTCAGATCCCAATTGACGGGCCAAAACTTCTATGGGTAAACGACGATGAAAGCGTTCCCACTTTCCTGTAATCCAAATAAATATATCCAGAGGAATTTGCTTAAGCATATTTTTCTAGTAATGTTCTACAGTATGAACACTTATTGTACCTCAACAAAGATAGGTCTTTCAGTACATAAACACTCAAAGAAAAAACTCCCCACCCCAAAAGGCAGGGAGCCAAAGCTATGTACCTAGATCGTTACATCTTTGTTAAAAGCTACTGATAGCCCCCACGGCGGACACTACCGGGTGCTTGCTCTACAACAGGCTGCTGGGTTTGGGTTTGGGCCTGTTGCTGTGGATCAACAGCCGGAGCGACGGCTGCGGGCGGAGCAGAATCTGTGGGAGAAGAATCTGTATAACCACCACGGCGAACACCACCTGTACCTGCATCCGTGGTGTTGGTTGCAGCGCTACCTGTATTGCCTGTTAAGGCTTGCAAGGTCTGTTCAAAGAAAGCCTGTAACTCTGCAGAACGCTGATCTTGGTCAGCCATATAATCACGCAATTGGCGCATATAATCTTGGTTATAGCCAATTTGCTCATCGATGGCCTTAAAATAGCGCTCCTTCAAAATGGCTGCATATTCTTCAAAGACTTTGCCATTGCTCTGGAGAGCACTGAGAGCCGCTTGGGTCATTTGAATGGCCTCTTCTTTGCTCACGGCAGTGGCGACAGGAGCGGAATCAACAGAACCGGCAGCAGCCGTCTCTGGGAGCAATTCCACTTCAACGACGACATCGTTATAGTCCCAGTCAGCAGATTGGCCGGGCAAATCTTCAAAACTGACCCGCCATTTATTTTCACCGATCTGCTCAACGTTGGCATAAGACTGACCGTTATACGTTTCAGTATCTGTACCGTGTTCGTAGCTGCTGCCACCTCTAAAGGTTTTGATAAACAAATCCAGGCGGTCGCCCGCATTGTACTGTTTATCCATTGTGGTGGTACTGGCACTGTTATTGGCGCGCTCAGCGACCAAATCCGATTGGCCATTCTGACGGAGATACAAATCAGAGCGCAGACCAGCAGCACCCTGTTTCACAGTGACGCGGATTTTGCCACTTTCAGGCAAGACGATGCCCTGATTGGTATTTTGACCGGGCTGCGTCACCGGAGTTGTTTCTTCAGTCGTATCTTCTTGACCTTCAGCAGGCTCAACAATCACGGTTTTAATGGCTGTATCTGTACCGCCACCATAGCCACCAATTTTAACGGCAATGTGGTGAACACCAACGCCCAGCTTGGAAAGGTCGAGATAACTTGTGCCTTGGGCCATGGCGCCTTTTTCTTTGGAGCTCCAATAGAGTACACTTTCGGGCAATAAACCATGTTGGGTACTAATTGCCTGGGCGAACAGAGCTGCTTTCTCACCTTTTTTGATCACCATAGGTTCGCCGTCAATCCGCTCGATGCGGTCAAACTGGCTGGCACGGGGATCGGGTTTGGTGCTCATCATGCCCTGTTTGAGCATATATTCGTTCATATACTCACGGACATTGCCGCCAGAATTGGCGACTGCAGCCATTTGCTGGAAGAGGAAAGGGGTATTTAAACCCTTATTGCGGAAATCGACAATCACACGGGTGAGGTCAACCAAATTATTGCGACCTTCAAATCCAGTGGTTTCAAGGCTGGAGGCAATATCAATAAAGTCCTCCACAGAACCACCATGGGCCACGGTCATATAGACCTGGAAAGCGTTGCCTTCATAATCGTTGGGGCTTTGCTCTAAAATTTGAGAGCCAAAGTCATAAAACTTCTCGAGATTCTGATTCTGCAAGGCCACCAGACTACTAACCTGCAAGAAACGGCGGAAATCATCATAATCGCCTTTTTGTAGAACCTCAGTGCCGGCTTGCATGAAGGAGCCGAAGTCGCCGCCTTTGCGGGTAACCTGATAAGCCGTTCCAATAAAGGCATCCAGATCTGCGCCCAAAACAGTGCGGACATTGGCACTGTTGTAGAAAACATCAAAATTGCCATTTTGAGCAAAGATGGTGTCGTCATCGGGGGCAAAAAGGGCTTGAAAAAAGTCCACGCCTTTTTGAATATCTTCAGAACTCAGATTTTTGAGAATGCCTTCGACTTTTTGAACAGAGGCGGGAGAGACAGAGTTTAAGAGGCCCACAATATTTTCTGCGTCATCCGCATCAACCTGTCCGAGCAAAACGCGAATACCCAAGGCATCTTCCATCGACATCTGGCTGAGGACTTTGTCCATCAGAGGGTGATGCATCAAGGCTTCAAGGCTTTCGGCAGAATAAGCGTCAGCAGAAGCTGCAGGGGCATCCGACTCTTCGGGTTCTTCTGCAGCACTCACTGCCTGATTTAAGGTGTTGGAAAGGGCATTGAGAAGATTATCTAACCCTGTATTTGCTGCCGTTTGGGCTTGAGTTGTGCTGTCTTCTTCTGGACGATTGGCTTTGACGGCAGCATCGCGAAAAAGCTGATTGGCAAGCAGTTGTTCGGCCAATTGTTTACTGATACCGGCATCAAGGCCACTGGCAAGACGGTTAAAATCCATAGGGGGGGGAAGTCCTCTCTTTTGAGTCAATTGCGGATGGATTACAAAAATATGGTCCCTCGTGTCATTCTTTTCCGCGAATGTATTGCTTCTCTTGTTGGACTTAACATAAAAAAAACAAAGCTCAAACAGACAATTAACAGATTAAGGCTGAACAAACGTCTCAGGACGAAGCTCCACCTGTATTTCGGGTTCAGAAAAGGCCACAGGAGGAAAATTGAGATTGGTATAAACAGGCGAAGCTTTGGTCAACGCAGCCCGAAACAGCGGAAAGAATGGGGCTTGAACCAGTACATTTTGAGGCTGCAAAGCCAAGACCACCTCTGTTTCGCCGCTGCTGGGCAAATTAAAGGGAAAGGTAATCCCCGCAGGTGGACTATTCAAAAAGTCTTCGCCCGGAAAAGGATAGCCTGCTTGACGCCCAGAAAAAGGATTCTCTTGATCTGCTTGATTGACAGAGCTAAAGCGGCCCAATGGCAACCATTGTTCAGGATTGCGTCGGTACAAAACCCAGCCCTGATACAACCAACCCGAGGGGGGTAAAGACAAGATCAAGCCAGGTTCCAACTCTTGGGCTATAGGGGGTTGAGAAAGGTTTGCTGTGATTCTTTTGGCAAACCAGAGGCCAAATTCACCGTTATTTGTGACAGAATCTGTCGGGGTGGCCAAGAGAAAGTTGCCTGCTTGTAAACGCAAATAATTATTTTGAAAAGGTAAATTCAGACTGCGTTTTAAACTGCCGGAATTGGCATCGGATTGCAAAATGATACTTTGAGATGGTGTACTATCCTCCTTATTTTCGACGGTCACAAAAAAGGTATTTAAATTTGCCAATTCAGACTGAGAAAAGCGAAACAGTGACTTGCTCAAATCTTGTGGTTGCTTTTGTAAGTCGAATAAACCAAATCCCCCTGAACGAAACCGCAAGAGTAAGCGATTCTCCTGCCCTTGATTGCGACTCCACAAAGCATAATGGGCCGTCTCGGGCAAAACCGGCAGGGCTTTTAAAACGGCCAGATACAAGCCATACACCTCTGTTTCAGGTTGCGAAATAATACCCGCATCTTGAAAAACAGGATAATTAAAGAAGCTACCCGTATCCTCGAGACGAAACAGTCCCTGATTCACTGCCCTTAAGAGGTCTTCTTGCGAGCGAATACTGCGTGCGGGATCGCCCTCTTGGCTCACTATTTGGTTCTCAGAAATAGCCCGAAAAACCTGGCGAATTGGGCTGTAGAGCAAATCTCCTGGCACAGTATCCAGAATCGGGGCAGGATTACTGGGTAAATCGCTGCTATCGCGGTTGCGCAGAAAATAAATCAGGCCTACCCCCAATTGATTATTGTTGGAAGCATAGGGAACGTCGCCCAAATCCAAGTAACGAATCTCTTCAGCTTTTTGCCAAGCTTTTTTGATATTTAAATTCACACTGGCAGCATTGGCCGTCGTCACCAGCGGAAAATTAAAAGCCTTGCCACTGCTTTCAATCCGAAACTGGCTGGCGGCCAAATCTTCGGCGGAGCGAATGGTATTGGCCACATAACCTGCGGGTACAATCACGCGGAAAACCTGGCGAAAGGGGCTATTTTTTTCGCCTTCAGCAGGCAGATTAAAGACAGGCAATTGACCCAGCACAGGGGTATTGTCGGGGTTAAAAAACTGATAAACCACGAGCAAATTGAGTGGCAATGCCAATTGATTGGTACAACGGGGGTTTGAACCACAGGCATTTAAATCAAGATAAAACAAACCATTGCCGTTGTGTAGCCCCAGCCTGACCCCAATATCCTCAAGGGGAATAAACAAACTCTGAAAACTAGAAGAATTGGGAATGGTATTTGAATTATTGGGCAAGAGAGAGTTGACCTCGCTATTGCTATTGCCAGGCAAGGGCATCGTACAGCCCCAAAACGAAACCGAAGCCAGCCCCAAAAGGACTATCGCCTTCAAATCAAACAGACGATAGTCTCTAGATTTTGTTGAGCAGGCCTTCGAAATAAGCCGTAATTTGCGCATTATCCCATTCATAAGAGCCAATCACATGTTTGATTACTTTGCCATCTTTTCCAATAATAAAGCTTTCAGGCACGCCAGTGGTATGGTAAAGCTTTTTTGAAGTGGCTTGTTCAGGGTCATGCAAAATTTGGAAGGTCAGCGGCAGTTTTGCCTGCTTCAAAAAGGCATCCACAGCAGGCTTGCCCCCTTGATCCAAACTGATGGCCAAAATTTCAAACGGTTTGCCCTGCATTTTTTGGTACAAGCGCTGCATAGAGGGCATTTCTTCTTTACAGGGTTCACACCAAGTGGCCCAAAAGTTGAGAAAGACAATTTTACCGCGATAATCTGATAAATTGACCACCTTGCCGTCAAATCGCTTGAGCGTAAAAGCAGGAGCCGCCAATCCTTCCAGATTGCCCGATTGGGGAACACTGTTGGAAGGAATCACCGCTTCTTTGGAGGGGGCTGGCTGCCATTTATCGGAAATAGTAAAGGCAAAGCCTCCTCCCACCGCCAAGAGGGCAAAGGAGAGGAGTGTGTATTTGATCCAAGCAGGGGGGGAAGAACTCATGGCTGCAACTCCATCCATTTCACAAACTTGTGGGCCGCATCAGACCATGTCAGGGAAGTTTCAAGCAATTCACGAGCTTGCATGGCCTGGGCTTTGTAGACAAAATAATTGCGGTACATTTCCCACATAGCGTATTTTAACTGCTGATAATCCGGTTCTGCCAGCAGATGGCCTTCGTGGCGGGCCTGTTTTAAATGGGTACCGAGAAAAATTTCGGGAATATCTCCCGGAATTGGCGCCAATTGGTAATTCAGCCAGGTGGCGTGTTCAGGCCCCAGATATTCGTGAATCCCACCCCAGCCCGTGGCTATCACAGGTACCTCACAAGACAAAGCCTCGGCAATCGGGAGGCCCCAACCCTCCCCACGATGGGGAGCCAATAAGACATCTGCACTGCGGTACAGAGCAGGTAAATGCACATCGGCCACATTGCTGAGCAAATAGACATGTCCCGATTTGAGGCCCTTGAGTTCCTGCTCGCGAAAGACGCTGATAAATTGACGGACCTGCTCCAGATCGCGCGGGGAACCATCGCGGATATAACAGCGCAACAGCAGTTGCACGTCGTCGTGATGGGCAAAGAGCTCCAAAAAAGCCTTTAAAACCAGATCAAAGCCTTTGCGGTAGGACAATTGCGCCAAAAACAAAAAGCTGAAACGCTGGGGAATATTCTTGAGCCGAGGACCCATCGGCGAAAAGCGCATGGTATCAACACCCTCAGGCACCAAACCAATGGGCACAGCTACTCCTGCCTGTTGAAAATGGGTCTGATTGAAACGCGTGGGGGTAATCACGTTATCCATGCGGTTGCAGCCAATCACAAACTCGCGCAGCAAGCTATTGGTCTCAAAGACCGTATGTCCAATCGCTCGGGCACACCCCTGACGGCCCAGAAACTCATTGGCCACGCTCCAATGCAAAAGACAAGCCTCAGCCCGATTGATTTCGGGCAATTTGCGCTCCAGGGCCTGCAGACGCAGCAAGGTGTCTTTGGACTCACCGGCATCAAAACCGCTTTTCCAGACCAAGGGCTGTAGAGCCACATCACAGACCTGGAGTGCATCTAAAGCCAGCAAAAATTGACGGGCTGCCGTGGCGTAACCAGAGGCCCCGTAGACGGGCCCCTGAAAGATCAGGGGCCGCATTAGAGGTCCAGCAGGCCGTCTATCACCTGAACAGCCAAACGGCGCCCAGCGATATCGACCTCGGGCACCAAGGCTTTGACAAAGGGAATAAAATGGGTCTCGCCCTCAGGGGTTGTGAGTTCCAATAAATCCTGCATGCCTTGAACCACCTGACTGATCACCCCCAGCTTGGAACCCCAAGCTGTGGTTTCGACGCGATAGACTTCAAAGCCGATCAAATCTTCGGCATAAAAGGTATCTTCGGGCAGTTCCATGGCCTGAGAGCGCGGCACACACAGAAAAGGTTTACCCAAATTCTCTGCGGCTGTGCGATCGGGAACCTCTTCGAGCAGCAGCAACCACTGATCCCCCTTGAGCGGCTGTACCTCTTCGACATGTACCAAACGGGGAGTTTGGGGCGTTTCATTGGGGCTGAGGTAAACCTCCTCAAGCTCAAAAAACCGCTCAGGGAAGTCGCTGAGGGATTTGACCTTCAACGCTCCCCTGATGCCATGTGGCGCAAGGACCTTGCCAATCAGAATGAAAGGGCTATTCTTGTCCGCGGATTTCGACAACAATTCCATCTTTGACAATAACCTCAGTATTGGACATTTTTTCGTAGAGGTTATCTCCCACTTTGACGTCGACATAATTGTCAACAGTGGCCTGCAGGAATTCGCTGTCCATTTCCAATTGAGAGATCATATTCAGACGTTGCAGCAGCTCTGCTTTTTGGGCATTGATCTGATTGCGCTGTTGATCTACCTGGGCACCGATTTGGCGCTTGGCTTCGTCTTTTTGTTGAATCTGGGGATCTTTGTCGATATCAGCCAAAGCGCGTTTGCCCTGAAATTCGAGCTGCTGAAGAGCGAGGTCGAAGTTTTGCAGCGCCTGTTGAATCTCTTTGGTTGCTTCGGTTTTGAATTTTTCGGTCACAATCGCTTTAATGGCGACGGGACGTTTGAGTTTAATTGTTTCCACGAAAACGGGTCCTTTCTCAAATAACAAATCTCAAGTTATATTTCTTAAGTTATATTTCTCAAGTTACTTCTCAAGTTACTTCTCAAGCAATTGTTCATACAATCTTGGGCATTATAACACGGGGCCCAAAGAGAGGTTGAGAATTTTGTCAGACCCAGCGCGGAAAGACGTTAAGCCATTGTTGTCACTTCAGAAGGAAGTGAGGGAGCCAAGGGAACAAGGGGTATCCAAAGCTGAAAAGTACTGCCCTGACCCAGTTGACTGACACAGCCCACCTTCCAGCCATGACTTTCGGCGATTTTGCGCACAATCGCCAGCCCCAAACCAGTACTGGACTCGCCCGCAGTGGTTTTTTTATTGAGGCGCTCAAACGGTCTAAACAGGCGTTCCTGCTCTTGAGGCGACAGACCCGGCCCCTGATCTTCAACGCCAAGATAGATATTTTCATCGGTGGCGTAGAGTGAAATCGTAATCGTGCTTTTGAGCGGAGAATATTTAATTGCATTGCTGACAAAATTATCAATGATTTGCCCCAGGCGCTCAGGGTCATGCGAAACAGAAGGCACGTTCTGAACATACAAATTCAGCTCAATGTCTTTTTCGCGGGCCCGCATGCGCTGCAGTTCAAGCCGTTCATTCAAGAGGGGCAAAATATCCGCTTCAACTTGGCGCAAACGCAGGCTGCCACTCTCAATTGCAGTAATATCCAAAAGGCCTTCGAGCAAAGACAGGGATTGGGCTGTGGTTTTTTTGATCTGCGCGAGTACTTTTTCCTGATCTTCAGTCAAATCGCCCAAGCGTCCGCCCAAAAAGAGCTGGCAATAGGAGTAGATAATCCCCATCGGACTGCGCAAATCATGGGCGGCAATGCCTAAAAAATGATCTTTGACATCAATCGACTTTTGTAGCAGCTCAAACTGCTCCATGCGCTGAATGTTTTGCTCCACCCGGCAGTTGAATTCTTCGACCGTAAAAGGCTTGCGCAAAAAGTCGGAGGCCCCGGCCTTGAGAAACTGAGCAGAGAGTGAGAGATCTTCTGTGGCAGAAATACCGATGAGTCCCAAGCGATGGGGCTTGAATTTCTGGCGAATGGTTTCGGTCAACATGATGCCATTCATGTCTTTCATCATATAATCGGTGATCACCAATTGAATATTGGGGTTGGCCGCAAGCATTTCAAGTGCTTCTGCGCCAGAACTGGCCTGCAAAACCTGGTAATTCTGAAGACCGAGCATGCGCTTGACCAAACTGCGGTAGCTGATCGAGTCGTCAACCACCAAAATTTGAACCTGGGTATTGCGATCCAAGCGATTGAGACAGGCAATCACTTCGTCATAGCTGTTAATTTTATTTTTGATGAAATAGTCCACGACATTTTTGCCCTGCAAAATGCCGCGCCATTCTTTGCCAAAGGTACCGGTCATAACAATCATATGCAGCTGATAGGGTTGAAGTGCGTCGATAATCTCTTCACCTGCGGCATCTGGCAGGGTCAGGTCCACCAGGGCTTTTTCAAAAGCATATTCACCACTGTCGAGCAAGGCAAGGGCCTGTTCAAGGGTGGTTGCGCAGACCGTCAGATAGGGGGTCTGCTCTTCAATTTTTTTCCGCGCCAAATGAGCCAACGTTTGGCTGTCTTCGAGAATCAAAAGATAACGTTCAGAATCTTTGCTCATAGCAATTAATTTCGTTTTTCTTCTACGCACATATTTTCTAAAACAGATACTTTTTTTCAAAATCACCGCCAAAATAGCGGCGAAAACCCATACTCCCCCTAAACAATGAGATGTTGAGTTGTACCCGAATCATTTGTAGCTGTCTTGGGAAGCAAACTTGCGTCTGAATTTATAGTTTGTGTGGAAACCTTGTCTTTTCAAGCCGAAAGCAACGTATAATGAACGTTTGAGTTTTTGCGCTGGTTCAGCGCAAAAATCCCTATCTTTAAAATTTGAAATGAAAACCATCTGAATGTCTGACAAAACTATGTTTATGCTATGAGTACCGCCACCCTTAATGCCGCAGGAATTGTCCAAAATTTTGGCAGTATTTACGCCCAGAGAGGTTCCGTCTATCAACAGGAAAAACGGGTTGAGATTACCTCATTGCTCGAAAAACCGGGAGGCCAGGTGGTTATTTCTGCCCGTGTGAACGGCAGCAAAACTTACCGGGTATCACTGACTGTGGTCGCCCAGGGAGAAGATTTATGGCTCGAAGGCGCCTGCTCCTGCCCAGTTGGCAACGACTGCAAACACTGTGCCGCCGTGGCCTATGAATATTTACGCAACGGTTTGGAGCCGGCTGTGCCGACCCTCAAAAGTGTGGGTAAAACCGCTGTTGAACGTTGGCTAGAAAATCTTTTGCAGGCCCCAGCGCCCACGCTCACTCATCCAAATCTACACAGTCAGATCCGGATTGCCTACCTGCTTTCACTGGATACAGATAAATTGCCGCAGGTCAAAGTCGTGCGCACACAATTGCTCAAAAATGGCACCTGGGGCAAATCCCGCTCCCAAGACCTGTTGAGTTTGACCAGCAGCAGCCCACCAGAAGGCGTCAGTGAAGCCGATCAAGAAATTGCCCGACTGCTGCGGGCCGAAAGCTTTGGGCGCTTTGGTTCTTATCAAGGCTCAGCCAGTCAGCCACCGATTCCTTTAAACAGCGGCCTGGGCCTCTTGGCCCTGGAAAAAATCTTAAGTACCCAACGCTGCCATTGGGAAGATACCGAAGGTCCATTGGTGATCGCGGGCGCCCCGCGCCAGTTACAGGCCACCTGGCAAAGTACGGCCCGTGGAGAGCGGCTGCAGCTGATCACGGATCCCCCCTGCAGTGATATTTTAATCTCTCCCGAATTGCTCTATTGGGATGCGGTACAGGGCCAGATGGGTCCACTTGAAAGTGATTTAGAGCGTTCGCTGATCCCACTTTTGCTCAAGGCCCCCGAAATACCACGCAGCACATTGGAGTCGCTGGTACCTCGCCTACATGAGCGCTTGCCTCAATTGCATCTGCCCCTGCCCACAGGTCTCGAAATGGAGCAACGTGAAGTTCAAGGGATCCTCCCCATGGTTCATTTGACCCTGACTGTAGCAGGAAAATCCGATTCACCAGCAGAGGCCCTGCATTTGGCCCGGCTGGAGTTTGACTACGCAGGAGCCCGGATCAGCACACCCGTAATGCGCGAGGTGCAAACCCTCTTTCAGGGACGCGCCCGTTTGCGAATCTACCGCGCCCTGGCGCAGGAGCAAGAGGCGCTCAAAACTTTGACCCATTGGGGTTTGAGTGCTCTGCCTTGGAAAGATCCACGCACCTCGGAACCACCTTTGCGTTTTGGCTTTCCCCTGGGCAGCCTGATGGAAAAAGTCACGGCCTGGGATCGTTTTTTGCAAACCGCCGTGCCTGAACTGAAGCAAAAAGGCTGGGAAATCCATACAGACAGCGGATTTTTGCGGATTGAAGAGGGTCAAGACTGGTTTGGTCAAGTTGATACAGCCAATGAAAACGGCTGGTTTGAATTGAGTTTGGGGATTGAGATTCAGGGTGAACAGATCAATTTATTGCCAATTTTGGTGGGTCTGTTGCGCCAAGCCGAAAGCCCTCAGCAATTACGAGCCCTGGTCGGAGCCCAAAGCACGGTGCTGCTTCCGCTGGGCGAATCGCGCTGGTTGCGTGTCCCAAGCCAGAGACTCTTGGCAATTCTGGATACCTTGATTGAACTTTACGACAAAGAGCCTTTAAACGAGGAGGGCAAACTCGAACTGTCTGAAAGTGAAAGCCTGCAATTGCATTTATTGCTCAATGATCCTGAACTCAATTGGCAGGGCGCTGGACGTTTGCAAGAATTGTGCCAAAACCTGCAAAAGTTTAAAGGGATCACCACCAGCGAAGTGCCTGCCGGGTTAAAAACCGAATTGAGACCCTATCAGCAAGAGGGCTTGAACTGGTTGCAATTTCTCAGACAATATGGCTTGGGCGGCGTGCTGGCAGACGATATGGGTCTGGGCAAAACAATTCAAGCCCTGGCTCATATTCTGATTGAAAAAGAGGCTGATCGCCTAACGAGTCCGGCCCTGGTGGTCGTGCCCGCCAGTTTACTGTTTAATTGGCAGCGCGAAGCAGCACGCTTTGCACCAGCTTTGAATAGCCTGGTCTTACATGGCACCCAGCGCAATCCGGACCCGGAAGAATTACAAGCTTATGATCTGATCATTACCACCTATGCCTTGGTGCGCCAAGATCTGGCCCGGCACAAGCGCATTCACTACGCCATGATTCTGCTTGATGAGGCCCAGAACATCAAAAACCCCAGCTCCAAAACAGCCCAGGCGCTGTTTCAATTGCAGGCCAGTCAACGTTTGGCCCTGACAGGCACACCGATGGAAAACCATTTGGCCGAACTC
The DNA here is from genome assembly GCA_964598905.1 of uncultured Candidatus Sericytochromatia bacterium. Lineage (GTDB taxonomy): Bacteria > Cyanobacteriota > Sericytochromatia > UBA7694 > UBA7694. The sequence continues at coordinate 16,930 of CAZRFI010000013.1, read as the reverse complement.
TGGTCGATTTATCGCTTTGTGATGCCTGGATTTTTGGGCCCGCTCGATCGCTTTACCCGGCTTTTTCGCACCCCGATTGAAAAATTGGCAGACACCCCCCGCCGCCTGCAATTGCAAGAGCGCATCAAACCATTTTTGTTGCGCCGCACCAAACAAGCCGTGCTCGACGATCTGCCCGAAAAGACCGAAATTGTGAGATATATTGCCCTAGAAGGCAAGCAGCGCGATCTCTACGAAACCCTGCGGGTGGCCATGGATGCCCGCGTGCGCGAAGAAGTGCAGAAAATGGGCGTTAAACGCAGCCAGATCATGATTCTGGATGCCCTGCTCAAATTGCGCCAACTCTGCTGCGACCCCCGCCTACTGGCCATGCAAGAGGCCCTGGCCTTGAATAAATCGGCCAAACTTGAAGCCCTGATGGAGATGGTACCTGAGATTCTGTCCGAAGGGGGGCGGATTCTGATCTTCTCGCAATTTGTAAGCATGTTGCGTTTGATTGAAAACGAATTAAAAGTCCTGAATATCGACTACGCGCTTTTGACCGGCGAAACCCGCCAGCGCGAACGCGAAGTGGATCGCTTTCAAAACGGTGAAGTACCGGTCTTTTTGATCAGCCTCAAAGCTGGGGGGGTGGGCTTAAATCTGACCGCTGCCGATACAGTGATTCACTACGATCCCTGGTGGAACCCAGCTGTCGAAAACCAGGCCACCGACCGGGCCTGGCGCATCGGCCAAGACAAGCGGGTCTTTGTCTATAAACTCATCGCTGAAAAAACCGTTGAAGAGAAAATTTTGACGCTTCAGGCCAAAAAGCAGGCCTTGGTGGCCGGGATTTATGCTGAAACCGCCGAAGGGGGCCATGGCGTGACTGCCGACGAATTGCTGGCCCTGCTGCAAGCGGATTAAATATGAGGATCAAAACAAATTTCAGGCAGCCACCCGCTTGGCATTTTGTCTGCGGGACTGCCCCTATTCGCCTGTTGACAGGCCTCTTGCTGGCTTTAGGTGTTTTGTTTGGCCTGGACTTTTTTCAGCTTCAGGCCCAAGCGACACCGGTCGATCTCTTTGGCAGACAGTTGAAATGGCCCTCGGCCCCGCGCCGCATCGTGTCGCTCTCTCCTGCCACAACCGAAATGCTCTTTGCGGTTGGCGCTGGGGGGCTTTTGGTGGGTGTGACCGAAGACTGCAATTATCCGCCACAAGCCCGCAGCAAAAAAAGCGTGGGGCGCTTTGGAGCCGTACAATTGGAGACCTTGGTGAAATTGCAACCCGACCTGATTCTGGTCACCTCGGACATGCAAAAAGTGCTAACCCCACTCAAACGCCTGCAAGTGCCGGTACTGGGATTTTCCAGTGCCAGTGTGAGCCAAATCAGCAGCAATCTCAAACAGATAGGCAGCGCAGTGGGCCGCCCAGCTCAGGGGCTCAAAGCCGCCCAAGCGATGCAAACACGTCTGGCCAAAATCCGCAGCAAAATCCCCAAGCGCCCGCCTCCATCTGTCTTCTATTTGCTCTGGGATCAGCCCCTGATTTCTGCTGGCCCCCAAAGTTTTATTGGCGACGTGCTGCAATTGGCGGGTGCCCGCAATGTGGTGCCGCAATTGCAAGCCCCGTTTCCACATATCAGCCTGGAGCACCTGCTCAAAACCAATCCCGAGGTGCTGATTCTGCCCGAGACCGTGGCCAGCCGTGTGAAATTAAACCGCAGCCCCTTTGATCGGCTGCAAGCGGTTAAACAGAAACGGATTCTGCTGATCAACGATGATCTGATCTCGCGCCCTGCGCCCCGCGTGCTGGATGCCCTGGAAAAAATCGTGAACTACTTGTACCCCACCAAAGGCAAGCTCAAACCCAAAGCCTGAAGTTTGCATGCCTGTGCGAGCCAGATTTAGGTTTGCCAGAAGCTCAAGCGGTCACGGTTGAACCAAAGCAAAATTCCCAGACCGAGACTCCCAAAAATCAGGTTCTGAATCCAGGCGGCCAAAAATGGAGCGACTACGCCGGTCTGGCCCAGTGGTGCAAATGCCGAATAAAGCAAATACCAAACAAAAACCAAACCGATACTCAAAGCCACGCTCACCGAGGCCCCCCGTTTGGCGATCAAAAGCCCCAGGGGGGCCACCAAGAGCGTAATGAAAAAAGGCGCCAAAGGCAAAGAAAACTTTAAATGCAATTGGGTCCAGAGCTCAGCGACAGGCAATCCCAGGGCCTCACGGATTTGGATCAGGTCGTAGATTTGCCAAAAATTCATTTCGGTGGACTGACAGCGGCTCGTTGCACCGGAGATCGCACAGGGGTCAACGGCCTGGCTAGCCAGTGCAAAACTGGTGAGGCAGAGCCAGAATCCGAAAAAGAAAACAGCATTTTTCATGTTCTGATTATAAATCGTTTTAAACAAAAAATCTGCCCCCTGAAAACACCCACTCAAAAAAAGTCGCAAGAGTGCCCTGTGGTATACTGCAGGCAATTCTGAGCAAGATTAGACCAAAGATAGACCAA
>CAZRFI010000013.1:12615-14331 GCA_964598905.1 uncultured Candidatus Sericytochromatia bacterium | reverse complement strand
TAGACCAAAGATAGACCAAGGTTAGACAATAGGTAATTATGATACAAGTGCGCATTTTTGAAGCCGGTGATGCCGAAGAACTTCAAGACCATCTGAATGACTGGCTGAAGGAACATGCAGAGATAGAAATCGTCAACATCTTACAGAGCGAAAGTGCCGTGTCTGATGAAGACGGCGATCTCTGCGGAAATACCACCGTCTCAATCTTTTACAAATCCTAAGGGAGATAGCCATGAAAAAACTCAGCAAAACCCTGATCGCCGCCCTCTTGGTGCTGGCCTGCAGCCTGCCTGTGACCGCCGCAGTGCAAGAAAGCCAGGTGGTGACCGTTGAAGGCGAAGCGGCGATTGACAGCTCTCAGGCCCAGGCCCGTGAAATGGCCATTGCTCAAGCCAATCGCATGGCTGTCGAACAGGCCATGGGAGTCTATGTGGTGTCAGAAACCTTGGTTGAAAATGCGGTCGTGATCAAAGACAGCATACTGACCAAAGCAAGTGGGTTTGTGAGTGGCTATAAAATTATCTCCGAAAAAGCCCAAGGCAAGATTTACCATGTCAAGCTGCAGGCCACGGTGGGCGTTGAGCCTCTGGTCGAGCAATTGGCCAAAATGGGCCTCTTGCGCGAGTGGACGGTGGCTGTGGTCCTGGCTCCCCCGGATGGCAAAACCGCCCAAGAGTCCACCGAATCGGCCCGCACCAAACTCAATGGTTCAATTCTCGAAATGGGCTTTAAAGTTGCAGACGAAAACGCGCTGGTGCAACTCAATCAACCCGAGATTATGAACCAAATTCTCAAAGGCAATTATATGGCTGCTCTGCCTGCTCTGCGTGACAATGGCGTCGATGTATTGGTAGCCGGTAAGACCTTTACCCGCCCGACCGAGACCGGCGCCATGGAAACCTATGGCGGCATCAAAACGATTCTGACCGAAGGCCGAATTGATGCACGGGTGATCCGGGTGGATACAGGCGAAATTCTGGCAGCCAAATCCTTTAATGGTGTTGCCGGGGGCTCTACACAGGCGATAGCTGAAGCCAAAGCGATTGAAAAAGCGGCAGGAGACGCAGGCAGCTATTTTTCTAAACAAATAGCCAAATTACCCGCCTCTACCACCCAAATGCTGCAAATGGTGGTCAAAGGCCTGAGTTTTGCCCGCGAAAAAGCCTTTCAAGAAGCTGTGCGCAAGGTCAATGGCGTGCGTAAATTGACGCGCAAAGTCTATCGCAATCAAGAGGCCCAGTATGAAATTGAATTTGCAGGCAAAGCAGATAATCTGGGTGATTCTCTCTCAGAAAACGCTGCACTGAAGAAATTTGGCTTTGAGATTCAAAGTCTGACCTCGGGCCGGATTGACGCCAAGGCCAAATAGTTGAAGATTTAACACTCATTTAATCAAGATTTATTAAGGCTTTGGTGCAGTCAGCCCCTCAAAAAGGCTATAAGATCTGTATCGAGCCTTTTTAAAATTTTCAACAAAGAGATTTAACAGAGAGAGACCATGGATATCCAAGCGCTGAAACAGGTAATGACCCAAGCTCAAACGGGCGGTCAAAAAATCAACGCTGTTGGCTTTGAAAAAATCCAGGCTGAAGTACTAAAAGACAAATTGGTATCCCCCGAGGAAAGCCAGCTCCTGATGGACACGCTGACCCAAAACCAATTTGATCGCAGCGTGGTTCCCCATGTGATTGCTCTCGTCTCTCAGGGCCTGCAAGC
>CAZRFI010000013.1:8887-12515 GCA_964598905.1 uncultured Candidatus Sericytochromatia bacterium | reverse complement strand
AAAGCAACCGAGCCCGAAAAAAAGAGCCCCTGGAAAAGCATTTATACGCTTCAAGGCAACGCCAATTATACCTCTGTCAGCGATGGCTGGAACGGTCAGTATGGCAGCGAAAAAAGCGCAGTTAAAGTTGAAGGCTCATTGCAAACCGATCTGAATTATGAAGAAGGCAAAACCAGTTGGAAAAACCGCCTGCTGGTGGAATACGGCAATACCTTTGTCAAAGATGAAGACCAAACATCCATTTCTCGCAACAATCTCGAATTCACCAGCGAAGCCGCCCATAAAATTGGTGAACAGGGCAATGTCAAAATTGAAGTACCCTATGTCTCCCTCTATACCAAAGGCCCCCTGACTGAAATCGACGGACGCAAATTCCGCGAGACCACCGGTGCCAAAGTCACGTATACCACCGACGACAAACAGGGTGAATACTCAGTCAAAGTCGGGGCCGGTCTGCAACAGACCCACGATCCAGCCAGCAAGCGCTGGAACAACGAGGTCGGCGTCGAAATGGTCGTCGAAGCCAAACAAACCCTGGGTTTTATGAAAGCCCCGATTGTCTCCGCTACGGGCCTCAAATCCGAAAATGTGGCTTTTCTCGATCGTCTCGAAGGCCGGGCCCAGGTCAATGCCTTTAACCCCCTGCAAAACGGCACAGACATCGCCAACACGGATATCGGCATCCGGGTTTCTGCCCGCTATTATGTCAACGAGGCAAAGAGCGTCTGGGTCGGTGCCACCCAACAGTGGCAATACGGCGGCAAAGAGACCAGCACTTGGGAAGAAAAATTCTCTGCAGATCTCGGCTTTAAGTTTGAATAGCCGCTAAAAGCGCCTGTGCTTGCGCTGCCTGTTTTCCCCAATTTAAATGCATCAATTGCTCTTTTTCCTGGGCAAAGGCCTCTAAGAACGAGCGCAAAGCATTGTCCGCCAAGTTAAACGACTCGTAGATTTCCAAGACCCCATCGAGCAGGGCTGCCATCACCCAGGCCAAATCTGTTCGCCACTCCGGGTGTTGCCCCATCAGTCGCGCCATGGCAACGGCCATGCCACGGGTGCTGTCATTGAGACGGTATTTGAGATTTTGGGTGCCCAAGACCTGTTCTTGCACCAGGGTAAAGATGACCAAGACGCGCAAGGCAGGGCTATCTGGGGGCAAATAATGGCAGACCACACTGATCAATTGGGCTGTGATTTTTTCGACGGCTGGGTGTTTGCGCACGGCCAATTGCATCACGACCTGGGTCAATTCTCGCAGGTCTTTTTCCAACTCAGAATTGAGCATGGGGGCCGCCTGTTTGAGGCGCTGACCAACATGGTGATGCAAAGCCTCCTGAAAGGCCTCGGAGAGCATATCCACAGGTTCAAGTGCCGCATAGAGCAATTTGCCCGTCTCTGTGAGTTTGTACCCTGCAATTTCCTGTTTGGGGGAGAGCCGCTGCTGTAGGGGCTGCTGCAGCGGCTGGGAATCTGTCTGCCAACGCTGAATCCAACCATAATCGTTGAGCAATTGCCAAAGCAGTTGGTTGACCCCAACATAGGGCCCAGAAGGAGTGCGCAGCAAAGCCAAATAGATGCCCGCATGGGCAAAGAGAAAGGGACGCCGAGCATCTTGAGGTGTTGTGCGAATCTGAAAATGCAACATGACCTCTTCGAGAAAGTGAATCTCGCGCAGCAAGATATTGCGGGCCAGCAAATAAAAAGACAATTTGCCCTGGCGCAGCAGATCTTCGAGTTCGGCGATCAAGGCAGGCACAAACTCCCGCAGAAAAGGTGCGGTTAAGTCAAAAATCGGCGCAGGCAAGGCCTTGAGCTGGAAGGGACCAAAATGGCGCGAGAGCAAATATTGGCAGAGCATTTGCCGCAATTCGGGTATGTCGGGAGAGAGCAAAATAGCCTCTAATTGAGGCGCTTGAAGCCTGTCTAAAAGCTGGCCCACCTCTGAATACAAAGACAGGCCTGATCGCAATTCGAACAGGCGCTGAATTTTATAGGTAACCGAGGACAGGTGGTAGTCTTGCTGAAGTGAAGAAGACACGGCCTAAGTTAATAGAGATCGAAGAAATTCCCCAAATTGGCTCGGCAGGCGGTTAAAAGCAGCGCGTTGCCGATCAGGAATGCCCAGGTTGCAATATGTCTGAATTTTTTCATGGTAATTACCTTTTTGCGCGATATCAAAATTTAGTATAACACAGAGCCCGCCAAGCCATGTGACCAAAGGCCGAGGACCGTGTTAAAATCGGGGGTATGTATGACACACCGACATTTGCTGCACATTTAAACGAACTGCACCAAGCAGGCCGCCCCTGGGTGGTGGCCCTTTTGGTAGACATCACCGGCAGTGCCCCCCAAAACGTAGGGGCACGCATGGTGGTGACCGAAGCCGGTCTTCACAGCGGCACGATTGGCGGAGGCAAAATTGAGGCCCGTGTGATTCAAGAAGCCTTAAAATTGCTAAAAAGCCATGAGAACCACGCCTATTTCGAGTGGAACCTGCAAACAGAGATTGGCATGACCTGTGGCGGGGTCGTGCGGATCTTTTTGGAGGCCCTTCGCCCCCAGGCCTGGACCATCGCCGTGTTTGGCGCAGGGCATGTGGCCCAGGCCCTGATTCCGCTGCTGACAACTTTGTCCTGCCAGATTTATTGCTGGGATCCCCGCCCGGAGTGGATTGAGACCCTGCCCAGCCATCCCCGGCTCAGGGCCGAAGTGGCAGAACAGCCCGCAGAGAAAGTCGCCGACCTGCCCATCGGCAGCTATTTGCTCTCACTGACCATGGGGCACGCCCACGACACCCCGATTCTGGCTGCCGCCCTCAAACACCAAGCAGCGGATCCCGAGGCATTTGCCTTTTTGGGCGTGATCGGCAGCCCCGCCAAAGCGGGTGTGCTCAAACGCGAACTGAGACAGCAAGGGATCTCCCAAGAGAGGTTGGCCCAATTGCATTGCCCCGTCGGCTTGCCTTTGGGCAGCAACGAACCGGCTGAAATTGCCATCAGTATTGCGGCCCAGCTCTTGCAGGAGCGCGACAGAGTGCAAAGCCACGCAAAATGGGATCAACCCGGCTACCGCAAACGCTGAGAGCGGGATTAAAACTTACTCGCGCTTGAGCACCGAGACCGTACCGTCGGTAATATTGCTGACATAGACCTGATTGCCCGCAAAGGCCATTTTGTGGTGGCCTTTGCCCACTGCCAGGGTGCGTTTGACCGCCAAAGTCTCACTGTCGATCACGGTCACGGAATCACCCGAATCGTTGGCCACCCACAGCTCGGAGCCATGATCGTGGCCCTCATGTTTGGTGGTCATAAGAGCGGGAGCCAAATAGATATGCACAGGGCGCAGGCCTGTTTTGATCCGGCCGAGCAATTTCTGTTGGGCGGCATCAAAGGCTGCAACTTCGTTGCTGCCACTGAGGGTCACAAAGAGGCGCTTCGACTCAGCCACAACCGCCATTTCTGTCGGTGCCATAAAGGTTTCGGTCAAGGTCGTGGTGCTGTTTTGGGCAATACTGTGGAAGCTGATTGTGTTGGAGGCATTGTTGCCAATCGCCAAAACCTGATCGGCCCCCTCCCAATTGAGCAGGGCCAGAGCAGAGGGACTGTTGCCCGCTTTGACTTTGCGTTCG
>CAZRFI010000013.1:7378-8787 GCA_964598905.1 uncultured Candidatus Sericytochromatia bacterium | reverse complement strand
GCCAGCCACTGCAAACCCACAGCCAGAGCCCGGTGCCCGTGGCCATCGCTGCTGCCTTTGCCGACATTCAACTTGCGCAAAACCGGTGTTTGGGCCAGGCCTGCACTAAAATCCAACTCTGTCACAGCGGCTTCGCCCGTCAGCGAAACCCAGGCTTTTTTATCATCGGCGCTGATGACCACTTTGTCGGGCCCTTTGCCCACTTGCAGGGTGTGTAAAAGGGCATGATCTTGTTTGGGATCGATCACATGCAGCAAACCCGCTTCGGGATTGAGCAAGAGCACATGGCTCTCGCTGTGAAAGGCTTTGAGATAACCGGGTTTGCCCTGAGACAGGGTGAGGGTTTTGACCACTTGATTGCTGCGGCTGTCGATCACAGAGACGGTGTTTTCGCCACTGTTGGCATTGTAGACAAAGCCCTGGGCAGCAGCCATGCCATGGGGAGATTTGCCCACCTGAATCGTGGCAAAAGGTGCAGGCAAAGCAGAGGATGAAGCCTGGACCGAAGGCAAAGCAGCAGGAGAGGTTTGGCAAGACGCCAACAGGCCCAAACAGAGATCCAGACAAACACAGAGAAGCAACGGTTTTTGCATCTTAAAAATTCCTTATTCTATAAATTGGTAATAGATCAGATAGAGTGCATAATCTGTCTGGGCGTTGTAACCCGCCAGAGGTAAATCTACCCCAACCGCCATACGTACCCCTTGATAGCGGTCAAACTCGTATTGCAAACTGGGCACCAATTTGAGTTTGGCTGCAGGCTGAAAGCCACTGCTGCCCGCAGACCAAGCTCCCCATTGGCCATTGAGACCCAGGCCCAGATGCCAGCGGGGCAAAAACTGATAGTTGGCCTGCAACTGGTAAAGCAAGCTCTGACCGACAAAGAAAGGGCTGAGAGTGGTGGCAGGTTCACCCAAGGCACGGGAATAACCCAGATTGAGAAAAAACTCCCAATCAAAATTGGGTTTATACAGGCCCAGCAGGCCCGCTGAAGCCGTTGCCAGGCCAGCTCCGGTGGTCCATTCGGGCAAACTCGGATTGACTTGGCCCGTGGGCAAACTCAGATTGCCCCAAGCTGCCAAAGCGGCGTTTTCGTATTCCAGAAATTTATAACTGCCCTGAAACTGCAAATCGCTGAGCCCAGCCCCAAATACACCGCTGCGATCAGTGGGAGCCACACTGCCAAAAGCCCCCCAGGCCGCGCCAGACAATAAATTACCTTGCAAAGGCAATTGCAGCCCAATGCTGCTTTCGGGCGTGGGGAAATAAAGCACGCCCAAAAGCGCTTGGTAGCCTTGCATCAGGCTCTCTTCGGGCATGGGACTCCACTGCCCACGCTCGTTAAAGCTGCCTGTGTATTGGCGAAAACTGACACCCGATTGAATCAGCCACTTACTGGATCCCGAAAA
>CAZRFI010000013.1:0-7278 GCA_964598905.1 uncultured Candidatus Sericytochromatia bacterium | reverse complement strand
GGTGCAGCAATTTGTTGCAGTTAAGCTAAAACGGCAGGCACAACAACGAATAAAAGGCTCAAAATGGATTACTCAAAGCCGGGTCACTCAGAAATGCCGTATCTGTCAAACTGTTTAAAAAGGCCAAAAGATCTGCTTTTTCCTGCTCGCTGAGCTGAAAACCTTTGACAAAACCACTTTTATATGGATTCTGGGCACCCACCCCCGCATGGGGCCCGCCAGAGAGGGTGCGCCCGCCCGCTGCGTAATGTTCAATCACGCCTGTCAGCGTTTCAATGCTGCCATCGTGCATATAGGGCCCCGTCACGGCAATATTGCGCAAACTCGGGGCCTTAAAACGGCCCATGTCCTGGGCGGAAAAGCTCAGCTCATAAAGGCCCCGGTTGGGTTCGGGGTAAGCACCGCTCCCACCCAGGTTATAGAGACCGGTATTGTGAAAGCTGAATTCAGCAAAGGTTGTCCGTTTGTGGCGTGTGGCATCTGAGAAATTAAAGCCCCCGTGGCAATGGAAACATTCCAGGCGCTCACTGAAAAACAGATCCGCTCCGCGCTGAGCATCGACAGGCAGCGGTTCTTTGTAATAAACAGAACGGTCATAAGGACTGTTGGCGGAAATCAGGCTGCGTTCAAAAGAGGCAATGGCCGCCGTCAGGTTTTTGAGTTGGAATGGCTCCGCCTGCCCAGGATAAGCCTGCGCAAAGAGTGAAACATAAAGCGGCACCGCCTTTAATTTCTCCAATAAAGCCGCCTCTTGCCCCACCAGGCCCAATTCGGGGGGCGTTTCGCCAAAGAGTGGCACCAACATCTGGGTTTCGAGGCGGGTCAAATGGGGGTTGGCCCAGGTCAAGACGGCGGCATACGCCACATTGCTGAGGGCCATGCTGTTGCGGCTGAGGGTATCGCCATGCACCCCTTGGGGAGTGGCCTTGCCATCGCTGAAAGCCCGTTTTTGTTCGTGGCAAGAGGCGCATGCCATTTTGCCATTGGCAGATAAGCGGGGATCATAAAAGAGGTGGCGTCCCAGTGCCACTTTGGCAGAAGTCATGGGGTTGTCTGCGGGCAATGCGGGTTCGGGATAACCCGGCGGCAATTGCCATTTCCAATCAGGCGTGGCAGGTCGCTCTGGAACCTTTGCTGATGCAGCAGTCAAAACCGCAGAAACGGGCTGACAGGCACTTAAAACCAATAAGACAGCTATCAGCCACGCAAATCCAGTCATTTTATTTCAGCGCAAAGAAAGTCTGGCTTGACGTTGCCTGAGTCCCAAAGGGCAGTCCAAAATTTTTGAAAACCCCTGCACAATCGGCATCATCCGGGGCAGACATACAGCCCCCGGCGCTATTGGCTTGGTTTTGATCGAGATTGCTGTCTGCCAGCAATCTGCCCAAATCTGCCACCACCGTGTGTTTTTGAACTTCAAATTCAGGCAAGTTGACAGTTACACGGTTCGGCTGGGCACAATTGGCGGGCGGAGTTGTCGAGAGGTCCGAGGTATCGCCATGGGCCGCTGTTGGAGCTGCTGCTTCGTGCTGAACATGCATATCTGCGGCATGGGCCGTAGCCGAGGCGACAGGCGTGGGCATGCCCGTACAGCCTGTGCTGCCCAAATGCAAGAACCATCCCGTGGGCTGACCTGTGCTGCGCAGATCGAGACGGGCAAATTTATAACCCGAGCGCCAGACCCAGAACAGCGAGGTTAAATTGAGCGGAGAGGCCGCTTGGTTGACATCGCCATGGTTCAGGTCAAAAGGCACGCCCAATTCAAATTTTAGCCCCTTGTAAGTGCCTGCAGGAACCGTTCCTGATACTTCAAAATGGGTCTCAGGGGTGCCTTCGCAGGTGCCGGTTTTGTCTTCAAAATCCAGCAGGGCCAGATTCTGGTACTGCCATTTGCCGTCTTGGTCCATTTGCAAGGGCACGGCTTGGCCTTGGGCATTGATCAATTGAACTTGGCTCAGATACAGGCGAAAATCCAGCGGGGAGATTTGGGTTTTGCTGCTGCCCAGACCTGTATAGCTCTGGCCACAGGCAAAAGGCTGGCCATTGACCTCGGCTTTAAATTGAATTTTGATCTTTTGTCCATTTGCAACAGCAGGGCTGGCAGAGGATTGGGGAGCAGGGGTATTAACTGGGGCCGCACAGGCCACCAGCAAACAGGGCAAGGTTAAAGCAAAAGCAAAGCGACGCATGGAAAACACTCCTTCAAGCAGAAATAGCATTCCCAGCATAGCGAGAAGTTGAACCCAGCCCAAGCAGATAGCCGCAGAGAGCCCTGCAGCATTTTGTTGCAGGCCGATTATTTCAGGCCAGTCTGGCGCAATTTGCGCTGCAGGCTTTGGCGGTGAAGGTTGAGCCAGCGGGCTGCCTTGGAGATATTGCCACCACAGCGGGCCAAGACATATTCCAAGTACTCGCGCTCATGGCGCTCCAAACTTTCGATCGGCTCGTCGGGATCCTCTTCTCCAGGCGGCAAATCGACCCAGAGGGCCTTTTCGAGCCGCTCCAGCGAAACCGGTTTGGTGAGGTAGTTCACGGCCCCGCGTTTGATCGCGTCAACCGCCGTCGAGATACTGCCATAGCCGGTTAAAACGACCGTCCGACAGCCCGGCTGGGTTGTTTGAATCGCGGAGACCACATCCAGGCCCCAATCGCCCTGAAGGCGCAAGTCCACCACAGCAAAACGAAAGACCTGCTTCTCAAGCAAAGTTTGCACCTCAGCCAGGTTCGCAGATTCGCTCACGGCATACCCTTTTTCGCCAAATTCCAGCTGCAAAGTGGCGCGAAAATCCGCATCGTCTTCAACCAAAAGCAGTGCGGGGGAAGGATCATCAGGGGTCACAACTAAACTCCCAAAACAAAATAATCAAGGTCGGTGTTAAGATGGGTTATATCACCTCTGGATCAGATCCTGCAAGTAGCAGCATTGAAGCAGAAGAAAAAGCAAAGATGTCAGCGGCTCTGAATATCAATAACTTGCCCCAGTGGCTTTTGCCCACCCGACCACAGCCCAGCGAAACCGAAGCCAAACTGGGCTGGTTGGTGCTCTTGCGCTGGTTGACCGTGGGCGTACAGGCCGCAGGCATCATTTTGGCGGCCAATTTGAATCTCATTCTGCCTAAACAGGTGCCCGTATTGGTTGGGCTGACGCTTTTCCTGGTGTTTGCCAATCTGATCGCCGGTTGGCGACTCCGAACCCATCCGCTTCAGCCCGAGCGTCCTGAGCATCCAGCACGTCTGCTCTTTTGGATGCTGCTGGATTGGGTTCTGTTTTTGATTCCCATCAGTTTGGTGAGCGGCATCCACAATCCCTTTTTTCCGCTGGTCTTTTTACATGTGACCCTGGCTGCCGTGCTTTTGCCCACGCGCATCAGCCTGCTTTTTTTAGGTCTTGTGCTGGTCTCGGTCTATTTGCTCAATCCCGTTACCTATCTCTGGAGCCAATTTGGTGGCTATATCCGGCTCTCTTCGCTGCTGGCCACGGCGATAGAAAGCCTGATTTTAGTCGCCGTTTGGGGCTTTGTGCATTGGGTTTCTCTCAATTTGAGCCATTACCGCCAGCAATTGCAACGCCTGCAAACGCAACAGGAGCGCTTGCAGCGGATTCACCTGCTCGGTGCTCTGGGGGCAGGGGTGGCCCATGAATTTGCAACGCCATTAAACACCCTGCGTTTGCGTCTGCAGCGCCTGGGTCGCCACTATGACACCGATCAACAGCCCGCAGATCTTGTCGCAGCCTTACAGGCCCAAGCCCAATGTGAAAGCCGCCTGCACAATCTGGCCTCTTTGCCCACAGCAGAGAGTTTATCGCCCCTTAAGCCTCTGCCCCTGGAGCCCGTGCTGCGCGAACTGAGCCGCCAATGGGCCGAGAAAAACCCCACTCCGCCCCTCAAGCTGGCGTTCGCTCTGCCTGAAGCGCTCAAAATTCCGCTGCCTGAACTGGCCCTGAAACAGGCCCTGTTTAATTTGCTCGACAATGCAGCCCAGGCTGCCGGGCTCGCACAGTCAGTGGAAATTTGCTTAAAGGCCGAAACAGGCCATGTCCTGCTCGAAGTGGCAGATCAAGGCCCTGGCTGGCCCGAAATCGTGAAAAGCCATCTGGGAGAGCCCTTTGTGACCACGCGCCCGACGGGCACGGGACTCGGGCTCTACTCGGTCTATTTACTGGCCACAGCTTTGGGCGGCCAATTGGAATTGCTGCCAAACATTCCCCAAGGGGCACGGGCCCGTCTGCGTTTGCCTTATGTCTGAGTCCAACCCCATGCCCATGCCCATGCCTCAAGAAGACACAGAAAACACACTTCAGGCCAACCTGGAAGCAACCCTGCGCCAGCTTTTGCCCCTCAGTCCCGAGACCCGCATCAGCCTGCAAGAAGGCCTGCTGCCCACGGGTGAAACAGAAACTATTTTAAGCGTGCAGCCCCCTGAGAGACAGGCACTCCACTACCACCTGCCCAAGGCCCTGGCAGAGATCGGCGAAGAAGATCTGATTCGCGCCCTGGTCTACCGCGAAGGCGGCGGCTGCTCCCATGCCCATGGGGAAGATTAATCCGCGCCAATTTGCCGGGTATAGTCAAAATGCTCGGTATACCCCATGCCACTCACACGGCTGCCGTCAGGGCGGATCTTGGTGATCTTGCAGCGCCCTTCCCAATAGGTCGGCGCGATATCGTAGGGCTTGGTGGCCGCAACTTCTTGATCGGCCTGCACAGCTTCGACTTCAAAGCTCTCGCCGGTCTGGGGCAGATGCACGCGCCAGCGGGTCACATAGAGACGGCCTGTTTTGGGGCTCTTCCACCACTGCAGGCGCTCAATTTTAAAACCTTCGCCATGGACGGGTTTGCTGCGGCTGTCGAGGCCATTGACATAGCGCTCCAGCTTTTCGCCGTTGCGCTTGCGGAAGCCAAAGAGATTGTATTCACTGCCATCGTCCATTTGGAAGGAGAACCAATCCCAGCCGATGCGCAAGGCGACAAAATGGCCCCATTGGTGATCCATCCAAGACTGACCTGTGACCGGAAAGGCCTTGCCATCGACCTCGAGGGTGCCCACTGTCTTCATGCGCGTCACTGAATAATAATACGAATCCAGACCTTCGGGCATGTCGATCAGGCCATTGCCGTTGATCATCAGCGGTTGTTTTTCGGACTCCATACGCAAATTCAATTTAAAGCGCCCACCCAGCGGAAATTGCAGGGTATAGGCAAAAGGGCCGACCTGATCGCTCAGCAAGGGGCCATAACCCACTTTGTTCTTTTCACTTGAGAAGTTCACGGCTGAGGGCCTGTAAAAATTGCGCTCGTAGGTAAATGTTTGATTTTTTTCGTCGGTCACGGCCAAGTGGGCAAAATTGATCACCGGCGCCACGCGGAAATAGCAGAGCTCGTAGCCATAGGGGCGGCCTTCAGCGGTTTGCAAATGGCCAGTATAATACCACCACTCCGCCAATTTGGACTTGTGCGCCCCCTGATCGCGGTTGAAATCAATCGGCTTATAAGCCTCGGGCGAGACGCCTTTGACGGGGGTTTTTAACAGGGCCTCGATTTCTGCCACGCGGCCCACAAAACGGCCAGCGTTGGCAGAGCGGCTGCGCAGAGTCTGAGCCACCTGGGCCCCGATTGCGTTGCGCGAACCTTTAAAATATTCAGGCTGGCTTTTGCCCCAGTCGAGATAGGCCTGCAAACTGGCTTCAGAGCCCTGATCGAGATCTTCAAGAATGGTTTTGACTGAGAGATCGAGGTATTGTTTCTCGTTAAAAGAGGCTGGCAGTGGCTCTTGGGTATTTGGGGCATTTTGGGCCTGAATCAAGGCCGGGTTCGCAGCCGGATTAACAGGGGGCAGAGCCTGAGGCGCACAAGCCGTTAACCCCAAGAAAAGAACCGTGAGCAATGAAACTTTGCGAGACATAAAACAGACCTACCCAAATAATGATTCAGAAAGAAGATGACCGACTATTTTAAACGCGGGATTATTTTAAACGTGGGTCCAGGGCATCCCGCACCCCATCGCCAAAGAGATTAAAGGCAAACACCGTGATCGCAATGGCCAGACCGGGAATCAGCGGAATCAGGGGTGCGTCACGGAAATACCCCAGCCCATCGTTGATCATGCTGCCCCAACTGGAGGTGGGCACCTTGACCCCAAAGCCCAAAAAGCTGAGCGAGGCCTCGGTCATGATCGCACCGGCCACCCCCATGGTTGCCACCACAATAATCGGGGCCACCACATTGGGCAAAATATGCCGGAACATAATATACGAAGATTTGGCCCCCAGCGATTGAGAGGCCTCGACAAATTCCATTTCGCGGATCGTGAGGACTTGGCCGCGCACGAGACGGGCGTATTGGGTCCAACTGACAATTGAAATGGCAATACAAATAAAGATCACCTCAGGGGTGATGCCTGCAAGCGCAGCAATACCAAAAAAGCCATTCAAGAATTTGTCCAAAGGTCTGTCACTGTTGCCCAATTGGGAGGGATTGATCACCGCCACAATCGCCATCACCAAAAGCAGATCAGGAAAGGCCATCATAATGTCGGTAAAGCGCATGATCACGGTATCGACCCAGCCACCAAAATAGCCCGAGATCAGGCCCAGTACGGTACCAATCACCACGGCCAGGCCAATGGCGATCACGCCCACCTGGAGCGACACCTGGGCGCCAAAAATCAGGCGGCTTAAGACATCGCGCCCACTGGCGTCGGTGCCGAGCAAAAAGAGCTTGTCGTTGAGCAATTGGGCCGAAGCCACAGGCAAATTGAGATCGTCGGCATTTTCGAGTTTGAGCATACTGCCACCCTGGGCTTTGGCCATGGCCGGGCTGACAGGGTTGACGGGAACGGTCAAGGTCTTTTCGCCGGGCTTGAAGGTGATATTGTCGCGGGCTGTAAATTCTTCGCCCTGGGGGGTGACGTAGATGACATTGGGGGGAATGATCAGTTCCCGCTCAACGGGGGCCTTGAGTTCGAGCGTGAGTTTTTTGCCCCAGCTGTTGATCGGCAAAGGCATGCCATAAGCAGAGGTGCCATTGCCAGCTTGGTCGTGGGGCTTGTGGGGCGTGATCAGCGGTGCGGCCACAGCCACAAAGACCAACAAGACAATCACAATCCCGCCAAAGACGGCGATTTTATCCCGAAGCAGGCGCTTTAAAGCCTCTCTCCAGAGACTCTCTCCACCCCCTTCGACATGCATTTGCTGCAGTTCGCCGGTGGCCATTCCCAGGTTTGAACTCATGCCTGCTCCTTGTGTTTCTGCCCGTGTGATTTTTTAGAAAGGCATTT
>CAZRFI010000012.1:4754-33892 GCA_964598905.1 uncultured Candidatus Sericytochromatia bacterium | reverse complement strand
GACGAAAACGGCAAAACAGTTTTTGAATTGGCCTTGCAGACCCAAGAAAGTCCGCGTCTTTCCTTTCTCAAAGAGGGATTTTTGTGTGCGATTGCAGACAATACCCTGTTTTGGATAGCTTAATTTTTTGACAAATGTGTATCCTATGGGATACGATTTGAGTGTGGTTCAAATTCATAAAACAGATATCTTCGTTCATTGGTTAGACTCGCTCACAGATATACGTGCCCGAGCCCGTGTGCTTGTGAGAATTGAGCGTTTGGCTCAGGGAAATCCGGGAGATGTCAAACCTGTTGGTGAAGGTGTTTCTGAATTGAGAATTGCCTATGGGCCGGGTTACCGTGTTTATTTTCTGCAGCAAGGAGCGGATCTGATTGTTTTACTTGCTGGCGGAGATAAACATTCTCAAGCAAAAGATATCCGTAGGGCCTTGAGATTAGCAAAGGAGATCAAAAAAATATGAAGCCCAAAATCAAGGTGAGCAAATTCGATGTGTCTGAACACCTGCGCACGGCTGAAGAAATGGCCGCTTATCTGGAAGCATCAATCGAAGATGCCAATGGCGATGCTGCTTTTATTGCCAAAGCCCTGGGAGATATCGCAAAAGCCAAGGGGATGACCCAAGTCGCCCGTGATGCAGGACTTTCCCGCGAGAGTTTGTATAAAGCGCTTTCTGGTGAGCGTGTTCCTGGCTTTGACACCATACTCAAAGTCATGAACGCCCTGGGACTGCGTTTGCATGCTGAGGTTTCTCCTCCCCCCAATTAATCCATTCAACCCCAAATACTGGGGTTCCATCTACCTGCAAAAGCTTGGTCTGGTGACAATTCAAACCCAAACAAGCAGAGCGTCTGCAAGAAAAACTTGAAGAAATCAACTCCCGCTTTCAGGATCTCTACTGGAACGTGCGCGACGAGCTGAGCTACCTCGAACCCCTGCGCCGCCAATTGGCCGAGGTCTTGCAAAAGCAAGCAGGCAGTCTGCCCAGCGTCACGCTGTCATCCAATTTACTGGCCCAGGCAGAGAGCGATGCCCAGCAGTTCAAAGCCCAGAAAGGGCATGTCCTGTGTGTCGGCTGGGGCGTTGGCTCCATTGATTGTTCAATTGAACACTGGCTGCCAAATTTACGGCAACCGGGCCAGATCCACCCCAATATGTTTGCGTTCGCCTGACTTGAGCTGGCGATTGTCTTCACCGGGATCATCGACATAGACCACGTTAATCAGATAGGGTTTAAATTCGGAGACAGGCATTTCAATCTGTGCCCCATAGGTTTGAATGATCAGCTTGGGCTCAGGCCCAGATTTATCCATCCCCACCAGGGCCATGGCATGCCCCCAGATATTGACCACCAGCCCCCGTCCACGGCTGAGATCGTCTTCGACCTGTTCCCGTGAGGTGTTTTGGGCAAACCGGTTTAATGGCCAGATCATCGGCACATTTTTGTGGGTATAATCCAACTGATTGCCATAAAGCCGATCGATGGCGCTGCTTTGCTGCCCCACCCGAGGAGAGGCCTGATCTGCGCCGGTATCCAAATGACGCTTGTATTTGCCTGCTCCCAGCATCAGATCCATCAGGGCATTTTGCACAATGGCTTCACTCATTTGGCGATCTTCACCGGGCAGACGCCAATTGTCATTGGGTTTGAGCTGTTTTCCATCGGGCAAGCTAAAGGCTTTGCCCTCTGCCAGGGCCAGGGTCATGTCTAAGTATTTTTGCGGGTGCATATTGGCCGTTAGGGTTTGGAGCGAAGCGGCGGCACAGGTACCTTCTTGGCGCACCTTGTTCTGGTAGGGGCTCTGCAAAATCTGCTTCATTGACCGCGACTGTGGGTTCCGGGGCTTCAGCTTCGTTTGGCCTAACAGGTGTTGCCGCTTTGGCTGCTTTTTCTGAAGGGGGAAGTTCGGGTGGCTGAATGGGCTGAGCAAAATGTGACTCTAAAGAAACCATCTCTCAAGGACTCCTGTCTCTGAAATGTGTCGGAGAAACCCAAAAGCCGGCCCTGTTTCCAGAACCGGCTTTTTAAAAGCGCTCCCGACTTCAGCGGAAGACGTCAAAAAAGAGGCGTTTGTAATTGTCACCGCCAAAGATGTGGATTTGGCGGATTGAGCGATTGTCCCACATTTTTTGGAAGACAGTCATCTCCATTTCGACGTAAGGCCCTTCGAGGCTGTCGTGAATGACCAAGGTGCCTTTTTTCTGGTTATAGCCAACCACGAGCACATAGTGTTCTTGGGAGAGACCACCAAAATCCAGCAACACAGGGGTCGGGCGGCCTTTGTTGACCTGTTCGATCAGGTTGTTTAAGACGCCACCGCGAAAATCCTGGGCCTTGAGGCCTTTTTTGCGCAGATAGCTGGTGATGGCATCATCGGTGGTGGGCAAATTGCCGGGGTTGGCTTGGTCCACGACCTGTTGATAGGTCATGGGCGTGCCCCAATAATTCAGCAGCGAGGCCAAAACGGCTTGACCACAGGTATTGTCTTGACCCTGGTGGAAAAAGGGCACGTTTTCGAGCACCTTGCTGCCATTTTGGTAGATCTTGATGCGCTGACCGCCGTCACCGACCTGCAGGGTTTTAAACGGCCCAGCCATGACCTGACTGGCGGCCACTGATTGGGTCACCATATTGGCGGTGATATTGCCATAGGGCATGGGTTGCAGGGGCACCTGGGGCGTGCCACAGGAGGCCAAGAGGGCCACACCCAGGGCAGAACTCATGGCCAAGGTCGCCAGACGTTTTTGCAGGCGCAGGGCGCGCATTAACTCTTTGAACGGCAGCAGGCCCTTTTCGACCAGAATGTCACCCAGGCGGCGCAGGCCACTGCGGTGCTGTTCTGCGACGGCCACATCGAGCTGTTCGCGGGTCAATTGGTGTGTGTCGACCAGGATCTCACCGATCTTTTTCTGGATCGGTTTAAGCGGATCGCTCTCTTGGCGACCGCTGCCACCGGCGCTGTACTGCAACCACAATTGGGTGGTGAGTACGTCTTCGAGTTCTTCTTCGTTTAAAACCCCTTTTTGTACCAGCACATTGCCGAGGTAGTCGTGGCTTTGGTGCTGTTCTTCGAGGGCTTGGTGCAATTGGTCTGGGGTCAGGCGGTGGCTTTGCAAGAGCAACTCACCCAGGCTGACGCGGCGGGAGCCTTGGCCAGGTACGGCACCAATCGCCTGATCACTCAGGGCCTGTTCAACTTTGCCCCGTGTCGTATAGCCAAAATCCACCAGGATTTGGCCAATTTTGCTTTCGCGCAAGCCCTGCTCTTGAAGGGCACGGGCCAATTGCCAGCGGCTGATGGCGTGGTGTTCGAGTAGGATTTCACCGAGGTGTTTGTGCAGGCGTTGGGCGCGATCATAGCGGTTATTGAGCTGGATTTCGAGAATATCTACCAATTGTTGCTGGGTCAAATGCCCATTGCGCACCAGGATCTGACCGAGCAGTTCGTGGGTGCTTTTTTGAATTTCGATGGCTTCGTTCAGGGCCTGTTCAGAGACCAATCCGGCTTCAAGCAGGATCTCTCCAACAAAGCGGCAGAGGCCCGTTCTGATTTTTTCTGTCAGTGCATTCACTGAAATCTACTCCCTTGCGAGATGGCTTTACATTATCTATGTAGTCTATTCTGGCAAAAACTGGCGAGTCAGAGGGGGAAGATTAACCATAAATTAAATCCAATTTAATTAAGATTTAATCTTTTGCGGCCTTCCCGTTTGATCTTTGCGCCGGGACTGATACACTATTACAATCTAGCAAGAACAAAAACAGGTGCAACTCCGCGCATGGATATCAGCATCAAAGACGGAACGATTGTCACGGCCAACGATATTTTTAGGGCTGATATTGGCATTCGCAACGGCAAAATTGCCGCCATCGGCCACGACATTGTCGGTATGGAAAATATTGATGCCTCGGGCAAATATATACTGCCAGGTGTGGTTGAAGTCCACAGCCATTTTGAATCGGCCTTTGGCAGCACCCGCTCGATTGATAATTTTTTTAAGGGCACCCAGGCTGCTGCTTGCGGGGGCGTGACCACCATCATTGATACCGTCATGCCCAAGCTCGATGAAAGCCTCTCCGATGCGGTCAAACAGCGCAAACAGCTGCTCGACTCTCAGGCTGCCGTGGACTATGCTCTGCATGTCTGTCTGCCCGATGCCCAAGAGAGTTACCTCGAAGAACTGCCACAGCTTCTCAACGCGGGTATTCCCTCGTTTGAGGCCTTTTTGTTTGGCCCAGACGCGCAAATGGTGCACACCGATGCCTCGCTTTTGCAATTGATGGATGCAATCGGCAGTGCGGGGGGCATGTTGATGGTGCACTGTGGCAATCAGGCACTTTTGCAGTCGGCAGCCCAGCGCTATCCCCTGTCTGATGCCAATGCCTTTGCCCATTATTCTGAACTCTGTAGCACGCAATCCGAGGCCGAAGGGGTCTTTCGCCTGATGACCCTGGCCCAGGCCAGCCGCTGCAGCTTGTATCTCTGCCAGCTCAGTTGCCGCGATGCCCTCAATCAGGCCCTGCAAAACCA
This sequence comes from uncultured Candidatus Sericytochromatia bacterium, assembly GCA_964598905.1. GTDB lineage: Bacteria > Cyanobacteriota > Sericytochromatia > UBA7694 > UBA7694. The sequence continues at coordinate 29,360 of CAZRFI010000012.1, read as the reverse complement.
CCCTCTGCAAAGCCGGATCTTTACAGGTACCGATTTGCATTATTTGACCCACACCGATCAGGCCTATCTCGGTTCTCAGCCCCGAAATTACACAGTTTTGCCTCCCTTGCGCAGCCAGCGCGATCTGGAAAACCTCTGGAAAGGCCTCGAAGCGGGCACCATTCATTTGGTTTCGAGCAATCACTGGGCCTTTACCCAAGAACAGAAAAAATTGGGCGAAGACCTGGCCAGCATTCCCACGGGATTTGCCAATCTGGAGCTGCTCTTGCCGGTTTTGTACCACCATGCAGTGGGTGGCAAACACATGGATTTGATGCAATTGGTGGCACTTTTGTCGACCAATCCAGCCCGGATCTTTGGTCTCTCGCGCAAAGGCTCCATCGCTGTTGGCAAAGACGCCGATCTGGTGGTCTTTAACCCCTTAATGAAAAAAACCATGAGCAGCTCCCATCTACACGGTGAGAGCGATTTTTGTCTGTACGAAGGTCTGGAATTGCAAGGTTATCCCGAAATGACCTTCTCGCGGGGGCAGATTGTCTGCGATAATGGCAAATTCACAGGCGAACAAGGCGCGGGACAGTTTTTGCCCCGCAGTATTTAGCGCGCAGGAGAAAAAGAGATGGCAAATCCAATTGCACCCGCTGAGGGCATGGAAGGCCTTGCGGCCACCATTACCGAAGGCTACCAAACCCTCAAACAGATCACCTGTTTGGAAGACGTCTATGAGATCATGGACTATCTCATGGACGAGGTCAAAGACAAATACAGCAATATCCGCTGCAAAATTGACTGTGCGATGTGCTGCAAAGGCCTGCACCCCCCGTATGTGACCGCCGTTGAGTGGGAATTGATCCTGTATTATATCAACGAGTTTCCCCAGATTATCAAAGACGAAATCGTGCGCCGGGCGCGCTTTTATGCCGCTGAATACCGCGACTCGCTGCTCTTGCAGCAGCGCATGATCGAAGGGGAGATCCCGCCTGAGCAAATTCGCGATACCTATCAGACCCTGGCCCAATCGCTCAAACACGCCACCTGCCCATTTTTGGTCATGGACAAATGTGGGATTTATCCCGTGCGTCCGGCCAAATGCCGCGCCATGGGCAATACCCTGGTCCAGATCGAAGAGACGGTCAAGGTGCATACCTGTGCTTGGGAGATCAGCAATTTTGAGGACTTTATGCGTGAGCAAGACAGCCGGGCATTGACCATGCCGGTTTGGAATGTCTTTGAAAAGGTGATTGAAATTATCAACCCCCCCGGCAGCATGAAAGCCGTCTTGCCCGTCTGGTTGATCACCCATATTCGTGGCAATTCAATGCTCGAAGAGCCCGATCCCAAGCCTACGCTGGTGCTTTAAGCCTCTTCTGCGCGCAGCTCTCTGACAATTTGCATAAAGGTCTCAACCCGTGTAATATCCACGGGGTTGCGCACCTGCCCCGCTTGTTTAAAGGTGCTGCCGACAATCAGGCCGTCAACCAAGGGCCAGAGTTCATGTAAATTCTGGGGGGAGGCACCGCTGCCGACCCAAATGGGCAAATGGCTGTGGGCCCGGACTTCGGCCAGATCGGCGCTGTCGGTAGCAGCCCCTGTAAAGGCCCCTGAGACAATCAGTCCATCCACCTGTCCCCGCTCTGTCAATTCGTGGGCCTCAGCGGCCAGGCCGCGATTGACCAGGGGAGCTGCGTGTTTGACACCCACATCAGCCACAATCAAGACCTGAGATTTGAGCTGGGCCCGCAGTCGCAGACTGAGATGGGCATTGCCTTGAATCAGGCCCTGATCGGCCACCACAGCCCCCAAATGGACATTGACCCGGATAAACTGGGCTTCTGCGGCGGTTGAAATCGCCACGGCTGCTGGGGCGTCGTTGCGCAGGGCATTGACACCAATCGGCAAATCGCTGGCTTTGACAATTTCGCGGGTCAGGGCGGCCATGGCCGCCACCGTCTCGGCAGGAATCTGGTCGGGATAAAAAGGCGCATCGTTGAAATTTTCGACAATCAGGCCATCTACACCCGCCTGTTTAAACAGCGCGGCCTCGGCCAGGGCCTGTTCGTAGACAGGTGTCATACTGCCACCATAGCCTGGCGCACCGGGCAAGGCGGGCAGATGGATACAGGCAATGATCGGGTGTGACTGGGTAAAAAGGCGTTGCAGCGAATACATGGGGTTCTCTTTTCTAAACGATCTTTTCTATTATACGCTTTTACAGAAATAAAAAATGTATTTAATACATTTAAAATGTCTCTGGGGGCCTGAATTTGTTATGATTAAGAACAAATGGGCAAAGAGGTATTGTAATCCATGAGTGTGCGTGAAGTGATCCAGTGGTTAGGCAGTCATCCCTCATCCCTGTGGGCTTTTTTGGCGTTCCTGCCCGCTTCGGCACTTGTTTTGCCTCTGTTTCATGGCAAAAATCGAGGCAATTTTGCCCCCTGGCGCTATTTTTACGCCCTGATCACCTATTTGACCTGCTTGCCTGGCATGTTGGCCTGTATTGTGGTGGCTTATAGTCTCTTTTTTAGTCGGGAGAATCTCTTGGATGCCAATGCCTTGGTCTATTTTGGCCCCCCGATTTCGATGACGATTACCCTGATGATCATGGCCAAACAGGTGAAATTTGAAGATTTGCCTGGATTTGACCGCCTGTCGGGCCTGCTGATTTTAATGGGGGGCACCTTTGCGATTGTACTCTTGATCAGCAAACTGTTTATTGGCGTGGTCTTTGCGGGCAGTTTGGTTCAATTGCTGGCAATTGCCACAGCGGTCTTTTTGCTCTTAAAATGGGCGGCCCATGCCGTCTTTCGCGGTCCGAGTGAGGCCCGCAAGCCACGCCCTTCACTCTTTTCTTGAATGCTTGCAAATACCACCCGGACAAGAAAAAAAGACCCGCTTTTTATTTTAAAGCGGGTCTTTTAATTTGAAGCGGACTCAGGCCTTTAAAAAAAACTGGGCCGTGCTGTCCTTTCTGCTTCGACAAACGATTCTAAGCTTCGACAAACGATTCGACAAAGTGGTAGAGCAAGCGGGTGCCTGTGCCCGTGCCGCCCTCTTTGGGCAGATAGGGGTTTTTGACATAGCGGGCAATTTCTTCTTCCATCAAAGAGGTCCCTGCGATATCGATGTGGGCCCAAGACTGGCCTTCGTCGACAAATTCTTTCAGGAAGACTGCGGCTGTGATCGTGCCAGCTGAGCGGCCGCCGACGCTTTCAATATCTGCCACATCACTCACGAGCTGGGAGCGGAATTCGTCGTAGAGCGGCAATTGCCAGACGCGCTCACCACAATACTCTCCGGCATTGTAGAGGCGGGTATAGAGGTTGTCATCGTTGGTCAAAACCGCAGAGACTGTCCGGCCCAGGGCAATAATGGCAGCCCCGGTCAGGGTGGCGATATCGACCAACACGTCGGGTTTGTGGTGTTTTTGGGTATAGGTCAGGGCGTCACAGAGCAGCAGACGGCCTTCGGCGTCGGTATTTAAGACTTCGATCGTTTTACCCGACATCGAGGTGAGAATATCCGAGGGTTTAAAGGCTTTGCCATTGACCAGATTTTCGGTCAGGGGCATGACAGCCACCACATTGATCGGCAGTTTTTCCAAGGCAATCGCATGAATCGCACCCAGGGTCGCAGCGGCACCGGCCATATCGCCGTACATACGCAACATACCTGAAGAGGGTTTAATATCATAGCCGCCGCTGTCAAAGGTCACGCCTTTGCCCACAATCCCGATTTTTTTGGCACCGGGTTTGCCCGTGTATTCCATCACGACCATTTTGGGGGGCTCATCAGAACCTTTGGCCACAGCCAAAAAGGCGCCCATGCCTTCGGCTTCGAGTTCCGCTTGATCCAAGACCTTGATGGCAATACCCGCTTTCTCGGCCAGGGTTTGGGCCCGTTCGGCAAAAATGGTGGGGGTCATATAATTGGCGGGTTCGTTAACCAGATCGCGCACATAATTGGCGCACTCAGCCAGGTGTTTGCCTTTGTGAGCACCGGCCTGCAGAGCCGCAACGGTTTCTTCATTGCTGGCAATCACGGTCACAAATTCCAATAATTTGGATGGGTTTTTCTTTTTGCTTTTGTATTTGTCAAAGCGGTACATGCCCAAGAGCACGCCTTCCATGATCGCTTCGGCGCTGTCGGCGGGGTTCACGTCGCAGGAGGCGAAATCGTGAATGGCCATTTCTTTGGCCTGAATCCGGCGGGCGTAGCGCGAGCTATTGGCAGCAATCGAGCGGATGCGATCGAGGGAGAAATCTTTGCGTTTGCCCAGACCCATCATCAAAATCCGTTTGGGACCAATGCCTTCGGTGTGCAGAATGGTAAATTCGCGAAATTTTCCCTGAACTTCACCCGATTCGATAATCCGGGCAATTTTGCCCCCGAGTTTTTCGTCCAGAGCCAAGAAATAATCTTGTTTTTTTAATTCGTCTTCAAAAACGGTCAGGACCAACATTTCTGTTTCCTGTTCCTGCAAAGGTTTTGCGACAACCTGTAAATCCATCATGCACTTAAATTCCTCTTTCAGTCATATAAAATTGCGGATTCATTATGCCACACTTGCCGATCCAGCGGCATGCTTTGCGCTCTCTGCCTCATTTCGCAGCCACTGAAAAGTGACCCAAGCGAGTGGCCCCAACCAAATCAGAAGTGTGGGGCCTTCGCGCAGGGGATTGTAAGTCCCGTGGGGGCTTGCCAGCAGGCCCAATTGGCCCAGGCAGAGTACAGCCCAGACCCAACCCGCGTGTAAGCCCATACTGGCACCCAAACGGCCCGTCACGTGGCGCAGCCCGCCAAGCAAGAGGCCAATCAAAAAGAGATGCAGGGCCAACCAGCCCGATTGCCAACTCTCTCCATGTACGGCGCTAAAGACCAGGGCCTGAAGCAGCACGGTCTTGCGAGGGCCCAGTGCAGGCAGCCAGACCTGCCAAAGCCAGCCGCGAAAGAGGACTTCTTCGATGCTTGCCAGGGCCCAGGCCGAAAACAGGCTGATGAGGCAGAGCCAGAGTCGTCTTTGCCATTCTGAGGGGGGCAGCGAACCGAGAGCGCTGTTTGACCCCTGGAGATTGGCCAATTGCCCAGAACTATAGCCCCAGAACCACAGACAGCCAAACATCAGCAGACCCCAGCCAAAGGCGGGAAGTATCTGTTTGTACCAGCCCTTTCCCAGTCCCCAGGCCAGCCATTGTTGCCCCGAGCGGCGCTGGCTCAATTGCAAACAACCCCCCAGCCAGAGATAAAGGCCCAGCAGATACAGATTCTGCCAGAAAGCTGGAATGCTTTGCCCTGTAAGCAGATCCTGCAAACCAAGTGGTGCCAACCAAATCAATAAAACCAGCCAAAGACCTGCTCCCAGACAAACTTGCAAGAGCAGGGTTAGACTTTCTTTTCCTGCGGTCAAACAGGGGGTTGCGACTTGTTTTGAGGGTTTTGTCAAATGGGCCTCTTTCAAAAGATCACAGACGCCTGATGCCAGACTCCTGATACAATGATAACAGGCTCCGTGTAAGCCTCTAGAGAAGGGTGTCCGATCTATGTCGCAAGAAAAATCCGATCTGGAAATCAGCGCCAAGCTGGTCGAAAAAGGTCTGATTACACAAAATCAATTGACCCAGGCATTGGAATACCAGTGCCGTTTGCCTCCCGGCCAATACACGGCTCTGCCCCAGGTCTTGATTGATTTTGAATTTGTCACCGAAGCTCAGATTCGCACGGCATTGGGTGAAGCGTATAACGCTTTGGAAGATCCGATTGCCCAGATCCTGATTCAGGAGGGCATTCTCTCAGCCCAACAATTGCATCATGCCATGGATATTCTCAACGCCTTTCCGACCCAACATATTGTGGATATTTTGGTCGATTTGGGGCTGGTTTCCAATGCCCAGATTGAGCAAACCATTTCCAATTATCAGCTCAAACAGAGCCAAATCTTTGTGCGCTCGGATGCCTCTCTGCAGGGCCTGACCCCTGCGATCACGGAAAAAGAAGAGGTCTACAAAGAAGAGCCCCGCTCCCCAGAGCCCACTGTACATATGCCTTTGGGGCGAATTTTGGTGGCCAAAGGTTGGATTACCCAGAGCGAATTGGATCATGTGCTCGAATACCAGCGCCGCTTGCCCAAGGTTTTGCACAAACACCTGGGCGAAATTTTGATCGAACAGGGCTATCTCGACCAAGCGCAATTGGACGAAGCCCTGGCCAGCCAACCGCAGAAGCAGCCGAATCGGATTGGTGAGCTTTTGGTCAAAGCTGGCGTGATCAACGAAGGCCAATTGGCCCATGCCCTGAGTTTGCAGTTTAGTCCCGAACATGCCCATAAAAAATTGGGCCATTTGCTTTTGGAACTGGGCTACAGCACCCGTGAGCGGATTGAAGCTGCCTTGGCACCGGCCCCAATAACGCCTCCGGTTTCACCCCCGCCTCCAGCTCCGCAAACACCCGAAACACCTGCCAAAAAGCCCTTGGGCCAAATTTTGCGCGACAAAGGTTATATCACCGAGGCTCAGTTGCAGGCCGCTTTGAACTTTCAAAAGAGTGGTGGCAGCCAAGATTACCGTCCTTTGGGAGATATCTTGGTCTTGACAGGTGCGATCAGCGAAGCCCAATTGCAAGAGGCCCTAACAGCCCAGCCTGAGTTTAAACAGATGCCGATTGGCCAAATTTTGGTGAAATATGGCTTGATTGCCGAATGGCAACTCGCCCATGCACTCTGTGTGCAATTTGAACCGGGACGCCCCCATATTACTTTGGGCGCTCTTTTGGTGGAATTGGGCTATACTAATCAAGATGCTATTGAAGAGACCATGTTAAAGCATTTTCGTCAGAGCCAGGGGGTGGGCTAATATTATGTTGCTAGATAAAACCGAGAAGGATTGTTCCCGTGTTTCCCAAACGCACTGAGTCCATTGATAAAATTCTGATTGAAAAAGGCCTCTTGACGCCACAGCAATTGACAGAGGCCTTGCAGTATCAGTGCCGTTTGCCCAGTGGACAAGAAATGACTTTGCCAGAAGTGATTGTGGCGCTGGAATTTGTCAGCGAAGACGATATGCAGGTGGCCCTCGGAGAAAAACCCCCGATCGAAGATGTGCTTTTGCAGCAATTGATCAAAGACGGGGTGATCCAAGAGGGGCAATTGGCGGATGCCTTACAAAACCGCGAGTCCAGTGGTGAAGAGAAACGCATGGGCACTGTTTTGCTCGAAATGGGTTATACCACCAAAGAGATGATCGAAGCCGCCCTGCAGCATTATTATAAAAAGCAGAACCCCACCGGACAATTGCCCTCTTATCAAGAGATGGCAGGATCGGCCCCTGCAGAACAAAGCCAGGCTCAAAAAATACCGGTTGCAGGGGCTTCAAAAGCAGAGGGTGACGGCGATCCCGTGGGCCAATTGCTGATTCGCAAGGGCTTCATTACCCAAGACGAATTGCAAGATGCCATGGACTATCAGTTCCGCTTGCCGCGCATTTTGCATAAGCCGATTGGGGAGATCCTGGTGCTGTTGGGGTATATCACCCAACAGCAATTAGAAGAAGTGCTGAAAGAACAGCAGGCCCCCCCGAGTGACTCACTGGGATTGGTTTTGGTCAATATGGGTCTGATTCAACAATGGCAACTCTCCCATGTCTTGACTTTAAAATACCAACCCGAACATGCCCATAAAAAAATAGGCACCCTTTTGGTTGAGATGGGGTATGCCCGCCGCCATGAAATTGAAGCTGCGATGAAAGAATACACCGAACGGCAAAAATACCATCTTTCATAAGTTTGTTTCCTGGGCTTGTTTCCTGGGCTTGTTTAAAATCCCGTACAAGCGGGTAGAAAAAAAATGGACCTTTATTCCTGCGACAAGAGGTAATCTCGTTTAAATGGCAACCATGGCCCGCTCACAAGCCCTCTCCGACGATCAGGTCGATGAATTACTCAATGCCCTTTTGGATTTTCACAGCCTTTTAACGGGGCTTTCAAATAGCTTTCAGTCCCGTTTGGCCCAAATAGAACAGCAATTTTCCCAAGAGCGTGCAGCGGCACCTGTGCTGGGTCAGCCTGTGGCCAATGCGACCATGACAATGCGACTCGGGGAAAAACCGATCGAAGAAAAACCGCTTTCCCAGGCCAATTCGATCTCACTTTTAAAAGAACTCGAAGATGAGGTCTTTGAACCTGAGTCGGGTGAAGAATTTGCGATTGTGGATTTTGAAGACGACGAAGACTTTTAACCAGAGCCGCGACACCAGAGCCGCGACGTTTCTTTCACCCGAATTTCTCCCGAAAAACGCCCAATAAAAAAGCCCCGATGAACTCGGGGCTTTTGTTTGCCTTGTTTCTTTAGAGGACGGCTTTGGCGAAACGGCTTTCGTTCCACTGGGTCTCGGGGCGATAGCCATTGACCGGAGCGGGTTGAGAGTCATTGCCTTTGGTGCCTTTGTGGGTTACAAAACCAGCGACCAGACCAACCGCTGCACCAGCGCCAGCGCCGATCATCCAGCCTTTGGTGCCTGCGAATTTGCCACCGAGTTTGCTGCCGATGTCAAAACCCATTTTGGCAGCGATGCCGCCGACAGCAGCACCGAACATGCCGCCACCGAGAGTGGCAGAGGCCACATGTTCAAATTTAGAGGTGCCTTCGCCGATGGCAGGAGAAGAGCCGATGGCGCTTTGCAGTTCTTGTTCAACCAGCCAGCCGTCGTTGTTGGAGTCGAAAATACGCAGTTCGTTGCCCAGACCGATGCCACCTGTTTGCTGATCTACCATTGCAATATTGAGTTGGTCTGCCGAAATAACAAAATGACCCCGAGCCCGATCCTGAATGACAACTTCTACACGCCCATTGTTCTGAAAACTTTGCATTTGGCCAGAGCTGGTCAGCTGTTCAACACGCATATTGCCGGGCATGGCAGGCTGCTGCTGCACTGGCTGGGGCTGCGGTTGATACTGGGGCTGCACAGGCTGGGGCTGATACTGGGGCTGTTGGGGCATGATTTCGTTGAGGGGTCTCAGGCTTTGCATGGTCGGGGTTCCTCCAGGGGTTCTTGGCAAACTTTACACAATTATTGTCGTGAAACAGGCTTTGGATCTTGTGGTATCCCTTTTAAGCTTAGAGCAAATTTAAAGATCACTTAATGATCTTGATCTAAAAAGCCTATCTTTAACTATATCAGAAGCGGGGTGAGATCTCCAGAGGGGCACAGGATTTGGCACGAAAGTTCTGTGCTACTGCGTGCTATAATCTCTGCATGAATCTCAAACCCGCTCTTGGCCCCGCAAATTATGGCTTGGAAGTGACTCCCGAACTGCGTAAGCAGCCCGTGGGGCGTATTCAATCTGCGCCAGACCCAGAGCGCAAGGCTGCCGAAAAACTGCTGCCAGCGGGTCGCCTGGAAAAAGAGGGGAGTTTTGTGCACTCCCTGGGTTTTGTCGAAAACGAGCCCCCACCGCCCCCCAAAGAATTTAAACATGGGGTCGCTCTGGTTCAGCGCCTGAGCGTCAACTGGCTCTAGCGGAAAATGTTCCGCCTTCGCTCTGTTATTTGGCTGAGATGATCACCTTCATGCCGACCCTAAAAATCTGAAAGAGTTGCTCCACATCGCTATTGTGCATGCGCACACAGCCGCCGGAGATGGCTTTGCCAACCAGATTGGGTTCGTCGGTACCGTGTAAACCAATCGCCACACCCGTTTTAAAGTGCCCGACATTGAGCTGCATCCAGCGCGTGCCCAGTGGATTATTGGGGTGTTTGGAGGGGTAAGAGCGGCGCCCAAGATGGGGACTGCCATAATACGAGGGAAAAGGTACTTTGGAAATAATCCGAAAGGTGCCTTCGGGGGTGTCTTTGCTGCCCAGGCCTGTCGACACGGGGACTGAGGCCACGACCCGGTTCTGATCGATCACCTGCAAGAGCTGTGTTTTTTTGCTGACGCGGATATACGCTTGTTTGGAGAGGCTTTTGGGCAAACTGAGCTTGCCCGGCTGGTAAGGCGTCGCCGTAGGCATGGGGGTTGAAACAGGGGTGGCTCTCGGGGTGGGTGTGGCCAGAATGATCGTACTGGGGGTCGGCTCTGGCGTGGGTTCGGGGCTTGCCCCTTCGACTCCGCTCAGGGGACTTGCAGTGGGGGTGGGACCCAAGAGCCACCAGCGCCGTTTTGGGGCTGGAAGGGGATTCAACGGAGACAGTTCTCGCGAGGCCAGAGAGAGCAAGGTCGGGGTGACCAGCGGCAGGGGGCTAATGGCGGGACTGGCTGTTGGCGTGATTGTCGGTGTGATTGTTGGCTTTGGGGTGGATGGGGGGGGCTCGCTGGGAGCGAGACTGGGGATGGGCGTCGCACTGGGCAGTGCTGGCGGTTCCAATTGGGGATTGGGGTATTGCAAGAGTGCCAAAAGGGTTGTTCGGTAGCGGGCCCAGGCTTTTTCGGGAGATTCATAACCTGTCTCAAATGTAATCACAGGAATGCCGTGTTCTTTGCCATAAAAAGTGCCAAAGGAGCCCGGTGTGGCGTAACCAATGCTGCTGCTGATCGGCAATTTGCTCTGAGCAGAAAGCACTTTGGCCAAAGCCAAGGCCGGACCGTCGTAATTGACCACGGCCAGAGGACCATGAATGCTCAAGATTTTCAGATTTTTTTTATTGCCATTGAGATAGGGTTTGATCAATTCATAGACCAAACGGCTTTCGGGTTCGGAGAGGGCCTGGGCTCCTGCATAATAACGTGTGCCCGCATTGAGGTTTGGCTTGTAATCGCGGGTCGGAAAATTGCGGTTGAGATCGACTTTGCGTCCATTGGTGCGGCTATTGGCCTGATAGCCATCGGGATTGACCAAGGGCACGCAAAAAATGGTTTTATTGGCGTAATATTGCGGTTTTGCTGTCAGCTCTTTCATCAATTGTTCGAGCATGTAGACACCCTGTCGTTCATCGCCATGAAAGGCCGCAAAGAGAAAGATGGTTTCGGCACTGCCCTGACCAAAGCGGTAAACGGGAATGGCGCGTTTTTGGTGGCTCTCGGCTTTGCTGGGCAGTTCTAATAATGGGTGGGGGCTGGGGCCTTTCTGGGCCAGGGCTGGGCCTGCCAAACTTAAGACAAGCGCCAAACCTGCGCTTAGTGTGCTTAGTGCGCCTAAATGGAATCGAAACATGCAGCTACCTCAGCTTACGGTTTTTGACGCAAACCCTGCCGGATGGTGTGCATATTGGCTTCACCCGGATCAATCTTGTGGTAGGGTTTGTCGTCGATTAAATCTTTGACTTCTGGCACTTCTTGGGGATTCATACGTGCCACGGCTTGGTGCGAATAGAGCTTGCTCTGATCGAGTTGGTAATGACGCATCAGGCAGCGGACCAATTCTGTCGCTGTTTTGAGGGTGCTTTTGCGTTTGGCCAAATCCGTTGCATCCCGCGCTACCATTTCGATGCTAATGGCGCGGTGATTGATCCCGTAGGTGGCTCTGGAGCGCACCGAAGGCGGCAGCAATTCCCAAATTTGATCGCCATCAACGACATAATGTGAGGCCAGACCTGGTTTTTCGCCTGCAAAATCTTTGCTGTTGACCAAATTCCAGGGAAAGGTCTCTCCGGCAGTATAATGCATCACAATCGCCGCTGGCTGCAGTTCCCAGGTTTGTTCTCCATAGTGGCGCAGGCTATATTGGCTCATTTCAGGTTTCCATTCACTCAGCGACCGTGCCCTGTCGGTTTTGACTTGGATCCCACAGCTCGGGTAATCGGGGTTGCCGATCTGGTTACTGTTTTGGTTACTATTTTGGTTGCCGTTTTGGGCGGGAGCCTGGGCGACTTGTATCAGGCCCAATCCGATCATGATGGCGGGCACACACCACTTGAACATACTCTTTAACTCCTGCTTAAGCACACGCGTTTTCAGGCATGATAGCTGTTGCGCTGCTGTTTTGTCGGTGATATATGTTCCAGTCTGGTATTATGAAGGCGGTGAATAAGTCGATGGAGGTCAGCATGGATCTGGACAGCAACGAATATTTGCTCAAACCGCACTGTGTGCCGGGTGTTTTTACACCTGCGGAGTGCCAGCAGATTATTGCACTGCAAGGCTATACGGGGCCTTCTTTGGTTACCGATGATGCCATTACTGAAAACCGGATTCGCAATTCGACCAGTACCTTTGTACCTGCAGATGCGGATAACCAGTGGATCGCTGATCGTTTGATCGCCAAACTGACCGAGGTCAACGATCACTATTACCATTTTCGGCTTACGCAGCTCTCTCCTTTGCAGATTATCTCTTATCCTGAAAACGGCTTTTATGATTGGCATATCGACATCGGGGGCAAAGAGTATTCTTCGCGCAAGCTCAGCACCGTGACCTTTTTGTCTGATGCCTCAGAATACGATGGGGGCTCGCTCAGGCTGATTGTGGGAGCCAACGCCCGAGCCGTGCCGGATCAATTGCAGGGCACAACGGCCTTTTTTCCCTCGTATATTTTGCACAAGGTCGAACCTGTGCGCCGGGGGCTGCGCCGCACCTTGGTGATGTGGGCCCACGGCCCCTGTTTTCAATAGCCATGTCGATTCACTCCGATTGGAAAAACAACTATCTCTTTAATACCTGTTTTTATCCCCAGGTCTTCAGTCCGGCTGAATGTGAGCAATTGATTGCCCTGCAGGGCCAGACCAAAAAATCGGGTCTCGCGGGCAAACCCGAACCCCTCGATAGCGTGCGCAATTCGACCTCCACTTATTTGCCCCTGGATGAGAGCACGCGCTGGATTCATGAGCGGATTTATCCCTTGGTGCAATTTCTCAACAACCACTATTATCACTTCAACATTGAATTGCTCTCCCCGGCCCAGGTGATTGAATACCCGGTGGGGGGCTTCTACGATTGGCATGTCGACCTGGGTTATGATGATCTCTCTGCCCGCAAATTAAGTGTGGTGGCTTTTTTGACCCCCCGCAGTGATTATCAGGGGGGGCAACTCAAATTGGTCAGTGGGCTGCGCATGGAAGAAGATGTCAACCAAGAACAGGGCACCGTGGTCTTTTTTCCCTCGTATATGTTGCACAAGGTTGAGCCTGTGACCGCAGGGCTGCGCCGTACCCTGGTGATGTGGGCCTACGGGCCGAGTTTTTGTTAGCCTGTGAGGAAATTCTCCAAATGATGAATAAATCGTATCAAAAGCTAAAAACACCACCTGCCCAGCGCCATCTTTTGAAACATGGTTTGCTCTATACCCTGATGATTGGTCTCTGCTTATTGCTGATTGCGGGCTTGCTTTCGCTGGGGCCACTTTTGGAGCAGGGGCATCTGGTGCCTGTCGCTCTCAAGGGGGGTGCCGCGCCACTTTTTTCGCTGGCTGAGCAGTTGCAACACCCACTGGCGCTGTTTTTTTTGCAGGTTTTGGTGGTGGTTACAGCCAGTCGTGTGGTCGGGCTTTTGGCTCTGCGGCTGGGTCAGCCCTCGGTGATGGGGGAAATTCTGGCGGGTATTTTATTGGGCCCCTCCCTTTTGGGGCTGCTCTGGCCTGAATTTAACCAATTTCTGTTTCCGGCGGCCTCGCTCAAACCCCTGCAATTGATCAGCCAGCTTGGGCTGATCTTTTTTATGTTTATTATCGGCCTGGAATTGGACCAAGAATTGCTCAAAGACAAGACCCAAGCAGCAGTTTTGATCAGCCATGTCAGCATTGTCTTTCCCTTTTTATTGGGGGTGGCTTTGGCGGCTGTGCTCTACCGCAGCTTTGCCCCTATAAAGGTCTCGTTTATCTCATTTGCACTGTTTCTGGGCATTTCGATGAGCATTACAGCCTTCCCTGTTTTGGCCCGCATTATTCAGGAGCGACGCTTGCAAAAAACCAGCTATGGTTCACTCGCGTTGACCTGTGCTGCGGTTGATGATGTCTCGGCCTGGTGTCTGCTGGCCCTGGTGGTAGCGATTGTCAGCGCTCGTTCGCCCCTGGCAGCCGGTCTGACCCTGGTGCTTTCAGCGGTGTATATTCTGATCATGTTGTATCTGGTCAAACCTTGGTTGGCCCACCGCATCTCCAAACAGATTGACGCCAAAGGCGAGGTGCCCCATGCTGTGGTCGCAGGGGTCTTGATCTTTGTTTTGCTCTCAGCCTTGACCACTGAAGTGATTGGCATTCATGCCCTGTTTGGGGCCTTTTTGGCTGGGGCGATTATGCCCAACGACAAGGCTTTTCGCCATGTCTTTATTGAACGGATTGAATACCTGAGCGTGTTGGTTCTGCTGCCGCTGTTTTTTACCTTTACCGGTTTGCGCACCCAGATTGGCCTGCTCAATCAGCCTGCGCTCTGGGGGACTGCTTTGATCATTGTCTTGGTTGCCATGGCCGGAAAACTGGGCGGTGCGGTCTTTGCGGCCCGCCTGTCCAAACAGGGGTGGGCGGAGTCTTTGCGCATCGGTGTGCTGATGAACACGCGGGGCCTGATGGAGCTGATCGTCCTGAATATTGGCTACGATTTGGGCATTCTCTCTGCTGAAATGTTTACCATGTTGGTTTTGATGGCCCTGGTGACGACGTTTATGACGGGTCCGGCCCTGAGCCTGATTGATCGCCTTGAGTTGAATTTTCAAGCCGGGCCGTTATAATAGGGATATATGTCAGAAAACAGCACAGCCACCACTACTTCCGGCAAAACTGCCGTTCGCGATCGCCACGAAGAGAGCTTCGAGCAGTATTCCCGTGGCATGGAATGCCTGCTGCTCTCAGAAGAAGAGGGCTTTCGCAACAAACGTCTTTTGCAAGAGGCGGCGGACTGTTTTATGGAGTCGATTCGTTACAATCGCCGCTATGTTGAGCCGCATATTGCGATGGGCTATCTGCTCTGGCGCTTTAACGACCCGGTTTGGGCCATGCACTACCTCGAAGAGGCCCTGCGTTTAGAGCCCACCCACGAAGACGTGCATATTCTGATTGGCCAAGTCAAAGGGGCGCGCCTCAAACCCGAAGAGATTGAACGCATTGCCTTTGCCGATGAACCCCCCCCGGCGATTTCCCTGGATACCCAGATTCGCGAGGCCCTGACTGAATTGGGTGAAGAAAAAACCAGCACAATTGTGCCCACGATCAATGGGCATATGCTGGCCCGCCTCGAAGAAAAGCAGGTCTATTGGTTCAACCGCTACGAAGAGTTGCAGGTGCAGGCCAACCGCAGCCGCGATCTGCAGACCAAAAACCGCCTGCGCGAGCAGATCCAGCCCATGCGCGAACGCACCCAGCAATACCGCGATGCCTTGCGGGTTTCGCGCGAGATGCTGGCGCTGAGTGATCAGATTTTGGAAAACGATCAGTTGGTGCAGCAGTACCTCGAAATAACGTCCAAGCCCATCAATGCCGCCCAATGGCAGGAGATGCAGGGCCATGTCGACACCCTGCTCGACAATTGTGACCAATTTGCAGATACCCTGGATGAGTTGGAGGGCCGTGGAGTGCCCCTGCGGGCCCTCTCAACCCAATACGATCAGTTGAGTGAGCGGATTCAAGACCTGCAGGCGGCTTTGGCCCGCCAAACCAGCTAAGCGCCAAAAAACAGGGAATAGCACAGGGAGACAAACAAAATGCCATCGATTCAAGGCGGCGGGGGCGCCCAGTTTCAGAACCTGCGCCCGATTCAGGGGCCCCAGGCCCCGCAGGTTCAAAAAGCGGCCGAGACCCAGCAGGCCCCCAAAGACACGGTGCGGGTCTCGCAAACCCCCACAGGCACAAGCCAAAACGTGCAGCGTCAGCAGCTTTTGACCTCGGAAACCACCCAGGTACGCATTCACCAGCTCTTGCAAAACGGCCAGCCCAATCAGGCTGAGCGCCCGGCCGGTTTGAGCTTTTTGCAGCGCAGCTCGATGGCTTCGGCTCTTGCTGAAACACTGGCGGGTAAACATGTGCCCGATCCCCCCCAGAGCCAAAATACCCAGGCCCAAAATGCCGCAGGTCAGCAGGCGGCTGTGACCTATTACCGCCAAGCGGGCGCCAATGAGGCCCAAGATACAGCTTGGCAGCGCTCGGCCCAATCTGGGCGTAAGCTCAAAAAAGACGACCACGAAGAAGGGGAGTTCTCGATGTTCGACGACTCCTCGGGGCAGGGCATGTCGCAGCAGCAATCGGGGGATGACAAACACTCGGGCCAACAGAAGCGCCGCCTCTTGGTGGACGAAAAGCGCCGACAGGATCAAGAAAAAGCCGAACATGCTGCTTTTGGCGATAAAAAGGTCAAACTGCCCCCTGTGCCGCCGCGCAACCCGCTCGAAGCGCCCAAATCTCTCACAGGCAAAACCGCTGAATTAAAAAAGCCTGAGCTTAAAAAAATTGAAGCCCCCAAAGCTGAGATCAAAAAACCCGAAGTCAAAAAAGTTGAAATCAAACGCATCAATACCATGCAACCACTCTCGCCGCCCAAGAAAGCCAAGGCCGACGAGTGGGATTTTTAAAGCGCGTTTAAACTCTATTCATGCTCAGCCAAATTGAACAGGTTCTGCTCTTTCTCTCTTTTTTCTGCCTGATGGTGGGGGTCGGTTGCTCGATTGAAAAAGCCCAATTGCAACGTGTTTGGAACGACCGCCGCTCGTTTTTTTGGGGCCTCGCCCAGCAGTATTTTCTCTTGCCCACCCTGGCCTGTTGCCTGATTCTCGGCTTTGGGCTCGATCCGCTGGCGGGGGGCACCTTGCTCTTGATTGCCTGTTGCCCCGGTGGCACCACCTCGAATATGTTCACGTATTTTGCGCGCGGCAATGTCAGCCTGAGTGTCTTTTTAACCTTTACCACCACCCTGGCGGCTTTTGTGGTCACGCCGTTGTTGCTGATGCTCTTTGGCTCTTCTCTTTTGAGCCAGAGCCAGCAAATTCAGATTCCGCTCCAGAACCTGATGGTGACCCTGATTGCCTCTTTGATTCCGGTCGCCGTGGGTTTTGCGATCCGGCTTAAATCCGAATCTTTGGCGCTCTTGACTGAAAAATGGGGGGCCCGGATTGGCTATTTGAGTATTGTCTTGATGGTGCTGATCTGGTATCCCAAAATCTATGAAATTCTGCAAAAACAAGATTTCAATGTCTTTGCTGCCACGGGGTTGTTGAGTTTTTCGGGGATTCTCTTTTCCTTTGCCTTTAGCCGCTGGGCTGCGCGTTTGAGCCCCGAGGTGGCACGCACCCTCTCCTTCGAAACCGGGATTCAAAATGCCCCACTGGCCTTTGCGATGATCACCCTCAATCTGCCCAAAGACACCGCTTTGGCCGTGGGCTGGATCCCTTTGCTCTATGGCGCGCTTTCGGTGGGCAATGCCGCTTTGTTTACAGGGCTGTATCTCTGGGCCCAGAAACGCCAAACCACATGAAAGCCACCACCTCACGCGCCTTTCGCAAAAGATATATCAACGTCTACAGCTATGCCGACTTCGATAATTTTGAGGACTTTTTCCTCTATTTGCACCTCAACCGGCTCGTGCTCTGGATGCATTTTGGGGGGGCCTTTGTCTCGATTCCGATGCTGCCCTGGGCGCTGTACATGGCCTGTTTTAAGCAGACTTTTTGGCCTGTGCTGCTGTATCTGGGGCTGTATTATGGCTGCGGCTTTTCCAGCCATTTTCTCAACGATGGGCGCATCTCCCGCACCACCCCCGATTATGGCCCCTCGTATTTTTACGTGATCAATATTAATTTTCGTATTCTCACTGGCAAAATGCGCGAATACGAACAAAATTACATCAAAAAATACCCCCATACCCTTTGGCTCTACGACAAAAGCCTGCCGCCGCCTGCCTGGGTGCAAGAACGTGAACAAAACGTGGGAGGGCAGCGATGAGACAGATCCGCTATGCTCCCTGGGTCAAGCCTTTTTTGACATCTCTGGTGCTGCTCGGTGCGCTCTGCTGTTTCTTTGACCCTGTGCGCTATCTCGGCTGGGGCCTGCTTTTGCAGTCGGCCTATCTGGCCGTGGGCTATGTCTGCATTTATGTGGCCGAGGTCGAAAGCGACCTGATAACCGAGGCCAAACGCGAAGCCGGGGACTGGAACCGCCTGATTGTCGCTCTCTCGATCTACCGCCACGCCCACCCGGCCCAGGCCGAAGCCACCCAGCGCCTGCAGGATCTCAACCGCCGTTTTTGGCGCGAATACATGAGCAGTCGCCGCTACCTGCTGCGCAGCGAATTACAACCCAACAGCGATTTTGAAGCCCGCTTTGAAGCCTGCAATGCCTTGGCCCGGCAGTGGTTAGAACAAGTGCAAGCCAAAGTCGCTCAGGGTCAGGTGGAGCCAGAGGCCGAGCAGCGCGAGGCGATTGAGGCCATGGTCGGTTTCCGGCAGGAGCACTAGGGGTTAAGAAGCCGCCGCTTGCCTAAAACCTATAACCGAACCCCTAAAACCTGCTTAGTTAAGCCTTTCATCAAAAAGCGAAACAGGCCATAGGGCAAAAGCCGCTCCAAAAGGGCAATCAGTTTGGCGTCTTTGCCCACGACCACGCAGCGTGGCAGCTGGGGGCGTTGGCTGAGTTCAAGAATCACATCCGCCACTTCTTGCGGGTGGGGGGCTTTGGGGCGCGCGGCCAGGCGTTGCATAAAACCCTGAAAGTGCTGCGCCATTTCACGGTAGGGCGAGTCTGGGGCAAAGCTCTTTTCGCCCCAGACCAGGGAGGTGTAAAAAGGGGTGCGGTAGCCGCCCGGTTGCACCGTGCAGAGCTGAATGCCGAGTAGGGCGACCTCTTGACGCAGGCCTTCGCTGAGGCCCTCTTGGGCATATTTACTGGCGGAGTACATTGTCACCAAGGGCATGGCGTAGCGGGCCATGATTGACGTGACGGTAATAATCCGCCCTTGCGCGCGCTGCAAAGCGGGCAGCAGTGCACGGGTCAGCAGCAGTGGACCAAAGAAATTGACCTCCATTTGGGTGCGGATCTGGGCCTCGCTGAGGTCTTGGATCGCGCCGTAGGTGCCAAAACCGGCGTTATTGACCAATAGATCCAGGCCCTTTTCGGCCACCTGCAGCTCTGCAAGCAAATCGGGCAGGGCTTCCAGCCGGGTCAAATCGAGTTCGACCAATTGCAGGGCCTGGGGGTATTTTGTGAGGGCCTCGGCAAAGGCCGGGCTTTCCTGCCTGATGTCTTTGAGCGAGGCAATCACCTGCCAGCCCTGGGCGAGCAGCGAGAGCACCGTATAATAGCCAAATCCTGTCGCGGCACCTGTCACCCAGGCCCGTTTGCTTTGTGGGTTCACGTTTGCGACTTAAAAATTCTGGGCAATTTTTTCATTGAGCTGGATAATATTCGACGTTACAATTTGAGCTTCAGCCTGATCGGGCAGCGTTTTGAGTTGTTTTTCGCTTGAATCGTAGCTGCCAAAGCCCCAGAGCGTGGTCTTTTGTTTTTCCAGGTGCTGAATGAACTTAATAATCGAGAAGTCCTCTTTGATTGGGCGCTTGAACTTAAACTTGATCGTCTGAAAGAGCTTGGTATCGCCCGTGGCGAAATAATTGCCAACGAGCATGGTGGCAAAGAGAATGATCGGGTTAAAGGCGTTGAGCCAGCCCAATTTGGTCTTGTGGGCTGTTTTGGGGGTGATCAAAATCGTCAGGCCTTCGGTTGTACCTGCGGCGGTGGGGCGCAGGGCAAAGATAATATGGCAGTGCAAAAAATCGGGGCCGACCGTAACGGAGCCTGTGCTGCCAGAGGTATAACAGAGCGAATAGGTCAGGGGGCCTTTGTAAAAACGGCTGAAAAAGCGTAGGTACCACTTGGTCTGGGGCATGGGGGTGGTATTGTTAAACTGCACCCTATTCGGCCCCTGGGGTTGGCAGTCAAACTCCACGCGTACGGGCAGGTTGTGGACCGAGTTAAAGTGGTGGGCGTCGATGGCGTTGACCAGCACCACGCTGGGGTGGCAGCCCTTTTCAAATTGATTGCCAAATGAATGGGCGACTTCGACCCCTTCAAGTTCGGGCACATAATGCACAGGGTGGCTGGGGTTCTCGCCGGTATAAATCCAAATCACACCATATTGCTCACAGACGGGATGGTGTTTGATCTCGGCTTGAACGCCCGGCGCTTGGCGGCAGGGAATGTCTTCCAATTTGCCCTTTTCGTCGAATTTCCAGGCATGAAAAAAGCAGCGCAGACCATTGCCATCGACTTTGCCTTCGGCCAAATGGGCACCCATATGTGGGCAAAAGGCATCCACGGCTCTGACAACCCCATCCTCGCCGCGATAGACGGCCAGTTCGCGGCCCAAAAAGTTCAGGGGTTTGACCTGGCCTTTTTTTAAGTCGGCAGATTTAAAGGCCCAATACCAAGATTCCACCACAGAACTGGGCTGATTAAAGATCAAGGTGTCTACAAGCGAGGCCATCTTTTCTCCTTGAGCGGCATTTTCATGCAAATGGGGTTGTTTTTCAATTATACACGCCAAACCCGCAAAACCGATCCTCAGCTTTGGGGTGCTCGAGGTAAGGGCGCTCGGGGTAAGATAGAGAGCATGTATCTGACAGAATTTGTGCAAAGCCTGCAATTTTTGCATTTTCAGCCCCTGGATATTATCATGGGGCTGGATTTTGAATCTGAGATCGCCAATACCGTCCTGCCGCCAGAATATGCCCATTTGGCTGAACAGGCGCGGCCTTTGGCCGAACTCAAACGCATGTCCACCTTTCCGATTGCTGCCCTGATTGGCGTGATTCTCAAACACCTGCCGCCGGGCCAGATCTATCTGAATATTGGCGTCTGGCATGGCTTTACGCTCTTTGCCGGCATGCTTTTGGCCCCCGAGGTGCCCTGCGTGGGGGTCGATAATTTTTCCGAATTTGGCGGCCCGCGTGAGTTGTTTTACCAAAACTGGCAGCGCTTTTGCTCTGGACCGCATCAGCAGTTTTATGAACTGGATTACCAGGCCTATTTTCAGACACATACTGCGCCGATTGGTCTGTATTTTTATGATGGGGCCCATGACTATGCCAATCAATACCAATCCCTGGTCTTGGCCGACCCGTTTTTGGCCCCCGGTGCCCTGATTCTGGTCGATGACACCAATTTTGAAGCGCCCCGCCAAGCCACCCTGGACTTTTTGCGCGCCCGCTCCGAATACCGACTCTTGGGGGATTTGCCGACAGCCATGATGCACCATCCGACCTTCTGGAATGGGCTGATGATTCTGCAAAAGCAGCCCTAATTCCCGCATTCCCTTTTCGCCCCTAAAAACTCTGTGTTATACTTGCTCACTGTATTGGCTGAACGGCACCCAGTGTGCCAACCGATGCGCCTCAGGAGAGGTACCGAAGTGGTCATAACGGGGCCGTCTCGAAAGCGGTTAGACCCGCAAGGGTCACGTGGGTTCGAATCCCACCCTCTCCGTTGTGATTTTACACATCTCTGGGCAGATGTGAGAGTGGTTGATTCAGCAGACCTGGAAAGTCTGTAAGCGGTGATGAGCTGCTTCGAGGGTTCGAATCCCTCTCTGCCCGCCTTTTTTCTTTGATAACTTCCCTTGAGGAAGTTATTATTTTTTGCAGCGAGGTTCGCTCACTTCATGCGCAAGCCCCCGATTTCAAGCTGGGTACTTCTGGCTGTGATTCCGCTGTACTTTCTTTTGCTTGAAAGTTATCCGGGCTTTTTGAGCCTTTTGGCCCATCTCAGCCATTTGCCTCCACGTTTGCAAATGGTGCTGCCGGTGCGTTTGCCGGCGCAAACCCCGTATACCCTCTATGGCAGTGTGAGTGACCCGCTCAGCCACCAGCCCCTGCAGGTGGGCATGCGCCTCTCGCTCAGCTCTCCGGCTGCAAATGAGGCGTATTTATTGCCTGTGAAGAGCCAGAAAAATGGCAGTTGGAAGCTCGACTTGCCCGAATTGGCAGCGGGTCCCTGGAAATTTAAATTGACCAGCGAGGATGGGCATTTGCTCTTGCCCGAGTCGCAATTGCGGGTGGAAAATGCACTGCAAGCCAAGCTCCTGCCCGATCGGCAGGTCTTGCAGCCCGGAGAGACCGTTGTGGTGCAGGCCGAATTGAATCAGGCCAAACAGCTGTGGGCGCATATTCCGCTGGAGCTGCGGCTGGTCTGGGGGCAACAGGTCTTGCTGCGCCAGAGGGTCAAAACCAATGCCCTGGGACAGGCCTCGGTCTCTTTGCTCATTCCGCCCCAGAGCCTGCCTGGGCGCTACCATTTGCAATTGCACTTGCCCCGGCGGCTTTTGGCTCAAACCGCTTTGCAGGTACAGACCCTGCCACCTGCGCCAGCCAGTCCAGATTTAAATCTCAGGGCCCTGATGCCCCAATTGCAAAAAGGGGTGGACCAGACTTTGCTTTTGAGCCTGCGCGATGGCCAGGGCCGTGTCGTCCAAGGGGGCTGGCTGCGCTACCAGGGCAAGGCTGTGCCGCTCAAAGGTGCCTATGCCGAGCTTGCCTTAAAGGCCCAAGAAATTCATGCCGAGCTGGAACTGACAGCTGGAGATGCCCAGGGCCATTTGCAAAAGATCCAATTGCCGCTGGAGGTCTTGCGCAAAGGTATTGGTTTGCAGCCGCAGGTCAGTGCCCAAGGTCAATTGCTCTCTGAATGGCTGGTATATAGCCCTCAGGCCGATCTCCTGACCTATGCCTGGGGTCAAGGTAACCAGGTTTTGGGCCAGGGCCAATTGGCTTTAAAAAAAGGGGCTGTGCGCCTGAGTTTGCCTCCGGCCAGCAACCCCGATCAGCACTGGCTTTTGCTTTTGCTCGCTTCAGATCCCGAACCCCAATGGCTGAACTTTGCTGGGCGGGTGGGAGCTTCTCCACTGGGCTTGAGCCCCGTTTCAGCCGATGCCCTCAGCTCGGTGATTGTGCGCCTGCCTGCTTTGGCTGGGGCCTTAAAAGCAGGAACAGCCCCCTTTGAACTGAGTGCCCTGCAAATGAGCGTGGGCCCCCCCCTGCCTGAGGGCCTTGAACTGCCGCCTGAGAGGCCATTTTTAGTGTCTGCTGAGGCCGGTAACACGGGGGCCGGGGCTCCGTTGCTCTATCTGGGCAGTGTCTGCTTTTATGTGTTTTTGGGACTCTTGGCCTTGGCGCCGCTGCTGTGGTTTTTAAGCTTGCTCAAGCGGATGCGCGAGCAGCAGCCGACGGTGCCTTTTCCCTCGCAGCAGCGGGTGCGCCGCCTCAAGCGTGCGCTGCTGGCGGCCCAAAGCAGCAGTTTGGTTTTGCTCTTTTGTTTGGTTTTGAGTTGGCTGACAGCCTTGCAACTGCTCCCCAGCGGTTCGCTTGTTCCCACTTGGCTCTCTGCTTTGGCGATCTTGGCTTTTTGGCTGACCTTGTTTTGGAGTTTGGCCCCAGAATGGAACAAGATCCATCTCAATGGGGCCTTTGGGCTCAGTCTCTGGGGACCGCTGCAAATCATGCTGGGCATTTCGCTCAGCATTTACCAACCTGCGCTTTTGCCTGCGCATTGGTTGACCCAGGCTCTGTCCTGTTGGGCTTTGAGTCAAGCGCTGCGTTCCAGCTTTTTTCCGCCGACGCTTCGCAACGAAGATTTGCGTCAGGCCTGGTTGCTCAGTGGTCTGCTGGTTTTGAGTCTCTTGCACCCGCTGCTGCTCTTAACACGGGGTGCCGTGTATTTTGAACCCCTGAGATCTGAGCTGACGATGGCTGCTCAGACCCGCTCAGAGCTGGATATCCCCCTTCAGCAAAGCCAGCCATTGCAATACACGCAAAAGCACCTGTCGCAAATGCCGGGAGAGATCGTGCTGCCTCCGACCTTTCACATGGGCCCGCAGCATTTGCGTGTGAGCCTGCGCGACAGCCTGGGTCACAGCCAGAGCTGGCTAGAATCCTTGAACTTGCGCCCAGCGGTGATTCCCCAACTCTATGCACCCAGATACGCTTTGTCTGGCGATCAATTGCAATTTGCGCTCGATTTTCACAATCAAACAGGCCAGCCCCAGGAGCTGACTTACCGCTTTTCAAGCCAGAGTTGGCAAAAAGTTAACTTGGCTGCCGGGGAAACGCGCCGCCTGTGGCAATCGTTTGAAGCCCGTTATGGCGGCAAATACCCGCTCAGTCTGGAGCAGGAATGGCAGGGGCGAACTGTGCGCCGCGAGCAGGAATTGTACGTTTTGGAGCAAAGCTACCGCCAGACCCATCCCCAGATTCAATTTGCTTTAGAGGCCCCGGCCCATGAGGGCTTGGTGCCCGACGAAGAGGTGCCGGTTTTGCTCAAGATCAGTCACAGTGATGCACAGCCCCAGCGTTTGGGGATTCAATTGGGCATTCCCAGCGGTTTTTTGCCCGTGCTCGACACCTTGCAAGACAATCGCTGGCTGGAGTCGATTCAGCAGGCGCCGGGATACATTAACTTGCAGACACGGCCCCTGCCGCCCGGTGAGGAATTGTCTTTTCATTACCGCTTGCGCAGCCAATACCCCGGACGGGTGCAAATGCCTCCGGCCCAGGTCTTTTTTATGGCCAATCCCCAATTGCGCTTGGTCGAAACAGAGACCCCCGTCTTTGATACCCGCGAAAAATAATCCCAGGATCCTGTTCAGATTGGCAGGTCTTTGGGTATAACTAAGATAGCCGTCACTATGTACAAAGGAGTACCCCCATGGGGAATGTCAATTTGCCCTCCACCATTCCAGGTCAACGTGTTTCAAATGAGGCTCAAAAGGCCCAAAAA
>CAZRFI010000012.1:0-4654 GCA_964598905.1 uncultured Candidatus Sericytochromatia bacterium | reverse complement strand
GCCCTCCACCATTCCAGGTCAACGTGTTTCAAATGAGGCTCAAAAGGCCCAAAAACAAGAGGCGCTTAAGAAAGCTGTCATGGTTGGAATGGCTGCCGGTGCCGCCGGTGCCGCAGTGGCTGGAAATCCCCCTGCGGGAGCGATCATTGGGGGTATGTTGGGAGGACTCGTCGGTCTGCAACTCGCTTTGCCCAATAACAAGAGTTATACCATTCAACCCGGTGACAATCTGACCTCGATTGCCAAATCCCAATTGGGAGACAATGTGAACGGCAACGACTTAGAAAAGTACATGAACAAAATCTTGGACATGAACGAAGACGTGATCCAGAATCCCCACATGCTCTACAAGGGTGATACCATTGCCCTTCCCGCTGCCCCTGCTCAGGGTCAGGCCAAACAAATCCAGCCATTCCTGGATTAGAGGTTTATTATGGTACAAGGAGCATCCTCTCGGACCGGCTCACTGGCTCCGATTATTTCTCCCAGGCCCCTCAGCCGCCCCCCGCAATTGGGTGGGCAAGTCGGTGGCCAAGGTGGCGTCAACACGCCAGCCACTCAAGGTGGTGATGCCAATCTCACTGGAAAATTTGCGGCCCATGGCTCTGCAGCCACTGCCCTGCGTTTTCCCGACAAACCCAGTGCTGGCCCCGTGACCAAAGAAACCCTGATGGGTGCGATTGAATCTGACAATGGCCCCGGTGGTTTGGCCGCCAAACTCACCGGCAAAGGTGGCGCCGCCAATCGTGCCAAATTTGAAAAAATTGCCGAAACCTGTATCAAGGTCGGGCAAAAAGAGGGCGTCGATCCCCGCATTCTCTTTGCAATGGCGATGCAAGAATCCGATTGTGGCCTGAATACCAAACACAGCAGCAGCGCCATGGGTGTAACAGGTATGAAGCCCTCTTCTGCCCCTGATCGCTCGGCCCGCACCAAGCTTGACGACCCCGAGGTCTGCCTGACCCAGACAGCCCGTTATCTCAAGGGCCAACTCGTGCGCGAACTCAAAGCCAAAGGCCACGATGTCAGCGCTGCTGACGTCGCTCCTGGCGCCAATAACGCTGGAACAGCCAAGCTCTTGCTGGCCTACCGCTATGGCGCTGGCGCGCTCAATGGCAAGCTCAATGTGATGACTGTCGCTGAGAAAAAAGCCAACCCAGGTCTCAAAAAAGCCCCTCCCGCTCTGCAGGCCGAGAAGCTGAACAAACTCGTCACCAATGGCGATTATTCAGCGGTCTTCCGCCATATGCGGGATATGGGCCGCAGCTAAGCCATTTAAACACTTAAAAACCGGCGTCGTTTTCGGCGCCGGTTTTTCTTTGGGCAGATCTGAGTCGATCTCAAAAGCGTCTTAATGCCCGTGTTGGGTGCATTTGCAGTCTTTTTTTGCACCTGAAATTCCCAAGCTTTGCAGCGCTGCAGCGGCATCGAGGCCCTTGGTTTTGGCGATCAGCCAGGCCGAGACGGCTGGGTCTTGGGCCAAGCCCCGCTCAGCCTCGGAATCGAGCACGCGTCTGACAAAATCATGCAGACGGGGGTTGGTCTCTTTGAGGTGGTCACGGGCATTAAACTTGCCTTGAGAGTCCTGTTGGAAATAGGCTTCGACGCCTTCGGCAAAGAACTCCATGTGGTTGGTGCGGGCGTAGTCGGTAATAAAACCTTGATCTGCGGATTTGGAGAGGGAAAAAATGGCCCAGATCTCCAATTGCTCCTGGTTGCTGAGGAAATAGCTGTGTAAGACATGCCCCATTTCGTGGGCAAAGGTGTCTTCGGAGGAGTCGGTAAACATGCCGCCGACGTCCAGGGCACCCACACTGGGTTTGACCGTGCCCACAATTTCCATCGCTCCCCGCGACAGCGCTTGCAGCCCCCGCGATACAAAGCCATCTTTTTTGATCAGGGCCTGGGGCGAAGAATAGACAATGCCCGTGTAGCTGACATCACCCCCTGTTCCGCGCACGCCGCTGGGCACGTCCTGCCAGCGGGAATCGTCTTTTTGAGGGATAAAAAAGAACTGAAAACCGGCCCCGTATTTGGGATTGTCTACTTTTTGCAAACGGGTGAGAAAATCTGGGTGTTTGTCGATAAAGAGTTCGAGTTTGCTGAGCACCCCTTTTTGGGTATTTCCTGGCAATACATCAAAATGGCGGAAGACGTTTTGGAAGTCAGCGGAACGCTGTAATTGCCATTGGCGCGGGGTGAGATTGGCATTGCTTTTGACCCCCGAAAGTTCATCCATGGGTTCAATCAGGCGAATGGTCGAAAGCCCAAAGCTGGAACGCGCCGATAAATTCAGGCGATCTGTACTCTGATACGGGTTGATAGCCGGATCCGGCGCTTTGGCGGGCGGCTGGGGCTTGCTCTCGCCCAGACCTGTCAAACGCTGGACCCAGCCCAGGGTTTGGACCGTTGGCATGGGTTCCTCTTTTATGAACATACTCCCAACCCCATCGGGGCTGTGTCGATACTTCATTATCGTCAGCGCTCAGGGGAACCCTGCGAGACTTCTCCAAATGTTAAACGATATATAACTTTCCTTTAAGCTTTTTCCCGCTTTTTTTTGGCTGTTTTCAGTTTTTTGTGAGCCCGCTTCTTCTGCCAACTTGACCTGTTATAATCGAGGCAAGGTCTGATCGGGGAGGGTGAACATGTCTTTGACAGAAGCCCAGCACGCTTATCAACAGGGGCTTGCCTTGCAGCAGGAACAAGATTATTCCGCCGCTTATGGGGCTTTTGAGCTGGCTTTAAAACTGGCTCCCGAATTGAGTGCAGCCAGTTTTCAATTGGGGGTGCTCTGCCAGGACTTTTTGGCGCGTCCCGAGCACGCCCGCGCTTATTTCCAGCGCAGTTTAAAGGCCACCCCCCATGTTGCAGAAATTCACTACCGGCTGGGTCAATTGGCGTATCAAGTGGGTGATCTGGTTGCCGCGCTTCGGCATTGGCAGAGTTATCTGCATTTAAAACCCGAAGACATCAAGGCCCGCCTGGAAACCGGCGAACTGCTGGCCGAGCTTGGGCGCAGCGAGCAGGCCAAAGACCAGTATTCTCAGGGCACACAGCACCTGAGCGAAGACAATGCGAGCGAAGACCGTTTGTTGCAGGCCGAAGTCAGTCAAAACCCGCTTTATTTCTACCAGGTGATGAAACTCTCAGCGGGTGTTTTCCCGGAAGCGAGTCGGCAATTGGCCCAGAAACTGGGCTATTTTCTCGAAAACAGGGGTTATCTGGCAGAGGCGCGGGACTGTTACGAACAGACCCTTACCCAAGCGGATTTGCCGGATCGCTTGGCCTGGGAGTTAAAGCGGGACTTGTTGGTGCCTGTTTTTCCGCCGGAGCGGGATTATCAGCTGCATTATTTACAGCAATCGCGGGAATGCCTGCAAACCATGGCTGGGGCAGCCTTGCCCGCTGAAGCCCAGATTCAGCCAGACTTAAACAATCTGGGCCTGTATTTGCTGAATTGGCTCCCGCTTGAAAATATGGCGTATACCGCTTACAATCCCGCTCAGGACCGGCGGCGTCTCGGTGCACTTCTGCATCCACTTTTGCCTGTACTGCCAGGGTCTGCACGCAAGGCCTTACGTGCCTCGCGCCGACGGGTGGGTTTTGTCTTGGGCCCCTCAGGGGCTGTAGACAAGTTTATGCTGGGCCTGCTGCGCCATTTGCCAGAGGCGGATTTGGAGATTCATATCATCCATACCCACGCCATCAGCGCACATCATTTTTCGCCAGCGCTGTTTCAGCGCAACTTCAGCTATCATTTGCTCGATGCAGATCTGCGCTTGGCCCGTGAGCAGATTTTAAAGCTGGAGTTGGATATTCTCTATCTGAGTGAACCCAATGCCAACCAGACGATGCAAACTTTTTTGGCCAGTTTTCGTCTGGCACCCGTGCAATGTACTTCTTGGTTGAGTTCTGGCAGTACTGGCCAGCCCGAAATGGACTATTTTCTCTCTTCGGGACTGCTTGAACCCCCCGATGAGCCCCAGCAGTTTTACAGCGAGTCTCTGTGGCTGAACTCCACGCTTCCCACTTATTTTTACCGGCCTGAGCGCGTTCAAAAATGGGGGCGGGCCGACTATGGTTTGCCAGAAACAGGCAATCTTTATCTCTGTCCGCACCTGATGCACAAAATTCAGCCCGATTTTGAAAGCCTGCTCGCGGATCTGCTGCGCCAAGATCCGTCGGGGCATTTGGTTTTGTTGACCCATCCCAATCTCCCCTATCTGCGCGGGCTTTTATTGGCGCGCTTTGAGCGCAATTTGCCTGAACTCATGCCCCGCATCTGGTTTTTGCCCTATCTCAAGGTCGAGGAGTATCTCAATCTGCTTGAAATTGGGGATGTCAGCCTCGATCCCCTCTATTTTGGCGGCGGTACCACTGCTTATGAGGCGCTGGCCTGTGGCATTCCCATGCTTACTTGGCCCGACCCCGAACGCTTACCTGGCCGCGTGACATTGGGCTGTTATCGCAAAATGGCATTTTTGGACTGTGTGGTAGACAGCCGCGAGGCGTATATTGCGCGTGCAATTGAGATCGCCTCCGACAAAGCGCTGAATGCCCGGCTGCGCAAGGAGATTTTAGAGCGGGCCCCGCTTTTGTTTGAAGATCAGGCCGCGGTGGCCGACCTGGAGAATTTTTTGCTCACAGTGCC
>CAZRFI010000011.1:33529-34829 GCA_964598905.1 uncultured Candidatus Sericytochromatia bacterium | reverse complement strand
GGAAACAGGTTCCCCGCCCAGGCTCGGTGGTAAAACTCAGCTCGGCATTTAACATATCAGCCAAACGTCTCACAATTGCCAAACCCAGACCGGTTGAATTCTCACCGGCTGTAGGCTGGGCCGAAAGCCGGGCAAATTTTTGAAACATCAGCTCCTGATCTTTGGCATTAAAACCCGGCCCCTGATCTTCGATATCGAGCAAAAGACCGTCTTTGAGCACCGTATAACGCACCCAGACCTGCTTGCCGCTCTGTGAGAATTTAAGCGCATTCGAGAGCAAATTATCAAGTAACTGAAACAAAAGCAGGGGGTCTGTTTTGAGTTTTAATTCGGGCTCCGGCTCAGAAATAAACAACTGGATCTCTTTTTTTTCGGCCTGGGGCAAATAGCTCTTGCGCAAGCGGCTAAAAATTTCTTGCAGGGACCACTCCTGCCATTGGGGCTGAATGCGGCCACTTTCGATTTTATTGACATCGAGAAAATTGGTAATAATCAGGAGCATGCGATTGGCATCTTGATAAATATGATCGGCATAATTCAAGACTTTTTCGGGAGCAAGCTCGCCTTTGCGAATCTGAATCATCTCCGCCATCAACAAAATAGAGGCCAGCGGATTTTTGAGATCGTGAGCTGCCAAATTGAGAATTTGGTCTTTTTCTTGATTCAGGGCACTCAGGCGCTCGGTATGCTCCATGATGGTGTCACGGGCCAATTTGAGTTCAAGATGGGTTTTGACCCGCGCAATCAGCTCACTGGTGTTAAACGGTTTGGTGACATAGTCCACGCCACCGGCCTCAAAACCCTTGAGAATATCTTCGCTTTCGGTTCGGGCTGTGAGAAAAATCAGGGGAATAGCCTGGGTTTCTGGCTGGGCTTTGAGCCGCCGGGCCACTTCGTAGCCATCCATTTCAGGCATCATGATATCGCAGAGAATCAAGTCCGGTTGCACCTGCTGCAAAATACGCAGGGCAGCAGCCCCACTGCCTGCGCCAGAAATGCGAAAGCCCTCTTGCCGCAAGGCTTCTGAGAGAACCTGCAAATTCTGAACGACATCGTCAATCAAAAAAATCAAAGGAGCAGGTTTTTTATCGGCAGCTAAAGAAGTATTCATCGGCCTATTTTACTCTCTACACATACTCTCTACACAAAAATCTTAAAAATCATAACATAACGCCGTTGGTACACTGTCAGTATACTGTTTGCAATCCAAATAGGCAAAGCCCTGAGCGTCTTTTGTGCTGAACATGTTAAAATGGGGATTGGTATGTCTATAACTCAAAAATTGGCCGCAAAATTGGCC
>CAZRFI010000011.1:31670-33429 GCA_964598905.1 uncultured Candidatus Sericytochromatia bacterium | reverse complement strand
AAAATTGGCCGCAAAATTGGCCACAAAATTAGCTGCAAATTGAACCAAAAGAGTGGATGGAAATGAGGAGGAGTGCGGTAGGCTAATGACGATCACCCACCGCAAGATTGTCTGATGAAAATAAGAACTGAACGCAATATTCTCATGATTGATGACGAGCCCTATTTTTCTGAGCTGGTCAAAGATATTCTAACAGGCGCAAACTGTACCATCAGAACATTTTCAGATCCCCATGCGGGTTTGCGAGAGGCCCTGATGCGCAACGATTTGGATCTGATTTTACTTGATGTTGAAATGCCAGAACTCAATGGGCTCGATATCCTCAGGCAAATAAAAAAATCACACAATCACAATGTTCCGATTATGATGTTAACCGCCCACGCCGAAATGACGGTGGTGACTCAAGCGCTCAATCAAGGGGCCCAGGATTATCTGCTCAAACCCTTTTCCGTCAAAATGTTTGTGACTCGCCTGAATAAATTGTTGCAGACGGATATTTTTAAACATCTCTCCAGCAGCGAGGCCAGTGAGAGTGCCGAACTCCCCCAAAGCCCTCACGCCCAGCCCTTGATTCTCTATGTTGAAACCGACCCAGAGGCCATCTTGGCGATAGAAGAGATACTCACCGATTCTGTCTGCCAATTGCTCATCTGCCAAGAGCCCGAGTTGGCAAAACAAGCCCTAGAGGAGCAGGACCCCGATCTCATTCTGATGGCCTTGGACACAGGCAAGGAGGGCCTTCGCGCTTTAGAGACCCTGCGTCAGCTCAAACCCAAAACCCCCTTGATCGTGCTGACAAGCGATCTGAGCGACGCAGCCCGCATAGAGGCAAATAAACAGCAGCTCAGTGCCTATCTGCAAAAACCTTGTCCCATTCATGTTTTGATCGGCCAACTTGAAAAAGCCCTGCAGATTCCGCTCTTTGCAGGAAGACTCTAAAAAAGTGCAGAACAGCATGCAAGACAAGACAAATGATCCTTTGATCCCCATGCCCTCACCTTTCCTGAAAAAAAAACTGCTCATCGTCGATGATGATCCCAGCATGTTGCGTTTGGTCAAGCTGGTTTTTCGCGGCCATATTGCAGAGGTACTCAGCAGCGAAGATCCCCGTGAAGGGCTGCGTCTGGCCATGACTTATAAACCGGCATTGATCCTCCTTGATAACGATATGCCCGGTTTAAAAGGGATCGATCTGCTCAAGCAACTCAAAGAGATGCCCGGAACCACCCATATTCCCGTGATTATGTTAACGGGCAATAATGGCGAAGAAACGGTCAAGACCGCAGTAAAATACCAAGTGGCGGGCTATTTGCTCAAGCCCTGTGAGCCCGAAACCCTGTTTCAGACTGTGTTTAAAACCTTAGAGAGAAAAAGCGCTCAAACAGATGTATGAAATCGAACTCACGCACCCCGTTCAGCTAGAAGAAACACAAACCCGATTATTGGATTTGCATTCAGCGCTCAATGTTTTAACGGTAATCAGCAACGAAGTCAATATCCTCCAGCTTTTGGCCAAGGCCCCCCCCGAACTGGCTCGCTGCAAACAAAACATTCAAACGCTCAAACAATTCCTGCTCGAAGATCAGAGTGAGCACAACAGCCTGCGCGAGATCAATCAGACCTTGGAAGAAATCAGCACAGTGACCTCAGCCATTCTCACCGAGCAACCTGAACTGAGCCAAGAGATTGACTTGCCACTCTTTCAACGCAATTTGGCCTCCTTGTTTGACATTCTGAAAATTCGTCACCAAGAACTGAC
>CAZRFI010000011.1:5261-31570 GCA_964598905.1 uncultured Candidatus Sericytochromatia bacterium | reverse complement strand
CCAGATTATCACAAAGCTAGAAGAAACCCCAGAAAAACTGATTCTCACCGTCGAAGATCAAGGTATGGGAATCCCCCCCCATGAATTGGAAAAAGTCGTTGGATTTGGGCAACGGGGCAGCAACGCCCTGGAAAAACGCACCATGGGTGGCGGCTTTGGTTTGACCAAAGCCTGGCATTTTACCTATCTACTGAACGGTCGCATGTGGTTGGCCTCGGCACTCCACCAGGGAACACGCATCCGGATCGAGATTCCATGCAGCCCAAACAGAAATGAATGACACCCTATGTCCCCACACATATTAATCATTGATGACGATGCCTCGATCCGGCGCATCTCTGGTGAGATTTTGGCTGAAGAGGGCTATGAAATTGCCCTTGCCACCAATGTCAGCGAAGGCATTGCCCAATTGCACAAAATCAAGCCAGATCTGATTCTCTGTGATGTGATGATGCCCGATGGCAACGGCTATGATGTGCTTGAGGCCTTACAACATCTGGATCAACCCATGACACCGTTTATTTTAATGTCTGCCGAGGCTATTTTTCCTGAAGATATTCGCAAAGGCATGCGCAGCGGTGCCGATGATTATTTGGTGAAACCGTTTCGGCTGCAAGACCTGCTCGAATCGGTGCGGGTGCGATTGAATCGACAAAAACAATTTCAGAATCTGCTCAATGTGTTTAAGTCCACACCCGGACTGCCGCCTTTTTTGCATGGCTCGGAACAAGATTTAATGGAATTATTAACCGTGGCTCCCCCCTCGTTTTTGGTCGCTCTGCGGCTCGACGAGCACGAACGCTTTCAGCGCATCTTTGGTCGAGAAGGCGCTCAATTGCTCTATCATTCGGTCTTTCAACGGCTGAGAAGCCTGCCCGCCCTCAAAGCTGTGGATTTTTATGCCAGCGACCAAGCCTATCAAATATATCTCTGTCCCCACACCCTCAGTGCCTTACCCGAAGCCGAACTCAATCACCACATTCAAGTCGCTTTCGAAGAGCCCTTTCCCTATCAGCGCTATCAACTGCACCTGCACAGCAGTCTGGGTTGGGTCTATCAAGAGACGCCCTTGCTGCCCGAACTCTGGCTCGAACGCGCCAACTTGGCCCTCTACCAGTCTCGCCTGCAGGGAGGCAGTACCAGCACAGTCTTTCAGCCCCAGATGGAGAGCAAATTGCACGAAAGCCTGCACTGGGAAGCCGAACTACAACAGGCCCTCAACGAAAAACGTTTTGAACTGCATTACCAACCCCAGTTTGAACTCAAGACAGGGCGGATTGTCGCCTTAGAAGCTCTCTTACGGATGCGTCACCCTGAGTTTGGCATGATTCCGCCGGGTGATTTTATCCCCGTGGCCGAAGAAAGTGGCTTGATTGTGCCCATTGGCACCTGGGTCTTAAACGAAGCCTGCCACATGCTTTTTAGGCTGCAAGAACTGGGGCACACAGATTTGCGCATGGCGGTCAATGTCTCTCTGTTGCAGTTTCTGACTCCCGACTTTGCCCAAATCGTGGCTCAGACCATCGCCCAAAGTGGCATTCCGGCTGAACAATTGGAGTTGGAATTGACCGAAAGCCTCTTGATTGACAATTTCCGTCAGATGCAGACCTTATTAACCCAACTCAAAGACACAGGCCTGACTTTGGCCGTCGATGATTTTGGTACGGGCTATTCTTCGCTCTATTATCTCCACCAATTGCCCTTTGATACCCTCAAGATCGACCAGGCCTTTGTCAGGCCGCTGCAAAAGAGCAAACCCAACACATCTGCCATTCCCCGCGCAATTGTCGAGATGGCCCACGCCATGGGCATGACGGCCCTGGCCGAAGGCATTGAAAACGAAGAGCAAATGCAGATCTTGGATGCTTTGGGCTGTGATTTTGGTCAGGGCTATTATATCTCTCGCCCCCTGCCCGAACCCCTGCTCTATGAATTGCTGCGCGTTCAGTTACCATGAGCCCAGACCCTTGGGATGTATCGGCCTTAAAACAGGTCTCCAAAGCAGCCGCCCTGGCCTATCGAGAAAAACTGCGCGGTTTGACTGAAGCCGTCGATCGGACCATGAAAGAATGCCCGAACATAAGCCAATTGCTGGGCAACAATCCGCTTCAAGTGATGTATACCAATCACAGCAATCATGCCCTGTTTATTGCCGGAGTCTTGCAATTGAATGATTTTCAGCTGCTCAGCAAACTTTTGCCCTGGGTCTATCGTTCATACCACGCCCGTGGTTTTGACTACGCCTATTTTCCCCTTGAGCTAAAGGCCTGGAAAAAAGCCCTGCTCAGCCATTTGGCTCCCGCTTGTACAGCAGAAATACTCCCCCTCTACGATTGGATGCTCAATCTGCATGAGAGTCTGATCACCTCGGCAGAAAGTCCCGCAGAGGCAAACCCATTGGGGCTCAGTCCAGAACGTGAACAACAAATCAAACAATTGCTCAGTTACTTATTCAGGGGCGATCGCAAGGCCTGCCAAAATTGGCTAGAGGCAATACAGCGAGAACAGTCGCTTTCACTCTCAGAAATATATCTCGAATTGCTGCAGCCAGCCATGCAGCAAGTGGGGCTGCTCTGGGAAGAGGGCAAAATTTCAGTGGGCCAAGAGCATTTGGCATCGGCCCTGGTCTCGCACCTGATGGTAAATCTCTATGGCCAACAGGCCCTGCCCACGCCAACCCGCGGAAAAGTGCTGATCACCACTGCGCCAAACGAATTCCACGAAATGGGGGCCTGGATGCTCTCTGATCTGCTTGAACACGATGGCTGGGAGACCCACTATCTGGGCGCAAATACCCCGATTGCAGATATTTTGGAATATTTAGAAGAAGAGAAGCCAGATATTTTGGCCATTTCTGTGGCCATTCCCTTTAATCTCGACAAAGCAGATCAGCTGATTCGCGAAGTGCGCAGTCACAAACAATTTTCGCGGCTGCGCATTATGCTGGGAGGCCAGGCTTTCAACTACCATGAGCGTCTCTGGGAAGTGCTCGGGGCCGATGGCTATGCCCGCAATGCCAGCGAGGCCGTTAAACTGGCGGCCCAATGGCAGGGGTCTTGAGCTTGGACCTGTTTTCTGAAACGATTTATCGCGATTTTTGGCAGCATTACCTGGAAAATGAGACCCGGATTTCAGTTTGGCTGACAGATCGCCATCTGCAGATATTGAAGATGAATCAGGGAGCGCTCTCTTTGCGGGGAGAAGCCTCAGCCCCGCTCTCTCACCTGGACAACTGGCTAGATGCAGACAGCAAACAACGTCTGTGGCAACTCAGTTCGGGCGAATATGCTCAGTTACCTCTGGATTTTGTGCTCCCGAGAGACGCCTCTTTTCGCCTGTATTGCAGCGTCAAGGTCAGCGATGAGCAGATCCTGATCATTGGCGAAAGCCACTTGCTGACCCAAGCAGATTATCTTGAACAAATCAGCTCACTTTATACAGAATTGATTTCAACTTCGCGAAATTTGCTGCGCGAAAAACGCCAATTAGAAAAGCTACGTCAAGAATCAGACTTGCTTAATCAAGAATTGCAGGCCCATCTTGAGTTCAAGAACAGCGAACTGTCTCAGACCTTTGATCTGCTCAGCCAAGAACAATTACACCTCAAACATCTGACAAAAAAAGCCGATATGGCGCAGCAAGCTAAAACAGAGTTAATTCGACATATTTCACACGAGTTTCGCACACCGCTCAACAGCATTCTCGGTTATGCACAGATTTTGCAGAAAGAACGGCTTCCCCAACAGGCATTCTATGCCGATGAAATTATCAAGAGTGGCCAAGAAGAACTCCGCTATGTCGAAAACCTATTGGCTTTGATGCGGCTTGAAAAAGAGGATTTGCCCATTGCACCTCAAACCCTGGCGCTGGCCGATTGGCTGACAGCACAACTACACAGATTCAGCGAGCGCTGTCGGGCCCAAAACACGCAATTCAGCTGGCAAGCAGACGCCCTGCCTGAACACTGTCTTTTCAACGGCGATCTGTTCAAACCATTGCTGGAAAGATTGTTTGAACACCTGCTCGCAAACGCGAAAAAAGAAACGATCACACTCACACTCAAAAGCCATTTTCGCCAGCAAGACTTTGATTTTTTGCTGGAGCTCAGCGACACAGGCCAGGAAATCGCCAGCGAAGAAATGCGCTTGATTTTCGCCAGCCAAGAAAATGTCTTCCAGCCCGACATCTTGCATTCTCGCTCCAGTTTACTCAATTTGGTTTTGTGCAGGTATCTGGCCAGTGCCCTGGGAGGAAGTCTGGACTACCATTACAGCGATCAGAATACACTTTCACTGGCTTTGCCCGCGCTAAAATATTCGGGCCAAGTTTTACTGCTCGCCCCATTCCCCCAGTCAGACAGCCCTGTCCCTTTGTTACAATCACAGATACAGACACATTTACGTGCCGAAGCGCTCTTGCCCTTATGGGAAAAAGTCAAAGACACACTGATAATGGATGAACTCGATCGCTTTATTCAAGCCTTGGAAGCGCAGCAGCACAGCGAACCTCAACTTAGGGCCTATACTCAGGAACTGCGCCAAAAATGGACGAACTTTGAACTGGAGGAACTGAGTGAACAGCTGAAACAATTCCCTGATTTAATCTCAAATTTAACCGTGTCCCCGGCGCCTGACAGCGTAGAAATTCAGCCAGAGTGATAAAATACCAACAGGAAACAAAAAACATGCAAAAACCAAAACGGATTTTACTCGTAGATGACCAAGCCACGTTTGCCAAAGCGATTGAAATTGCACTGGCGGATACGGGCTGTGAAATTCAGAGTGTTACAGATCCAGAGTTAGGCTTGCAAAAAGCCCTGTCCGAAAGCTGGGATTTGCTGCTACTGGATATGCATATGCCTGTCATGGATGGGGTGGAATTTTTACACCATCTGCGTGAAGCGAGCTGCCAGATACGCACCGTGGTAATGACCTCAGACAGCAGTCTGACGCCGATTCAAGACATTGTACCCTATCATATAGAAGCCTTTGTACTCAAACCGATTCAATTACATGATTTTTCAGATTTGCTTGAAAAACTGATTGGCATTTCGCTTTTCCCCAAAAGCAATGAGAGCACAGCGAATGACAGCCCTTAAAAACGGGCGTTTCAGCTCACCCCCTTTACGGGAGAGGCGATGCAGCAATCCCAACACGACGATCTAGCCCTGCAAGGTCTGTTGCAAAGTCTCGACGATCTGGTCTTTCTGCTCGATCTCGAGGGCCGTTTTGTCCAGCATTGGGTGCGTCCCGAACAGCAGTCGCTTTTATTTGTACCCCCAGAAGAATTTTTGGGTAAACGGCTCCAAGAGGTCTTACCAGAAGCTCTCTCTCAACAATTTTTGCCTCTGTTTCAAGCGACCCTGGCGGGAGAAAAGACCCAGGCCTATGAATACCCCTCTCCCGATCTGCAACACTGGTATAGTTTGGTCTTTCGTCTGATTCCAAATTCCCCCGGTTACCTGATTGCCCGGATTCAGGACATCAGCGAAAAACGACGCTACCAACTGGCCTTGGAAGATGAAGTTAAATTGCGCACAGAGACCCTCACCAGTGTGGTTCAAGAAGCCCAACAAACCCTCGCCATTCTCAATACCACTCAAAGACTTGGCCAAATAGGCGGCTGGGAATACAATCCCAAAACAAAAAAAATGTGGTGGAGTGATGAACTCTACCGCATTCATGGCCTGCCTGTTCCCAGCGAACGCGATGCCCAAGAAGCGGAAAAGCTGATAGAAAAGAGCTTGGGCTGTTATCCAGCCAATGTGCAAGCAGAAATCACCCAGCTGTATCAGTCGGCTCTGGAAGGCCAAGAGATTGAAAAGAGTTTCCCTTTTACCTGTTTTGATGGCCAGCAAAAATGGGTTCAGATGATTATGACCCCCCTGTTTGAAGGGGGGGTGGTAACGCGGCTATTGGGTGTGCTGGCAGATATGACTGCCCGCAAACAAAGCGAATTGGAATTGCAAAAGGCCAAAGAAATGGCAGAGCAGGCCTCGCGCTCCAAAAGTCTATTTTTGGCAAATATGTCCCACGAGATTCGCACGCCCATGAATGCCATTTTGGGCTTCAGCCAATTGCTGCGAGAAGAGATCCAAGAGCCCCGTTTGCAGCGCTATATCAAGATTGTCCACAAAAGTGGCGAATCACTCTTGACCCTGATCAACGAGATCTTGGATATTTCCAAAATCGAAGCCGGGAAATTGGAATTACATCCCGAGCCGATCAGACCCAAATCCCTGGTTGAGGAACTCGATAACCTGCTCAAACCCGCATTTAAACAAAAGCAACTCTTGCTAAAAACAGAAATCGCACCAGCAGTGCCCATCCTGGTGGAACTCGATGGCGCACGTCTGCGCCAAATTTTGCTCAATTTGCTCAGCAATGCACTCAAATTTACCCAACAGGGTTCTGTCTGTGTCAAGCTGGACTATGTCCCCGAAAGCCCAGATCGGGGACAACTCCAAATTGACGTGCGTGATACGGGTATTGGCATTGCACCTGAGCTTCAGGGGCAGATTTTTGAATCGTTTGAGCAGGCCAATCCCTCTTATCGCAAAAACGTCAAAGGTACAGGGCTGGGTCTGGCGATTTCTCGCAGACTGGCCCGCTTAATGAATGGCGAACTCCAAGTCACAAGCGAACTTAACCAGGGGGCTGTGTTTAGACTCAATTTGCCGGTTTTGATTGTCGCAGAGAGCACAGACACTGTGCCCCCAGAGGCAATCCTGCCGGCTAATTTTGCTCCCGCCTCTGTTTTAATTGCCGATGACAACAGCGATAATTTGCTGCTGCTTGAAGCGCTCTTAGGCCCATACCCCTTGCGCATTTTTACAGCCCAAAATGGCCACGAAGCCTGTGTTCTGGCTGAGAAATACCTGCCCGATTTGATTCTGATGGATATCAAAATGCCGATCATGGATGGCACCGAAGCCCTGCACGTTCTGCGGCAGACACTAGCCACAGCCGCGATCCCAGTTGTGGCTTTGACCGCCTTCTCACTTCAAAACGAACAAGAAAACCTGCTCGAAATGGGCTTTGACGCCTATCTCAGCAAACCTGTCAGCCGCACAGATTTATTGCTGACTTTGGCCTCTTTTCTCAAAACAGAGGCACAGCAAACCCTGGCCACAGAGCCAGAAATGGCCCAAGCGGAGCAAAAACAGCCTCTGAGCAGCGCAGAAAAAACCGAACTGCTCCAGCAAATCAGCCAAAATTGGCTGCCCCAAGCGGAAGCCCTCGGCCAATCCCTGATTATCAACGAATTGGAGATTTTTGCCCAAAAACTAGAAAAAGAGGCTTTGCACTGGCGTCTGAGCCAGGTGCATGCCTTAATTACCCAATTACAGGCGCAAATTGCAGCCTTTGAATTGGAAGCCTCGCAGCAGAGTCTGCATTTGCTGGCCGAACAATTAAAAGCAGAACTCGGACAACTCACATGAGCAGGAAACGGAAATGCGCTAAAATAAACAGAGGCTTCAAAATTGAGATGGTAAAAGGTCCGTTAAGATGAACTTGCTGATTGTGGATGACGAAGAAAATGCCCGGATTCTGTTGGCACATTTTTTTGAAGATGAGGGTCATTTCTGTCAATCGGCTAAAAATGGGCAGGAAGCCTTAAAAAAAGCCCGGATTCAACCTCCCGATCTGATTATTTCGGATATTTTTATGCCTGTCATGGATGGGTTTGAACTCTGCCGCCAGCTCAAGCAAGACCCACAGTTGAAGCAGATTCCGCTGGTCTTTTATACCGCCACTTTTTTAGAGGCCCATGACCGCCAATTGGCCAAAGATCTCGGTGCCGCTGAGTTTTTGGAAAAGCCCATGGATTTGGAACAATTGGAGCAGGTTTTGCTCACCATTGTGCGAGAAGTGGAGCATCACCCCCTCCCTGTCGCCCAGCTCAAATCCGAACCAGAATTGTTAGAGGGCCATGTCCACAGTCTGAGCTATAAACTTGAAAAGAAACAAACAGAGCTGAATCAGCGCGAACAGGAACTGCTCAAAAGTGAACGCCGCTTTCAAGAAATTATGGATTTTGCACCCGTGGCCATGGCCCTGTCCACCCCTGAAGGAAAAATTATCAAGATCAACCGCCAGCACCAGGCCCTGTTTGGCTATACGCCAGAAGAATTGCCAGATATCGAGACGTGGCGGATCAAAGCCTATCCAGATCCAAGCTACCGTCAGCAAGTCAGCCAAGAATGGGATCACCGGAGCAAGAGTGGGAATTGCGAATATGAAGCCCGTGTCTGTTGCAAAGAGGGCCAGATGCGGGATATTCGCTTCTATTTTCAAAACCTGGGGGATATCCAGGTTGTGGCCTTTGTCGATCAAAGTTCACATAAACAGCGCGAATCGGATCTGTTACAAAGCCTGCGCACCAGCGAGCGGATTCTCAATGCCACCCAAGCACTCAGCAAAGTAGGCGGTTGGGAATACGATCTCTCAGCTAAGAGCATCTGGTGGACAGATGAACTCTATTCCCTGCATGGCCTGCCCATTGAACGCCAATCACGCGAGAACCAAGCGTTTGTCGAAACCAGTTTAAGCTGTTATCAGCCCGAAGCCGCCCAGGTCGAACTGGCCCAGTTATACCAACGCTGTTTGGAAAATGGCGAAAGCTATGATCGCGAATACCGCTTTCAACCCTATCAGGGCCCTGAAATCTGGGTGAGAACCGTTACCCAAGCGGTCAGAGAGCAGGGGAAAACCGTCAGAATTATCGGCGCTGTCATGGACATTACCGCCCGCAAACAGGCCGAAGCAGAATTGCAAAATGCAAAAGAGCGGGCCGAACAGGCCGCACACGCCAAATCTACCTTTTTGGCAAATATGTCCCATGAGATTCGCACACCCATGAATGCCATTTTGGGCTTTAGTCAATTGCTGACAGAACAAAACACCGACCCCCATTGGCGGCGCTATCTCAGCGCCATCAACAACAGCGGCCAAAGTTTACTGAGAATCATCAATGATATCCTCGATTTAAGCAAAATCGAAGCAGGCAAAATCGAAATACAGACGCATCCCCTGCAATTGACTCAATTGTGTCAGGAGTTGAGCGCACTGATGTCGCTCTCCTTTGAACAAAAGGGACTGCACTTCGAGATTATCCAACACAATTGCCCCGAATGGCTCGAATTGGATGGTCTGCGCCTGCGCCAAATTTTGCTCAATCTGCTCAGCAATGCACTCAAATTTACCCCCCAGGGCCGGGTCAGCTTGGAAATCGTTTGCCTGTCCGAAAGCGACAGCTGTGGCGAATTGCAGCTCAAGGTCTCGGATACGGGAATTGGCATTAGCCCCGAACAAAAAGCCCATATTTTTGAGCCCTTTAAACAATTTACCCAAATCGGCGGAACGGGGTTGGGCCTGACAATTTCAAACTCACTTGTGCAGCTCATGGGGGGCACATTGTTGCTGGAAAGCCAATTGGGCAAAGGCGCAATCTTTACAGTGAGATTGCCCCAGGTCAGACGCTCCTCAGTGCTGGAAACCGAACACGTCGAAAATCAATTGCAACCCCAGGATTTTAAACCCGCCACGCTCTTGATCGCCGATGATATCGAAGTCAATTTGCTCCTGCTCGAAGAAATACTCAAACCCTTTCCGTTTACCGTCTATAGCGCACACAATGGTTTAGAAGCTTGCCAACAGGCCGAGAAATACCTG
The DNA here is from genome assembly GCA_964598905.1 of uncultured Candidatus Sericytochromatia bacterium. GTDB lineage: Bacteria > Cyanobacteriota > Sericytochromatia > UBA7694 > UBA7694. The sequence goes on along the minus strand of CAZRFI010000011.1, from coordinate 21,896 downwards.
CCCGATTTGATTCTGATGGATATCAAAATGCCGGTCATGAATGGCATTGAGGCCTTTCACATCTTGCGAAATAACCCCCAGACCGCCAAAATTCCAGTGATTGCCCTGACCGCATTCTCTCTTGACACAGAGCGAAAAACACTGATGGAAGAAGGGTTTGATGACTATCTGAGCAAACCGATAGCTTTACCTGTTCTGCTCAAACGGCTTCAGCACTATCTTGAGATCTCGCCTGTTCCTTTCACCGAGCCCACGGAAAGCCCAAGCACAAAACCGGCCCAAACACCCGAAATTCGAGCGCAGCGATTACAAGCGCTGACACAGATCTGGCTGCCGCGCTGGGAGAGCGTTCACCACTCGATGATTTTGGATGAGTTGGAGAACTTTGCACAGGAGCTGGAAGCATGGGCCCAAACCAACGAAATGCCTCAACTCGCAAACTGGGCACAAAAAATTCTCAAACAGGCCCGTGGCTTTGCGCTAGAAGAGGCCCAAGCCAACTTAGCAGAATTCCCCCAATTGCTCGAAGCGGTCAAAGCAGATCCTGCTTGAGAAAATCCCGAAGTGCCTCTGCCAGCTGTAAAAGAGAGGCCTGGGCCGCTTCCAGCTCCAATTCGGCCAATTGCTGACGGGCCCGCATCAAATGCGCCTTCCACTCTGGCAAATTAAAAGGGGCCAAATAGCTGATCCCGTCTTCGATACACTGCTCCAAATCATCCAAAACAAAAACAGCTTGGTGCCTCTCCAGCAGGGGCAGAAGCCGGGTCTGAACCAAAACCCGCAGCGCAGATTTTTGCGCCTCTGAAAGTGGCCCTTTCGCCTCTCCTGAGGCTTTTGGCAGGTTTTGCTCCCCTGGTTCTGAATCCTGCGCCAGATACTGCGAGAGCAAATTCAAAAGGGCCTGTTTTTCAAAAGGTTTGCGCAAATAGGCATCAAATCCGACTTGTAAAAGCAATTCTTCATCCTGGTTGAGGCTAAACGCCGTCAGGGCGATAATCGGAGTCCGACGGAATTGCACCTGTTTACGCAGATATTTCAACGCTTCGATACCATCCATGATCGGCATTTTAATATCCATCAGAATCAAATCCGGTAGGTATTTCTCGGCCAATTCACAGGCTTCCTGGCCATCTGCTGCGGTGTAGATTTTAAAGGGATAGGGCTCTAAGAGGCTGCGGGTCAAAAGCAAATTGCTCTCAACATCATCGGCGATCAACAGGCAGGCAGGGCGGAAATTGCTCACTTCAGTTTGTCTATTGAGGTTGCCCGTCAGAGGGGGCTCGCAGATCTCAACCGAGGCAAACAGCAGGCTAAAAGTCGCGCCTTGCCCCTTCTCACTCTGAACTTCCAAACGGGCTTTCATCATTTCAGCCAATTGTCTTGCAATCGTCAAGCCCAGCCCCGTTCCGCCCTGGGCCACCGCCGAGACCTGTTCAAAAGCACCAAAAATCAAGGTTTGATCTTCGGGCGAAATTCCCATGCCCGTATCTGAGACGGTCAGGCTCAACTGCCCCAGATGATCGGCAAGGGGGGCAAAACCACAGCAAAGGACAACCCCTCCCTGAGCCGTAAACTTCAAGGCATTGCCCAAAAGATTGAGCAAAATCTGTTGCAATCTCACGCCATCCAGTCTCAACCATTCAGGCAATTGCGAAGGCAGCTCCAGTTTAAAATACAAACCTTTGCGCTCAAACGAAAGCATGAGCAAGGCGTGGGTATCCTGCAATAATTGCCTGAGATTGACTGGAGCCAAGTGCAATTGCAGTTTGCCGGATTCAATTTTGGACAGATCGAGAATATCATTGATCAGACGCATCAGGGCCTCGCCACTGTGAACAATTGTATCGAGATACTTTTGCTGTCGGGGATCTTGGCTCTGATCGTGTAATAATTGGCTGAAACCCAGAATGGCATTCATGGGCGTGCGAATCTCGTGGGACATATTGGCCAAGAACAGACTTTTGGAACGGCTGGCACGCTCGGCCTGATCGCGGGCCTGAATCAGAGAGGCCTGAATATCCAAACGGAAGAGGTATTGCTCCAAGAGAAGGTGTAGGGTCTCTGCGAAACTCATTTCGTTTTCGGGCAGGGCTTCCAGATCAGGCTGCAAAGAATGCACACACAAACAGGCCTGGCGTTTGCCTCCCACCCGGATCGGCAAACAATACAAACTGTGTATTGTCTGTTCCACACTCAGCTCCGAGGCTAAAAGCAGACGAAATTGAAAGCCCTGATTGAGAAAAGGCGCCTCGGGTTGCATTAAGGTCTCCAATTGGCCTTTGATGGCTTCCAAGGGGGTATCCCCCTGCAAGAGTAAGGCCACCTGATTGAGAAACTGCAATTCTTTCAGGCGTCCCTGTAAATTTTGTACCACCAGCGTGAGTTGTTGGGTGCGCTCATTCACTTCACTTTCAAGTGCATTGTTGAGATCAGACAAAGCCTGTTCCGCTTCGCGAGCGGCGGTAATGTCTTGAAAGGTGACAACCACGGCGTGGGGTAAGTCGGAATTGTTTTTGCGCACGGGCTCTGAATGCAATTTTAGCCAGCGGAACTGGCCATCTGGCCTGTGAAAACCCAGCACAATTTGTGTCAACGCCTGGCCTGTAGACAAAGAGACCTCTGAGGGAAACCTCTCCCAGACAAAGGGTTCACCGTTGGGTTGAATCGGTTTGAGGCGCATAAACTGGCGGGGATCACGGTAATTGAATTGGGTCACCGCTTCGGGCCTGAGACCCAAAATTTCAAGGGCCCTTGCATTGTGGGCCAGCAATTGCCCTGTTTGATCGACCATCATCACCCCCTCTCCCATGGCCTGAATCAAAGAGTCGTAATTGGCCTGCTGCTGACGTACCTTTTGCTCTGAGCGGTGTTTTTTGAGCAATTGCCAAACATATTCTGAGAGCAAGAGCAATTGACGGGTATCGGTTTCGCTGTAATCAGTGGCTTTATTGCCCACCCCCAGAATCAGACGCACATTTTCCCTTTCAAGCACAGGTACACTCATATGCCGAAACAGAGGGAAATGGCCTTCGGGAAGCCCTTTTTTGTCTGACAAAGCAGGATAATCGTTGTGAATCACAGGCTGTTTTAAACGGACACAATCGGCCCAGACCCCAGCAGCTGACAGTGGGTAGTGATTATCATGAACAGTTGTGCATTTCTGATGCACCCCTTTGGACCAAATGCCCAGGGTGAGGTGCTCTTGGTCATCATTGACAAAGTGAAAATAGCCAATCTCACTTTGGGTCAATTCTACCGCTTTTTCAAGGCCAGCCTCAATCAGGCTCTGCTCGTCTTCAAAATGACCTTGATTCAGTTCATGCATGGCTTGCATGCGATTTAAAACCAGCTGCTGTTCAAGCTCGGAGTGCTGACGGGCCTCAAGGTAGCGGGCCTGAATTTCCCGTGTCTGTTGCTGTGACTGTATCAGCGGGGTGATATCCTGACAGGCCCCCTGCAGACGAATGACCGCTTTCTGGGCATTCAAGACCACATCCCCAAAGGTCTGAAGCCAGCGAATTTCACCCCCAGGCTGAACAATGCGGTACTGATGGTTCAAGGGGATTTTTTCTTGCAGACTGCGCTGAATATCCGCTGCGACCTGCACACGATCGTCGGGGTGAATTTGCTCCAGATAGCCCTGTAAGGTAGGGGTAAAACGCACAGGATCGAGGCCAAAGATTTGGTAGAGATGTACCGACCAAGTGAGCCGATTTGCAACCAAATCAGATTCCCAGGTGCCGATGGCCAGATGCTGCTGAAACAGATCGGGCAAAATCACGGTGGTTTTGGAATCGGAGAGGTCATTCATGGGCGGCTCAATGGGTTTCTATCTTGAACACAGAGGCAATACAAGTGATGCCAATTGTAACACAGGCCCCCACTGGCCCCTTTAAAACTTATGCCCCAAACTGAAGTGGATTTGGCCGGCTTCCAACAAATTGGACCAACCCAGGGTTTGAAAGTCGCGCACACCATAGTCCAAACGCAGCAGACCCATCGGCGTTTCAAAGCGCAAACCCGCCCCCACACCGTATTTCCACGGCCCTGTGCTGACCTGAGAGCCAAAGAAATTGCCCAAATCGGCAAAGAGCACCCCCGAAATCGGGGCAAAGATCGGGAAACGCGCCTCGGCACTGCCAATCAGGTATTGTTTGCCCACCAACGCACCGTTTTCTTGCCAGCCGCGAATGGCGCTGAAACCTGTGCCCAAAAATTGTTCATAAATGGGGTGATTGCCCAATAAGGCCCCGCCCTGTACTCCCAGAGCCACGGTCATCCATTCCGCCAGGGGCAAATAAGTGCTGAGATTGCCCGCCACCCGCAGCCAAGAGCTATCGCCCCAGACGGGCTGGGCATTGAGCGAGCCATAGACCCCCTGTTTGGGGTTGAGCAGAGAATCGCGGGTATCAAAGCTCAAGGTGCCGCCCGCACTAAATAGCACATCGGTGGCACTGTAGCGGCCACTCAGCGAAAGTTCTTTTTGCGGCGTGCCCGAAAAATTGCTCAGGCCCACCTGCTCCGCAGTGAGCGAAAGCTGGCCGCGCCAGGGCGAATAGATATCCCCCAAGGGCCGGCCCAGATTGAGGCTGACCCCGGTGCGGGTCTGCAAGAGGCCATTGCTGAGATCGACACCCAGGGCTGGACTTTCGATGCCGTAAAACAAAGGCGTCCGTTCGCTAAACAGACTGGCCCCAAACCCCGTACGGCTCTCCAAGAGCCAGGGTTCAAAGAAGTCAATTCGGCCTGAAAGGCTGCGCTGTGACTGGGCCGGATTGCCCGAAAAGAGCCGGGCAACGTCGAGCCCAGCCTGCAATTGCACATTCAAATTGCGGCCTTCGCCCAAGAGATTGGTATCGGTGTAATGCACGCCGCCGATCACGCCATCGCGGTTATTCAGGCCAAAATTAAAGCCGACATCGCCGGTTTTCTTTTCTTTGACCTGCAGCACCAAGCGGGTTTGGTGGGGATCCAAATAGCCCTCTTCGGGCATTAAATTGACTTCTTCAAAATAATTCAGGCGGCGCAGGCGCATCAGATCGGATTCAAAGTCTTGGCGTTTAAAAATCTGCCCCGCTTTGAGCGAGACCTCACGCAGAATGACCTTCTCTTGGGTGCGCTCATTGCCACTCACCCGCAGGTTTTCAATCCGGCCGGGATGTAATTTGAGATGCAGTTTGCCCTCACTGTCGAGCAAGTCTTGCTCCTGCATCACCAGCTCCAGATGGGCCAGACTATAACCCGCCGAACGCAGGGGACTTTCAATTTGCTCTTTGGCTTTTTGCAATTCAGCCAAATTCAAGACCTGGCCGCTCAAGGCCTGAAAGGGCTTAAGCAAAACATCTTCAGGCAGCAAATCTGATTCGGCATCCACAACCACCCCTTGCAAAGTGGGATTGTCTTTGACGTAAATGAGCAGCTCGTATTTGCCCCCACCTTGGGCCACCAAACGCGGGGTCACGTCGGCAAACCAGCCCAAGGCCAGCACCCGCTGCCGGTCTTTTTCGAGGGCTTCGGGCGTGGTCTGGTCACCAGCCTGGGTAAAAAGTGAGAGTCGAATGGCATCTTCAAAGCGGCTGCCAATCACGGTGATTTTTGAAATTTTGATCAGGGCGGGCACCAACGGGTTGCGGTTTTCGAGTTGGTAGGTCTCTGTTTGTGCGCTTGCAGGTGCAGGTAAAAGCAAAGCTGGCACAGACAAAACACAGAGAGAACAGAACCAAGCAGGAGACAAAATAAGGGAAAGAGGGGAATGCAATCGAGACATGGGATTCCTTTCTAAAATGGAGCATGGGTGTGTGTGGCGCGAACGTCTCCCAGAAAAGACACAGGTCTTGGAGGAAGTGTTCAGGGTTTAAAAAATATTTTCCAAACAGGCCGGAACCTTTTTGTTACATAAACGTCATCTGAATATTCCCGTTTTGTTTTTCCAATTGAATCCCTTTTTTATTTTCTAAATTGAGCAGGAGAACCCATCTATGCTGACATATACCCCTTTTTTGACTTTTTTTGGCTCCCACAAACGCCTTTTGGCACTCTCTCTCTGTGCCTTAAGTTTAAGTACGGTCAGTTGCCAAGGCACAGGCCTTTCCAATACAGGGCCTTCAGGCAACGTGTTGCAGCCAGGCATTCCGTTTATGGGCGTCAACCGCAGTGGCGGCGGCCATTTGCGCGTCGCGGCATTGGTGGCCCCCGAATTGGTGCCCGCCCTCTGTGCCCCGCAAGAGGTGCGCCCAGCCAGCAGCAATGCCGAGATCGACCGAGAGTACCGGGGCTACCTCGAAAAGGCCCTCACTCTGCGCCAGCAACAGCTCGACCTGACGCGGCGCTACCAGCAAGACACCAGCCGCGAATTGAGTGATCAGCGCAAAGACCAGCCCAATCTAACATCTACTTCTGCACCTACTTCTGCACCTACTTCTGCACCCTCTTCTGCTCCAAGCGCAACCTCCACACCTCTTCCTTCAGCAGGGGTGATTTACCCGTCCTCAAATAATTACACTCCCCTCCCAGCTGCAACCTCAGATATTTCTGTGATTGAAAAAAGCAGCATGAATGGCCAGATCTTTGACGGCAGCCAAAAGCCGCTCGATGGTGCCCGTGTGAAGGTGCGCTCCCTGAACAGTTCTGTGCCTTATGAAGCCGAAACGGTGACAGCAGGTGGCAGTTATGCCTTTAACAATCTCCCCTCCGGTGTGCAAATCGAAATTGTGGTCGAAAAACCCGGCCTGGGAACACGCAAACGGGTGGAGGTACTCAAATCCAATAAACAAGGTGACCCCAATGCCAACCGCTATGATTTTGGCTCCGATGGCAGCAACTCTGCTTTTTCAGCAGGCTATAACGGCATTTCTGATCAACCCGAAGTCACGTCTGCAGCTTGGTTGCGTAGCAGCTATACCGAAGCCCCTCAAGGTTTAGAATTGAAGTTCAGTGAGTCCATGGATCGGGCCTCGGTTGAAAAAAATCTGGCCTTACATCTGCGCAATAACGGCGCATTGGCAGCACAGGTGGTCAGTCCCAATCAGCTTAAATTTGTCTGGTCGCCGGATGAAAGGGTGGTTCAGATTCAATTGCCTGCGGGGCTGAGTTTGGAGAGTGATCTGAGTCAATATGCCTGGGGCCTGCAAGCGGGAGATGGCAAAATTCTGGATAAAACCGGCGTGGCGCGCAGCGAGAAATACTTCAAACTCACCGATGGCGATTATGAAGCCATACTCTATCCCAACCGGCTCGGCAGCGTTCCCCCCACAGCCCAACCCAGTAGCTTGCCCAGTATCACCCCTGTCCCGAGCTGGAGTCCTGGCCCAACTGCTACACCCTATATACAACCCACTCCTTGGCCAACGCCCACACCCACCCCCGAACCGACAGCAACACCGACCCCCCTTCCCACGCCAACTCCCACCCCTTTGCCAGAGCCCAGCCAATTGCGCGACTTTTTCTATTTTTCTTACGACGACTCCGCCAGCACGGCGGCTGTTGAATTGGTCAAAGAAAAACTCAACCAGGGCCAAATGCCCGAAGCCAGCTTGTCCCGCCCCTGGGAATTTTTAAACCGCATCCATTTTCCCTATACGAACCAGGAAGAAACCGGACTGTTTAAGGTCAGCATGGGGATGGATCGGATTGCCGATCCCGAAAACCCCTTTCTCGACAGCTATGATCTGGGTGTGCATGTGACCGCCCCCGCTCTCTGCCGTCAGGCCCGCCCGCCGATGGTGCTGACTTTGGTGATCGATATCTCGGGTTCGATGGATGAATTTGCCAAGAGCATTTATGAATGGAATGGAACTGGAAGCAAAAAAATAGACCTGCTTCGGACAGGTTTATACCGCTTAAAACAAGAGCTGGTGCCAGGTGATGTGGTGAATCTGGTGACCTTTTCAGATACCGCCTCAACCCAAGCAGAAAATCTACAAATGCCAGAAGCCAATCCCACCCTGAATAACCAGATCGAGGGTCTGCGCCCTTCAGGCGGGACCAACCTCAATGCAGGTCTGCAAGAGGGCTACCGGATCGCACGCAAATACTACCAACCCGACAAGACCAACCGGGTGATTATGTTAACCGATGCCCAAGCCAATCAGGGCGAAATTGATCCGTTGATAGTCGGACGGCAGACCCAGATCAACGACAAAGCCGGTATTTATTTCTCGGGCCTGGGCTTTGGCGCTGATTTTAATGAGGGTTTTCTCAACCAACTGACCGAAGCAGGTAAAGGGGCCTATTATTCGATTGTGAATGAAGAAGACGCCACACGGGCCTTTGGCGAGCGCTTTCTGGCCTTGACCCATGCCGCAGCCCGCAATCTGCGCTTTAAGCTCGACTACCCAGCTTGGCTCAAACACGGCGAAAGCGCCGCAGAAGAGGTCTCGCTGGTGGCGGGAGGTGTGCAACCGACCCATTTCTCGTTTAATACCTCGCAGTTCTTTTTGGAGCGCTTTCGGGCCAATAAAAACCCCAACAAAGCCAGCGACACCCTGCGCCTGGAGATCAGCTATACCCTGCCCAGCACGGGCGAAAAGCGCACAGAGGTCTACGAAAAACCGCTCTCAGAGCTGCTGGGCAAAGAGCAGGCCAGTATTCAGAATGCACGCCTGATCACGTCTTTAACAGGTCTGATCCAAGGCAATCTGAGCCCCGAGCGGGTGCGCAAAGAGATGGGCAATGGCACAAATTAAGGCGCGGCTACCAATTCAAAAACCAAAGCACATTTGCGCTTGGAGACCGACACCTGGCAAGGCAGGTTCAGGGATTTGCCCGTATCTGCCGCTGCCAAGTGGCAAACGGCTTCGACATGGCGGCTGGTAAAGACCTTCCACTCCCCCAAAAGCTGGGTCAGGGCCATTTTGACCAATCTGCGTTGCAGGGCCTGAGCATAGCCCTGAAAAAGCCTTAAATCCAGCAAGACAATGTTTGCCTCTTGTTTGAGGCAAGCGCTTGCCGCTTCAGCCGTGAGTTCTGCCAGCCAGGCCTGCTCGTCTTGCCAGAGCAGGGCGTGTTCAGCCCAATGTTGATCCAAGCGGGCATTTTCTTGGCGCAGCAGGGGTAAAATCTGCTGGCGCAGGCGGTTGCGAAAAAAATCCAATTCAGCATTGCTGGAATCTTCGCGCCAATGGAGTTGATGAAAAGCCGCATAAGCGTCTAAACTGGGGCGGGTGTGGCAGAGCAGCGGGCGAATCACGTGAATGTCTTGACGGGTGTGTGAGGGAGCCATGCCCCCCAAACCCGCCAAAGAACCCCGCACCAGCCGCATCAGCATCCCTTCGGCCTGATCACTGGCGCTGTGGGCTGTCGCCAAGCGATCAAACCCCTGTTCTGCCGCCAAAGTCAAAAGCCAGTGATAACGCAGCTCGCGGGCCACCGCTTCCAAAGAGCTTTGCGGGCTCTGGGCATGGTGCTCAGCCACCTCAATCCGGGTCTGCCAAAAGGGAATCTGAGCGGCCTGACAAAATTCAGCCAGCCAAGTTGCGTCAGCGCCTGAATCGGATCTCAGACCATGATCAAGATGGGCCACTCCCCAGTCCAAAGCGTATTTCTTTTGCCCAAAGCGTCTGAAAAAATCCAGCAGCGACATCGAGTCGAGCCCCCCAGAAACGGCCAACAAGACCCGGCTCCCAGCAGGCAAAAGCTGCTGCTGCTGAATAAACAAAAACAGATCTGAACAAAAGCGCCGATCCGAAAAAGGGATTTTCAGATCGGCGCTGTTCATCACTCTTGAGCCGTTTAATAGCCGTATTTGCTGCGGTTTACACCCAAAATCTCGTCCAATTCAGCCATCACTGAACGCAACATACGGGTCTTTTTATTGTGAGGCAAAAAGGCGCTCTTAAAGCCATTGATCAGAATATTGGCGATATCGTGCACGTCAAAGTCAAAGAGTTGGGCCGCCAGATAGAGCTCATCGGTCACGGTGACATTGGAGATCAGGCGGTTGTCCGTGTTGATCGTGACCCGCAAACCGAGGTCGTAGTATTTTTTCAGCGGGTGATTTTCGAGTTTATCGATCGCTTTGGTCTGCAAATTGGAGGTCAGGCAGATCTCCAAGGGAATGCGGTGGTCGTTGACATAATTGAGCAAATCACGATCTTCGATCAAGCGGGTGCCGTGGCCAATGCGGTGGGCCCCACAGTAGTGAATGGCCTGGGCAATGCTCTTGGGGCCAAAGGCCTCACCGGCATGGATCGTGCAATTGATATTCTCGTTCAGGGTGCGCTCAAAGGCCTCCTGATGAGACTTGGCGGGATTGTCGTATTCAGCCCCAGCCAAATCAAAAGCGACCACGCCGCGGTTTTTAAAGCTGATCGTGAGCCCCGCCAGGTCGAGCGAACTTTCGGGACTGATATGGCGAATCCCACAGATAATCACGCCGGTGATGATATCGTATTGGCGTTCGGCATCTGCCAAGCCCTGCAGCACCGCTTTGACAATCTGGTGCATCGAGAGACCATTTTTGGTGTGCAAGAGCGGACAAAAACGCACCTCCAGATATTTGACGTTTTCACGGGCTGAGTCTTCGGCCAGTTCGAAGGCGGTGCGGCGCAGGGAATCAAAGTCCTGTAGGACCGAGAGTGTGATGTCAAAGGCGCGCAGATATTCTTCGAGGCTTTCACAGTCTTCGCCAACCTGCACAAATTTGCGCAGGCCTTCGGCGTCAGAGGCGGGCAGGGTGATGCCCTTTTCGCTGGCAATTTCCAGCATCGTCTCGATCCGCATGGAGCCATCGAGATGCACGTGTAAGTCGGTCTTGGGGAGTTGGAGTAAAATGTCCCGTGTGGGTAATTGTTTAGGCATCTATTCACCCTTCTTTCTTCGCGATTCTATTTTTTTAATTCTTTTCATTTTAGCAGAGCGGGGAGGGGAAACTGGTTTTACGGATATCCCCTTACACATTTTCATCACTTGATCTATAATTTTTATTCTGACAGCATTCGTATGCGATCAAGCTGAAAACAAGTAACTGTAAAAAGATGGATTTTGCGCTTAAGAAAAGAATTGTAAGACTGTAAAGATATCGTGGAAACCTGAAGAAGCGAAACAGGGTCCGCCCCTGGTCGGGACAAAAATCCCCCCGCTAGCCATTTAATTTTCGGCTCCGGCGTTTCAACATCTGCTTCGACCCCCGGCATGTCTCCTTCAGGGAAATCGTTACAGCCCTTCATTTGGCCCTTGGCACAAGCTCCAGAGCGTCTTGGTGAGACTAAATTTTCATTAACGTTCTACTTTTGTTTAGTAAAAGATCGTGTATAATGTGGTATCTGAATTGTGTGATATTTGATTTTGATGTTTACACGTAAGATATTTACATGATTGTGTACCCGCGTCGTTTCTCACGCCCTGTTCAACAGACTTCGGTTTAGACAGATTTTGTTTAGACAAAACCTGTCAAGGCATTGTCGCCGTTCGAAATAGAGCAGAGAAGGTTCGCAGTACCTAAAAATTGTATGTCCATGACTGTGGAATGTTCAACTCAGGTATCAGATTGTTGAAAATTAGAAGGATAAAGGAGGTCGGCGACTTCCCCTCGGAGAGTACGTCGCCCGAATTATATGGCACCACCACCAGCTAAAAAAGGAAAAGGCAAGGGCAAAGAAGTCACTGCCCTGATCAAGCTGCAAATTAATGCAGGCAAAGCAAACCCCGCTCCGCCCATCGGTCCGGCCCTCGGCCAACATGGCGTGAACATCATGGAGTTCTGCAAGGCCTACAATGATCGCACCAAAGATCAGGTAGGCATGATTATTCCTGTTGAGATCAGTGTCTATGATGACCGCTCTTTTACCTTTGTTACCAAGACTCCACCCGCCTCTGCGTTGATCAAGAAAGCACTCAAGATCGAAAGTGGCTCTGCTAATCCCCAGAAAACCATTGTTGGCACTTTAACCTCTGACCAAGTCAGAGAAATTGCCCAGGCCAAAATGCCTGACCTCAATGCGCGGGATATGGCTGCAGCCATCAAGATGATTGAGGGCTCTGCTCACAGCATGGGCGTGGCTGTTAAATAACAGGATAAAGGACTGAGCCATGGCACGTTTGAGTAAAAGACAAAAACAAATGAATGAACTGGTGGGAGACCAGGCCCAATTTTCTCCCTCTGAGGCTGTAGAACTGGTTAAAAAAACCAGCTTGGCCAAATTTGATGAAACCGTGGAAGTCGCCTTTTGTTTGGGGATCAATCCCAAACATGCTGATCAGCAGGTACGCTCCACCGTCTCGCTGCCCGAAGGTACAGGTCAAACTGTCCGCGTGGTAGTAGCAGCCAAAGGTCCCGCCATCAAAGCCGCTGTTGAAGCAGGGGCCGTTGATGCTGGTGCTGATGAGCTGATTGAAAAAATTCAAGGCGGCTGGTTCGATTTCGACGTTCTGATTGCGACCGCCGATATGATGGCCCCGCTGTCCAAGCTGGGTAAGATTCTCGGCCCCAAGAAACTGATGCCAAACCCCAAAGCAGGTACCGTTGTTGCTCCTTCACCTGATGCAGTGAGCAAAGCCGTAACCGAGTTCAAGGGTGGGAAAGTGGAATTCCGCAATGATCGCCAAGGCAATGTGCACGTGGCGATTGGCAAATCCTCTTTCGAATCGGTTCGCCTCATGCGCAATCTGGCAGCCGTTTACAGTGCCATCATGAAAGTCAAACCTTCTGCCGCAAAAGGTCAATACATCAAAACCTTCGCCCTGTCTGCAACGATGGGTCCTGGTTTGCATGTCGATCTTGGCCGGTTGAATGAACTATCTGCGGTTGAATAAGGAGAAAAACGATGGTTACTCTGGCCCAGAAACAAGAACGGATTGTTGAGCTTAAAGATCAATTTTCCCGTACGAAATTGGCAATGGTCTCTGATTACAGAGGTCTGAATGTCAAAGAGATGAGCGAGTTGCGTCGCCGTCTGCAAGCTGCAGGTGGAGACTACACAGTGGCCAAGAACACCCTTGTCCGCCGTGCGCTTCAGGAAACTGAAGGCATGCCCGCAATCGACAGTTACCTAGAGGGTCCCACAGCTTTGGTTTTTGGATTTAACGATCCAGTCACCCCAGTCAAGACACTCTTGGACTTTTTCAAGGAAAAGAAAAAAGAACTTGAAATTCGCGGTGGCATTGTAGAAGGCAAGGCAGTTTCTGCCAAAGATCTGCATCAAATCGCAACCCTGCCCAGTCGTGAAGAGATGGTGGCCAAATTGTTGGGCTCCATGCAATCTCCCGCTCAGGGCGTTGTCATCACCCTTTCTGGGGTGGCCCGGAATCTGGTCTATGCACTGGAAGCCGTTCGCAAACAAAAAGAAGAAAACAGTTAATCGAGAAGGAGCATTACAATGGCTACTCTGACCAAAGAAGATATCGTTGAAGCAGTCGGCAGCATGAGCTTGCTGGAAGTCGCTGATCTGGTGAAAATGTTTGAAGATAAATTCGGTGTTTCTGCTGCTGCCCCCGTGGCCGTAGCTGCTGCCGGCCCTGCTGCCGCTGCTGCTGAAGAAGAAAAAACCGATTTCGACGTCATCCTGGCTGACGCTGGCGCCAATAAAATCAAAGTCCTGAAAGTCGTTCGCGAACTGACTGGCCTTGGTTTGAAAGAAGCCAAAGAGCTGGTTGACACCCTGCCCAAGCCCGTTAAAGAAGGCGCAAGCAAAGAAGAAGCTGAAGCCATCAAAGCCCAGCTCGAAGCTGAAGGCGGCAAAGTCGAAATCAAATAAGCTTGTCCTTGTGACATGCATTTGATCGACACCCATACCCACCTCAATCTCGACGACTACAAAGACGATCGGCCTGAGGTCATACAAAGGGCTCTCGATGAGGGACTGATCCGGATGTTACTTCCGGGCGTCACTCTCGAGAGCTGTCTTTCTGCTTTGGAATTGGCACAGCGCTATCCGGGTTTGCTCTATTGTGGTTTGGGGATTCATCCCCAAGACGCACATACCTGGAATCCCGACACGGAAGCGCAATTATTGGAATGGTCAGCCTCTGCAAATGTGGTAGCCATTGGTGAGACAGGCCTGGATTATTATTGGGACAGCTCACCCCCTGAGGTACAACACCACAGTCTGCGCAAACAGATCCAACTGGCTCACCAATTGGATCTGCCCCTGATCTTGCATGTTCGCGACAAACAAGACAGCCGCAAAGCCTATGAAGATCTGCTCACCATTCTCAAAGAGGAAGACGCCCAAGAAGTGGGAGGTGTGATGCATTGCTTTTCAGGGGATTTGGCCTTTGCCCAGGCAGCCATTGAGATGAATTTTTTTCTGGCCTTTGGGGGTGTTTTAACCTTCCGCAGCGCACAAAACCTGCAGGCCATTGCCAAAGAAATCGGCACGGAACACCTTTTGCTCGAAACAGACAGTCCCTGGCTGGCACCGGTTCCCCACCGTGGCAAACGCAACGAACCGGCTTATTTGCCCCAGGTACTGCAGCAATTGGCCCAGCTCAAGCAAGCAGAACCTGAAGATATTGCCCAAATCACCACCGAAAATGCCCGCCTCCTCTTCCGCTTTTAAACACAGATCCGCTTAGCCCAAGTCCGTCAGATCTGTTCATCTGCTCGATTTCATGCTAGTTTGTTACAGTACAACACGGTAAAAAAATGACACACTCATCGAATTCACATCCTTGCTTGCGGGCCCGTCTAAAAGCTGATACAGAAAGGCTTGGACAGGCTCTATGAGGTATTTTAGGGCCTCATTTTTCGTCACCCTGATTGGTTTGATCTGCGCCTTTCTCTGGGGCGGCGGCGTTGGTGTTCTGATTGCTGCTATTTTAAGCGTGATGGAAGTCAGCCTCTCCTTTGACAACGCCGTGGTCAACGCTTCGGTCCTCAAGACCATGGACAATAAGTGGCGCAGGCGCTTTTTAATTTGGGGCATGTTGATCGCCGTTTTTGGCATGCGTTTGGTTTTTCCGGTGTTGATTGTGGCGATCGCAACGGGCCATGGTCTGGTGGATGTTGGCATGATGGCGCTCAACAGCCCCAAAGAATACGCCCATCAACTGGAAAAGTCCCATGTTTCAATCGCCGCATTCGGCGGCATGTTTCTCTTGTTGGTCTTTCTTTCGTTCGTCTTGGACGACAATAAAGAAGTTCACTGGATTCATATGTTGGAATCGGGGCTGTCCAAAGTGGGCAAACTCGAATCGATTGAAGTGGTTGTGGCCATTATCGTATTGATGATTGCCCAAGGTTTTGTTCCCGAGCATGCTCGCGTAACCGTGATGCTCTCGGGCCTGTTTGGGGTGGTGCTCTTTGTTTTGGTTGGCAGTTTTGCCACCCTGTTTGAATCCCAGGGCCTGGAAAACATGATTGGCACAACCGCCAAAAATGCAGGCGCCATGAGTTTTATTTATCTGGAAATTCTGGATGCGTCCTTTTCACTGGACGGGGTTGTCGGGGCTTTTGCAATTACCTCTGATGTGGTAATCATTATGGTGGGTTTGGCCATCGGCGCCATGTTTGTGCGATCTTTGACCATTTTTCTGGTTGAAAAAGAAACCCTGGATCAGTATATCTACCTCGAACATGGGGCCCATTATGCAATTGGTGCCTTGGCCGTGATTATGCTCGCCAGCATTGTCATCCATATTTCTGAATTGATCACTGGTTTTGTTGGTTTGGCGTTTATTGTGCTCGCGCTGATCTCTTCTGTGCTCAGCAAGCGCAAAGAGCAGGTTAGCGTTTAAGATGCAGGCCCATCTCAAATAGAGATGGGCCTTTTTGATTAAAAAGTGAATTTGCCCCTGTTGAATTGAATCTGAATGTTTAAAGTCTGGAGATAAGGGACACGACCATATGGAAAAATTAATCAGTTTTGTTGGGCTGTTTGTCATGCTGGGGATTGCATTTTTATTTTGCAAACCCGAGCACCGCAAATTTATCAACCTGCGGGTGGTGGTGGCAGGCACCCTGATGCAGCTCATTTTTGCCCTTTTGATCCTTAAAACCCCTGTCAAAATGGTCTTTTCTTGGGCCAATGACGCCATCGGTACGTTGCTCAACTTTACCCTGGAAGGCTCCAAATTTATCTTTGGCACCCTCGTCGACATGGAAAAATTTGGCATGATCTTTGCCTTTGGCGTTTTGCCCACGATCATCTTCTTCTCCTCTTTAATGACGGTTTTGTATTACCTCGGTGTGATGCAGGCGGTGATCAATGTGATTGCCAAACTCATGTCCAAAACCATGAAAACCAGCGGCGCAGAAACCCTCTCTGCAGCCGCCAATATTTTTGTTGGCCAAACCGAAGCGCCGTTGGTGATCAAACCCTTTGTCGAAAAAATGACCCAGTCCGAGCTGATGGCCGTCATGGTGGGGGGTATGGCCACGGTTGCCGG
The DNA here is from genome assembly GCA_964598905.1 of uncultured Candidatus Sericytochromatia bacterium. Taxonomy (GTDB): domain Bacteria; phylum Cyanobacteriota; class Sericytochromatia; order UBA7694; family UBA7694. The sequence goes on along the minus strand of CAZRFI010000011.1, from coordinate 5,573 downwards.
TGGTGTGATGGCCGCTTACGTGGGCATGTTGCGCGGGAATTTTCCTGAAATTGCGGGCCATTTGATGGCTGCCAGCGTGATGTCGGCCCCCGCCGCCTTGGTCATGGCCAAAATCATGGTGCCCGAAACCGAAGTGCCCGAAACCGCCGGTGCAGAGGCCAAACTTGAAGTTGAAAGCATCGATGCCAACGTGATCGATGCCGCCGCCCGTGGGGCGGGCGAAGGCCTGCAATTGGCCCTAAACGTGGCCGCCATGTTGCTGGCTTTTATTGCCCTGATTGCCATGGTCAATTTTGGCGTCAAAACCCTGGG
>CAZRFI010000011.1:0-5161 GCA_964598905.1 uncultured Candidatus Sericytochromatia bacterium | reverse complement strand
GGGATTGCCCCCAGCCGCCGGGGAGACTTGGCCCGCCTGGGCATTCGGGCAGTGATTGCAGGCTCATTGGCCTGTTTTATGACCGCCACCATTGCCGGGATGCTGGTTTAAACCGCTTGCACGCAGAATTAAAGGGTCTTGGAGATATCTCCGAGACCCTTTTCTTGCCTTTTTATGCCCGTGTGATCGAAAGCCGCAGCCAGAGACCGATTCTCAAAGACCCGGCAGCAGAGGCGCTGGCTGATGCCTTTTTGCCTCTGTTTTATCATTCCGAGCGGCCGCTTTACAGGCATTTTTCACGCGGAAAAATGAATCCGCTGATGGTCAGCGCCCTGGTTTTGCGCACCCGTTATTTTGATCGCCTGACCCGGCACTACCTGCAACGCTTTCCCCAAGGCCAGGTGGTGAGCCTGGGCGTAGGACTAGACACCCGCTTTTCGCGCTGCGACAATGGCCAAGCCACTTGGGTCGAATTGGACCTGCCGCCGGTGATGGCCTTGCGGGCACAATTATTTGAATCTGCGCCCCGCACAACCCGTCTGACCCAATCTGTGCTGGAGCACCACTGGTTTGAGGCCCTGCCAGCCAGTCCTGTCCCTCGGCTGTTTTTGGCCGAAGGGCTGTTTATGTATTTGCCCGAAACAGAGCTGTTTGAACTTTTAAACGCCATGCAGACCACATTCAAAGAGAGTGAACTGGTCTGTGAAATGGCCTCGCACTATTTTGTCAAAAATTGGGGTTGGGTGATTCGCAATATATTGCAAAACCATTTTCACATGCGCGATCAGGCTGCATTTCATTCGGGCCTGGGCTCGGCCCAGGAACTCGAAAGTCGGGTTCCCGGCTTAAAGGTCTTGGATGAATGGAGCTATTTGGATGAAAAAAACGAACTCAAAATACTCAGTTGGCTGAGGTTTGTCTCGATGATTCGGCGTTTTATGTGGAGTTTACACAGCCGCTTTTAAGCAAAGACAGCCAAGTATGTAGGGGAAATCCCCAAGTGCGAGCCATATTCAAAGCAGTGGCTCAGGCAAAAGCAGCGCTTCAGGGGGCTTCGATGCCCATCTCGGCCAGTTTGTCGAGGGCCTCTTGGGCCAGGGCGCGCACATCCACAGGCTGATCTGCCTGTTTGGATATTTTTTCCAAAACGGGAATCGAATTGGGGTCTTTATAATCCGCGATGGTGCTGCAGAGGGTCATTTTAACCATGGTGTCGTCTTCGGTTTTGAGCAATTTAACCAGGTATTTGGAGACCTTTTTATCGCCGATTTTCCAGAGCGCTTCCACGGCGGCTTCGCGAATGAAGGGACTGGGACTGCGCAACAATTGCAAAATGGCGGGAATCAAGTCGCGGGAATTGCCGCGCATATCTCCGAGGGCACGAATGATGGCGATTTGGGCATCAGTACGGCCCCGATTGATTAACAGAGCCTGCAAAAGCCGTTTGGCACTGGATTTTTGGTTGATTCTGGCAATTGCGTTGGCAGAAGTCATGCGCACCTGGGTGCTGAGATCTTTGATCAAAGAGGTGTGTAATTGTTCGAGTGCACTGGGATCTGCAATCATCCCCAGTTCAGTGGCTGCACGGGCCCGCACATATTGGTTGCGTTCCGTGGTCAAAACCAACAAGAGCCTTTTTACTTCAGCTTTTTCAACAGCTGAAATCTGGGGTGCTGCCTGCACTGGGGCCTGAAGCATAACTCCAGGCATCCCCAGAAAAGCCAGACAGACACCCCCAGAAATCAAATGTTTGCCAAGTGATGTATAGGTCATGCACCCATTGTACTGGATTCCCGTCAGAGGTGCAATTGTTCTTGGGGAGCTGGGCCCGTATATCTGGCCCGAGGCCGAATCAGACGCTTGAGTGCATATTCTTCTTGTAAATGGGCCAACCAGCCCCCAGCCCGGCCCAAGGCAAAAATCGCCGGGGCACAGGACAAAGGCAAACCGAGCAAACGGCAGAGCGCCACCAAGGCAAAATCGAGGCTGGGATGTTCGCCGCTCAATCCCAGCACAGATTCAGCCACATGACTGAGTAAATCGCCCTGGGCAGAGGGGTTTAACTCCGCTTGGAGAGAGGTTTGCAGTGCCCCCCAACGGGGATCCCCCTCGGGATAGAGGGGATGGCCAAAGCCATAAAGTGGCTCCCCCCGTTGCAGGCGGTTTTTGAGGGCCAAAGCCGCTGAATCTGCCCGCTCACATTCCTGCAAGAGGGCTTCGACCCGGGCCCAGGCCCCGCCGTGGCGCGTCCCACTGAAACAGGCCAAACCCGCCAGCAAAGCCTGTACCGGATGGCTACCTGCCGAAGCGGCACAGCGCACGCCAAAACTGGAAATATTCAATTCGTGTTCGGCACAGAGAATCAGGGCCTGGTTCAAGAGCGGGGCTGCGGCAATTGAGTCGGGCAACCAGCTTTCAGCCAAAGTCTGTGCCAGCCCAGCAGGCCCAGGAAAATGACCACAGAGAATGTGGGTCATCAGCGCCAAAATCTGTGCACCCGTTCTCACAGTGCCTTCTGGGCGCAAATCCCAACAGCGGGGCTCTGCACCCGCCAAAGCCAGCAGTCCAGCTTGCATGGCCAAAACGGGATCCGTCGGCGGCTGAGTGGGTCGATCTGCCCCCTGTTTAAACACCGGCAAGGCGCTTAAACTCTCTGCGGCCTTGGCCCAATCGGGAGGCCGGCTTTGCCAGAGCAAGGCCAAAACAGACTCAAAGGTCTGGCTTTGACTCAATGCACAGGCATTTTGACCCCGATAATAAAATTGCCCCGCCTGAATCAAACAGATCTCCGAATCCAGCAGCGGAACCCCCCAATCCAATGAGCGCGAAACCACCTGTTCGGGGGATTTTCTCAGTTCTCTCCGCCCAAGCAAGGTTTCAACATCTTCAGCGTGATAACGTTTGCTGCGAGAATGGGGCCTTTCTTCGGAGCGCACAGAACGTATCTGGCCCCGACTGACATAGGCATAGAGCGTGGAGGGGGCAATGCCCAAACGGGCACAGACCTCTTGCGCGGAGAGATAGCTTTGCGAAACGGTCATGAATAAACACCCCATCGATTTTGCTGGAGATTGTTGGATACTTTTATATTGATTTAATAATCAAGATTGACTATATACAATCAATATATCAATAATAAGCTCAGCACTCAAGTGGCGGCCAAGTCGCCTTCATGCAGTGCCCCAATCATCCCTTCAGAAAAGGAAGACACTTCTATGATGACCGCAATCGCATCTTCTCCTACCGGACTTGAGCAAGTGGTGGCCTGTGAAACCCGATTGAGCCATGTCGATGGCGAAAAAGGCCTGCTTTGGCTGCGCGGCATGACCCTTGAACAGGCTGTAAACAGCTTGGATTGGCAGGGTTTGATTGGCTTGCTCTGGCAAGATCTCCTCCCAGTGCCAACCCAAGCCGAACTCGGTTTGGCCCGTGTTCAAGCCTTTGAGCAACTCGACCCCTTTTGGCCCCATTTGCAAAATTTAAAGGCCTTCGAAGCCCTGCGTGCCGGGCTGGACCTCTTACCGGGTGATCCCCAAGCCAGCGACTTACTCTCAGCCTCCCAGGTGCTGCTGGCCGGTTGGCTGCGGCTGCAGAGTGGCCAACGCCCGCTCAGTCCCGCCCCCGAAAATGAAGCCGTAACAGATTTTGGCCGGATGTTAACGGGAAAAATGCCCGATTCAAGTTGGGTTCAAGCGTTAACCTGCTATTGGGTCAGTGTCAGTGACCACGGCCTGAATGCGTCCACCTTTGCCGCTCGGGTGATTGCCTCGACCCGCTCGGATCTGCGTTCGGCAGTCTTGGGAGCCCTGGGCGCCTTAAAAGGCCCTTTACATGGCGGGGCTCCCGGCCCTGTGCTGGACATGCTCGACGCCATTGGCAGTCCCGAACGGGCCCGCCCCTGGCTTGAAGCCGAATTGGCAGCTGGGCAACGGCTGATGGGCTTTGGCCACCGCATTTACCGGGTGCGCGACCCCCGCGCAGATGCGCTGCGCCAGGCCTTGCAAGCTTGGCAAAATAGCCACGCCAACCACAACAACACACGGCTGGCCCTGGCCCACAGCGTCGAAAGGGTGGCGTTGGAAATTCTGGCAACACATAAACCCGAACGCAAACTTGAGACCAATGTCGAGTTTTATACCGCCCTTTTACTCGAATCGCTGGGCTTTGAACGAGAGGTCTTTACCCCTCTCTTTGCCCTGGGACGCTTGGTCGGTTGGGCCGCACACGTCCGCGAACAAGCGCAATTTGGTCGTTTGATTCGCCCCCAATCGCGTTATATTGGTCCACCCGCTGCGGACGCTGGGCAATGAGTAAGATCCAGCAGTACACTGGATGAACCCGATCAGATTTTAGCTTTTAAAATTTTAGGAGACCCCTGAATCATGCAAATAACCAGCTTAAACCGCTTTTCGCTCCCCCTCTTGGCTGCCGTCCTGCTGCTGGTCGGCCATGCCTCACCTGCCCCATCACATGCGCAAACCCACTTGGCAGAAAAATCTGCAGAAAAATCTGCAGCCAAATTCCAGCTCAAGACCCTGACGATTGACCACAAAGACGGCGATCAGGTGTTGCAAGGCTATCTGGCCTACAATGCGGCCCAAACGGGCAAACGCCCAGCAGTCATGCTCGTACATGATTGGATCGGCGTCAATCCCAATGTCAAAAAACGGGCCGAGCAACTCGCAGAAATGGGTTATATCGCCTTTGCTGCAGATATCTATGGCAAAGGGGTCCACCCCAAGGCCCCCCAAGAAGCGGGGCAAATGGCCGGCAAATACAAAGCCGATCGCGCGCTCTTTCGCTCGCGCCTCAAAGCAGGCTACAACATCCTGCTCAACCAGCCCATGTCGGACCCCGCCAAAACCGCAGCCATTGGCTATTGTTTTGGCGGCACTGGCGTATTAGAACTGGCCCGCAGCGGTGCCAATCTCAAAGGGATTGTCAGCTTTCATGGGGGTCTCGACAGCCCCACCCCCGCTGATGGCAAAAATATCAAAGGCAAGGTCCTGATTTTACACGGGGCCGCAGATCCCTTTGTGCCAGCCAAAGAGATTGAGGCCTTTAGCGCTGAAGTCAACTACCCCGGCCTGTACCCCAAGGGTATCTGAAAGGCCGGAGCTTGTAACTAACCGAAGGAGGTATCCCCTTGAGTCGCTACAAT
>CAZRFI010000010.1:0-36067 GCA_964598905.1 uncultured Candidatus Sericytochromatia bacterium | reverse complement strand
TTGAGCCCAAATGCCACACGGGCTTTGGCACCATCTACCAGCTTTTGGCCTTCTTTGCCCCAAACCTGAAGGGTTTTGACCCGGCCACTGCTGGTGCGTTTGACCGTTGAAAGAGCCAATACATCTCCTACACGCACACCTAAATTGGCCAATTTGGATTTCATTTCGCTTTGGCTCATTTCGGTATGCCAGACATGTTTGGGAGAGGCCTGATCATAATCTGCCACGGATTTGAGATAGGCAAATGGCGCCCAGAGATCGGCGCCACTTTCGGTTTGGCCGCCTGAACAAGAGTGGAAATAGGCATGAATCGCTTTGCCAGCGTGGGTCAGAATTTCTCCATTGGTTTGGGTTACGGCCTGGGTGCTGAGATTGCTCTCGGATTTGACTCCCAAATAGACCTGACTGGCCGTCGTGGCGACCACGTCATAGCCTTTGCTGCGGTAGCTGCCCAGGCTGCTGATGGCATAGGTGCGGGCAGCCACGGCCTGAGATTTTAATGCTTCCAGAGGCCAAGAAGAGGGCATTTCGGAGGGCACAACGCTGTAGAGGTATTGTTCGAGGGGGACTTCGTTGACCACGGTAATGCCCCGTGCCGTGGGAGTGAGGTTGATACTGCCCCGGTACCAGGTATTATTGAGCCCCACCAGGGTCCCCTCTTGGTCGGTTTGACCCAGGCGCAGGCCTTTATACACTTGCTGATCGCTTTGAATATTGAGTTTGAGCTGACCTTGGCTATAATTGACCTGCAAGGCGGTATTTGCGGAAAGCTGTCCCAGGCGCTGCCAGCCAATTGGGGCCAAAACCTCGACAGGGGTGCCTGTCGAAACCCGCAAGGTCACTTGGCGTGAACTATCTGAAAGTCCCACCCGAATCGGCAGATCTTCACGGGCCTGGGCTGAATTCATCCATCCTGTCTGCAGGGTTAACATGGTACTTGTAGCTAATATTGTTGCGAAAAGCTTCATTATGGCTTCGATATCCTCATTAAATCTGTCAGGTTGTGATGAAATTCACAAATAGAATCCTGAACACGAAAGTTTGAATGCACTCTCCTATTATTCTCAAAAATGGCCCGAAGATCAAGTACCTGGGATCATTTCGACCTCTTTGCCATGCGTCAAAGAACCTGACCTTGGTGGCTGAGACTGAAGCTGACAGGGATTTCATGGCCCTGTCGGGCATCGCTGAGATAAATTAAAAATCGCCGAGCGGGTCGGGCCTGCCTGGCCGGATGGACCTCTTGCAAAAGACCCTTTTGCAGAGCCGTTTCGAGCCCCTGAGACTGAGTGAGCAGTTGAATGATCGATCTTTCAATGGCCTGATACACGCCCTGGCGGTAATAGCGCGGGGGCAGGGTAATTCGAACTACTTTCCAGTCAGACATCTGTTTGGCCTGGGTTTGAGGGCAGATTTGAGCACCGATGTTATTTCCTAGACATCAACCTGTCGCTTATTTTACAATAGGTTCTTCCTCGAACAGAAAATCCAGTTTAGTATGTTTGAGCGTCATTTAAATAAATAATTAAAAAATTATAATATTCATATAAATGAATTTTTAATCGGATTCCCACAATGAACACTATGTACTCAGCCCCTCCGGTTTTGCCTGTCTCTATTTTACGCCAGGCATTGATATGGTTGGCTGCCCGTTCTTCGTTTGACTTGCCGGAGGGGCCCGTTGAACAAGCCTTGAGTGAAGCCATGATTCACCCCATATGTTTGGCTCAGCCATTGGAGGCTTTGCGTTATGTTTCTGGGGTAGCGGGATTGTCTCTGACTGGGCGTCATTTTCCCTTGCAAGAGGTGATTAAATATTTGCGTCAGGAAACACCTCTGCTGTTGGTCTGTGAGCCTCAGCCGGGTAAACAGCTTTTAATTGCTTTAACTGGATTCCGATGGTTTCGTTTTCAGATCACTGTTTTCGGCGAACAGGGAAGTGTGACCCGTTGGATTCCGAAGCAACAGCTCAAGCTCTATTTGGGGGCTGTTTTGCTCGAAGAAAGTATTCACTGTCTGATGCTTCAATCGCCCTCTGTGAATACCCAGCAGGAAACCCCATTACATTTGACTCCCACCCAGCATTTACAAAGACTGATCAAATTAGAGCGGGCAGATCTGTTGGTCGTGGTGATCTACTCCATTTTGACGGGTTTACTCTCATTGGTTGTGCCGATTGCGATCCAGGCTTTGGTTAATAATGTCGCTTTTGGAACTCTCTTGCAGCCGATTGTGATTTTGACGTGTTTGGTTTTGGGAGCCCTGTGCTTCTTGGCCCTCTTGCGTACCTTGCGTTTAAATTTGGTGGAAATTATACAGCGTCGTATTTTTGTGCGGGTGGCTTCGGACCTGTCGGAGCGTCTTTTACAAGTTAAGTTGCCCTTTTTTGAAGGGCACCACGGCCCTGAATTGGTCAATCGCTTTTTTGATGTTTTGACCGTTCAAAAAGGGGTTTCTGTGCTCTTGATTGAGGGCCTGGGTATCTTGTTGCAGATTTTTACGGGCATGCTTTTATTGGCTTTTTACCACCCCTTTTTGCTGGTTTTTGACGTTGTTTTGCTGCTGGCCATTATCGTGATTCTGTTTGTTCTGGGCTGGGGAGCAGAGGCCACTGCAATCAAGGAGTCCAAGCTTAAGTATGCGGTGGCTGCATGGTTAGAAGAGCTTTCAAGCCATTTGACCTTGTTCAGATCCCGTCCGGGCAAGCAATATGCCCAGCAGCACACAGATGCGCTCTTAAGAGGGTATTTAAAGGCCCGTCAAGGACACTTTCGCGTGGTTCAACGCCAACATGTGGGGGCTTATCTCTTGCAGGCCTTGGCCAGTGCTGCACTTTTGGGCTTGGGCGGCTGGTTGGTGATCGAACGCCAATTGAGTATTGGTCAATTGGTGGCCGCAGAGTTGGTTGTGGCCAATCTCTTGGATGGTTTTTCTAAATTTGGCAAAAAACTCGAGACCTATTATGATCTGCTGGCCGCTTTGGATAAACTTGGACATTTGTTTGATATCCCGGTAGAAGTACGTTCTCCTGGGCTCTTGATGCCCCGTGAGATCGGGTTGGATGTTCAGATAGAGAATCTCAATTTAAGTGCTCCTGGCGGGCGGGTTTTGTTAAAACAGCTCTCACTGCATTTGCAACCGGGTGAAAAAATTGGTATTTTGGGGGCCAATAGCTGGAGTGCCCATGTCTTGGGCGATTTACTCTATGCCAGTCGACATCCCGATCAGGGTTCGATTGCGATGGACCAGCGTAATTTGCGCGAGATTTCCCCTTTGGATTTGCGTTCGCAGGTGGCTTTGGTGAGGGGCTTGGATATCCTTTCGGGCAGTCTGGATGACAATTTGCGTTTGGGTCAGCGCCACTTGCGCTCCGAAGACCTGAGAGCGGTTTTGGAGTCAGTCGGTCTCTGGGAGCGTGTGCAGGCTTTTCCTGAAGGGTTAAATACCCCTCTGAGTCTGAGTGGTTATCCCCTTTCGCCAGAAGAAGCCCACCGTCTGATGGTGGCGCGGGCCTTGCTGCTTAAACCCAGACTGCTGATTTTGGATGGCAGCTTGGACCGGATTGATTGGCGCGAAAAAGGGCCTTTGGCCCGTTTTCTCTTTGGTCAACACCCAGAAATGAGTTTGCTGGTTTTAACCAATAAATCTGATTTCTTGACCTATTGTGATCGGGCTTATGCCTTGGATTCTGATGGCCGTTTATTGCTCTTTCCTCTGCCTCCACCGTTCAACCAAGAAGAGGAGCATTAAAGATGTTATCCACTCCCCTTTGGTTTGAAGAGCCTCTGGATGAATTGCCGATCTTGCAAAATGTCAGATCGCCCCGCTCCTATCAGATTTTGGCAGGGGTTTTTTTGCTGCTTTTGTGTTTGGTCTGTTTGGTTTTGGTGTTTACGCCCTGGCAACAGAATGTACGCGGTACAGGCAGTGTGATTGCTTTTTCACCGTTAGAGCGTGAGCAGCCGATTGAAACCCCGATCAAAGGCCGGGTCGTACGCTGGTACGTGCAAGAGGGCTCAGTGGTCAAAAAAGGGGATCCGATCGCAGATATTGTCGACAACGATCCCAATTATCTGGAGCGTTTGCGGCAAGAGCGGCAGACCCTACAAAACCAACTGGAGATCAACCGCTCCAAGGCCTTGGCTTATGAATTGCGGGTAGACGACTTGATACTCTCTCGCTCAGCCTCTGTCGAAGGGGCCCGTGCCAAAGTTGACTCTGTCAAAGCCAAATTGGAGGCATCAGGCCGTGAACTCGATGCTGACTTGGCGGCATTGGAAACAGCCCGCCTGAATCAAGAACGGGTTGTGGCCCTTGAGCAAAAAGGCCTGGCTTCTCGGCGTGAGCTGGAATTGTCGGCTTTGACGCTGCAAAAATCTCAGGCAGATGTTTTAAAAACGCGCGCTAAATTACAAGAGCTGCGCAGCGATCAGGTGTCCGCCCAAGCCGAAGTGGCCAAAACCGATGCGGGGGCCAAAGCGACCCTCAACAGTGCCCGTGCCACTTTGGAAGAGGCCCGCAGCAGCATTGAAAAAAGCAAAGCTGAACTGATTAACATTGATGTGCAATTGGCCCGGCAATCGACCCAGGCGATCAAAGCGCCCCGTGCTGGCACGGTGCTCAAACTCAATACCTTCTCTGAGACTGTTTTCGTCAAAGAAGGTGATGTTTTGGCCTATCTGGTACCCGAAACCCAAAAACGGGCAGTTGAATTGTATATGAGTGGCAACGATACGCCGCTGATTACCCCAGGAAGGTCGGTGCGTTTACAATTTGAGGGTTGGCCAGCACTGCAGTTTGCGGGCTGGCCCTCGGTGGCTGTGGGTACCTTTGCGGGGAAAGTTGCTTTTGTCGATGCCACTGACAATGGCAAAGGCAAATTCAGGATTGTGGTGATTCCTGACGGACGAGAGCCCTGGCCTGCTGCGCGTTTTTTGCGTCAAGGGGTGCGGGCGAATGGATGGGTGTTGCTCGACCAGGTGCCTTTGGGGTATGAATTTTGGCGGCAGTTTAATGGCTTTCCCCCCAGTGTGCCAGAAGAGCCGGGAAGTGAAAAAAAAGGCGGATCTGAAGTGGTCAAACGCAAGGTGAAAAAATGAAGCGGGCTTTGAAAGTTTGCCTGCTGAGTTTTGGGGGGCTGATGCTGACAGTATACCAAGCATCGGCGTTGAGCCTGGATGCCGTTTTGCTATCATTGGACCAACACTATCCCCCACTTTTGGCGGCACGCCAGAAATTGAGTATGGCGGAGGGCAAATTGCTACAAAAACGCGGAGCTTTTGATACCAAGTTTAAAGCCAAAACCAGTTTGGTTCCTTTGGGCTATTACGAACAGGTGGTTCTTGATGGGCTGGTTGAGCAGGCCACCCCTTTGGCTGGATTGACTTTTTATGGTGGCTACCGTTTGGGAGCCGGTGAATTTGCGGTTTATGATGGCAAAAAAGTGACTGACGGACTCGGAGAAATTCGCTCTGGCTTCATATTGCCTTTGTTGCGCGACAATGCCATTGATTTGCCACGACTCGAAATCGCCCAAGCTGAATTGGATTTGGAGCGGGCACGATTGGGGGTGCTTGAAAAGCAACTCAAATTTATCAAAGAGGCCAGCAAGCGCTATTGGGCCTGGGTTTCTGCCGCGCGGAAACAAGTGCTGGCAAATGATTTGCTGCTTTTGGCTCAGAAGCGGAACCAAGATTTGAATCAAAGTGTGGTTTTGGGACAGTCTCCCCGGATTGTTTTAACCGAAAACCAGACAGCACTTTTAAAACGGCAGGCCAAACTGGTGGAAACGCAACAAAAACAACAGCAAACGGCTTGGGAGCTCTCGCTGTTTTTGTTGCGCAATGCCGAAGGACGTCCGCAATTGCCTCAGACACCTGCTCCTGAGGGGTTTCCTCCATTGCCTTCGGTGGATATTTCGCGTTTAAACAGGCAGCTTGTCAAGGCTTTTTCCTTCCGTCCTGAGCCGCAGGATCTGGCGCTTCAATTGGCACAAAACCAGTTGCATCGCCAGTGGGCAGAGAACCAAAATTTGCCCCAATTGGATTTGAACTTTGGTATCTCCAAAGATCTCGGAGGCAGTGACAAAACCCGAGAACCTTTGGAATTAGAAGCTGGGTTGGGCTTTGAATGGCCCCTGCAATTGCGCAAAGCCCAAGGCTTGCTTCAGACCCTGGAGGCCGAAAAAAAACAATTGGAGTGGGAATTGCGGTTTAGCCGCGAAGAGATAGAGATTGAACTTCAAAATTTAGTCACAGTTCTGCAGGCTGCCCAGCAGCGAGTGGCCTTGGTCCGAGCGCAGGTGAAGGTTGCTTTGGAGCTCGAAACGGCTGAGCGCGAACGCTTTGCTTTGGGGGCGACCACTTTGCTGGTTTTAAACCTGCGCGAACAGGCCCGCGCAGATGCCATGAACGAGGAGATCGAAGCCCTGGAAATTTGGTTCAAAAGCTGGGCAGAATACCTCGCTGCCCTGGGGTTGCTTCAAGAAAGCGCTTTGGCGCTTCCCTGAAGCAAGGGCGTTAATGGGCGGACAGCACAGGGCCCTTTAACAGAGAAGGAAACCCTTGTAATTCAATATTTTGCTCGCGATCAGAGGCGGTCATGACAAATTCTTGCAAATATTCGATGATATCCGCATCAATATAATCGATATTATTCCCATCAAGTACAATATGGGATTTTTCTGGTAAGGCCTGTAAGACATCCATGATTTGGACTTGATTGAGAAAGGTCAAATTGGGCCCAAAACTAATTTCTTTGATGTTTTCTTGGTCTTTGAGAAAAATGACCCGTGCTTTGTAGTGATTGTGTAAGATAAAACCCCCGGAAATCACAAAACCCATTAAAACGCCAATCAAGAGATCTGAAAATAAAATCGCCAAAACCGTGAGCACAAAGGGAACCGATTGTGTCCAGCCCAGTTGGAATTTTTCTGCAAAGACCTTGGGGTGGGCGAGTTTAAACCCGGTCATGATCAAGACGGCTGCCAAACTGGTGAGCGGAATTTGATTGATAATCCCCGAAAAGAAAGCCAGGGCAATGATGATCATGCAGCCATGCATGATCGTGACCAATTTGGTTTGGCCGCCCGCAACCAGATTGACAGAGCTTCTGACTATCACAGAGGTGACCGGAATGCCTCCGAATAAACCGCAGAGGATATTTCCGGAGCCTTGGGCCATGAGTTCTCGGCTGAGGGGGGTTTTGCGGCGGTGGGGATCAAGTTTATCGATCGCTTCGACCGAGAGCAGCGACTCCAAAGAGGCCACAAAGGCAATCGTGATCGCGACTTTATAAACCGCGGGATTGCTGAGACCACTCCAGTTGGGAAAAGAAATTTGTTTGAAAAACTCACCCAAACTGCCAATCGCAGGTAAATGGACCATGTGATTGATCGAAAATGCTTGGCCCGGAAACATTTTTTCAATCGGGATCACGGCCAATGTACCAGCTACGACGGCCACCAAAGAGCCTGGAACGATTTTCAAACCGGCAGGCAGGCGTTTGAGCATGACTTTGTCCCAAAGCAACAAAACAGCCAAAGACAAAAGCCCGACGGCAAAAATTTCCCAGTTGATATTCTGCATGGCTTCCCAGAGCAATTCAAAGGTATTTTCATGGCCATGGCCTTTGGCCTCCAGATCCTGGGCGATAGGCGCAAATTTTTCAACACCTTCGGCCTCTTTGTCGTAGCCCAATAAATGGGGGGTTTGTTTGAGGATCAGGATCAGACCTATGGCTGCCAACATGCCTTTGATCACGGTATTTGGGATATAAGAACCAATCACCCCGGCTTTGATTAAACCGAGAATAATTTGCACCACGCCCGACAGGACCACCGCCACCAAAAAGAGCTCAAAACTTTTTAACTCCATCACGCCTGCTGCGACAATGGCGGTCAGACCGGCGGCGGGGCCACTGACACTCAATGGGGATTTGCTCATAATGCCAACAACAATGCCGCCAATAATCCCGCTGATCAGCCCACTGAGCAGGGGCGTTCCAGAGGCGTGGGCGATGCCCAGACAGAGAGGGATGGCCACCAAAAACACGGCCAGAGCAGCAGGGATATCAGAGCTGAGATGTTTGAGTGTAAATTCTCGGGTGAAGGCTTTAAGGGGGGGGGTGGGCATGTTTTAGGGTTCCTTTGCCTGCATAAGTTTTAAAATAAAAAACTTATATTAGTTGAATCTTAACAGAGATTAAAATGTATGGTTTATTTAACATTAAGTATAGCAAGGGCTTTTTGTCAAGATCAACTACTTTGCATTTTGCCTCTTTGGTGGGCTCAAACCCTTAAGACACCTTCTGAAACCAAGACCACTTCTCCCCGTACAAAAATCCGTTGCCCATCGAGCCGAACCCACAATTGGCTGGGCCGGCCTATTTCAGATCCCTGTTCCAATAACCAAGGGCCTTTTCCCGAACTGTGTTTGAGTAACCAAGCGCCGAGTGTGGCGGCTGCTGAGCCGGTGGCGGGGTCTTCGGCCACGCCTGCCCCAGGAGCAAAGAGGCGCACATGGAAATTCGCTTGGGGATCTTCGGTTTCGGGGCAGACCAGATAGATCTCACCCAGCGCTGGGTGGACCTGAAGCAGTCGATGATCTGGGCTCCAGCCATAGCGGGCTTTTTGAATTGCTTCCAGGCGACGGATGGGAATCAGGGCATAAGCCACACCACAGGAGACAATTTCGGGTTGATGCCCATGCCAGCCGATGCTCTCGGCTTCGATCCCCAGCCCTTCTGCCAAGATGGCTGGGCTGATCGGCAGTGGCGTATACGTTGGGGGGGAGATCACTTCCAATTCCAGTGAGCCATCGGGCAAAAGACGAACAGGCACAGTTCCTACCCTCTCTTCCAACAGTAGTGTTGGTGCTTTGAGCTGTTGGCTGTGAATCACGGCCCAAGCGGTACCCAAGGTCGGATGGCCGGCAAATGGCAGTTCTTTGCTGGGGGTAAAAATGCGAACTTTGCAGGTGTTTCCGGCGTTCTCTGGAGGCAGCACAAAGGTGGTCTCCGAGAGGTTAAATTCACGGGCAATGGCCTGCATGGTTTGTGTATCCAGGCCCTGTGAATCCAGCACCACAGCCAGGGGATTGCCTGCCAAGGGGGTGTGGGTAAAGACATCGACCCAGAGATAGGCCCGTTTGGGGCGTGATAAGGTATTCACTGAAAACTCGGATCTCCTTGCATATGGGGTGGGATATACACCATCAATTTTTCGGGGTTGCCGTGGGTCTGAAAGCCCTGCTTGCGGTAGATTTCATGGGCATCGCGGGTCGAGAGCAGACACCAGCGCAGTTGAGCCATGATTGGATGTTCCAATATGCAGGCCACTAGCCAATTGCCCAGGCCCTGACCGCGCCGCTCAGTGGCAACGATTACATCTGCCAGATAGCCAAAGCTGTCGTAATCGGTCACCAAACGGGCAAAACCAATCAACTCAGCTTCGTGGTAGAGACCAAAACAAAGGGAATTTTCGATGCGCCGCAGCAGGCCCTCGGGGGTCAGGCGATCATTCCAATAGGTGGGTTTGAGCAGGGCATAGAGTTGTTCTGGCTCAATCCGGCTTTTTTCGGTGGAGATTTGAAAGGGGGCTTGGCTCCAGAGCGCCGGGCGCCAATGGGGTTCTGAGGCTTTGAGGGGCACCACTCCGCATTGACCTTGAGCAAAAATATCTGTGTCGTTGGGCCCTTTGGGGCCGCCTTGGCGTTGTTTGGCACTGGCCTGAGAAATCTTAAAACCCACCACCAGGGTGCCTTTTAATTGGGCTTCAGGGGCCGAATCATAATCCGCGTCTGGGGTGCGCCCCGGATAATAGCGCCCGATCATTTGGTCCAACATCTGGCGCTTCAAGTCCAGATCGGTGATTTCTTGGCAGTTGCCAAAACAGACCACCGAGCGGTAATTCATGGAGTGGTATTTGGCGCTGCGGGAATAGACCAACCCATCGATTTGGGTGACCTCCAGACAGGCCTGAACGCCTGTGGCCAGGTACTTGAGGGTGTGGCTGGCGTGGCTACCATGCAGGTAGATCATCTCAGGTTCTGAAGGGTCATATTGATAGGAAAAGGGAATAATATAGGTCTGGTCTTTTTCGCCATAACCGACATGGGCCAGATAGCCCTCGCTCAAAATCGCTTGAATGGCGTCGTTGCAGGCTCTTTCCGGATGTTGTCTGAGAGTGCTGCGGATGTCAGTGAGTGGTTGGGACATGGTTTTTCTCCTTTAAATTCAGATAATAGGCCTGATCACAGCGCCCAGAGTGGACATGCCCCTGCAAGGGCAAAAAACCAAATTTGTGGTAGAGGGCGATCGCCTCTTTTAAAACCGCATTGGTCTCCAATTGCAGGCGCTGAAACCCTTTTTGTTGGGCCAACTCCAAGAGGCGGTTGAGGCAAGCTTTGCCCAGCCCCTGGCCCCTGGCCTCAGGTAATAAATACATTTTGCGCACTTCGGCTGTTTGGGCATCGACAGGGTACAACCCAAAACAGCCCACGATCTCAGTCTCGGGGTTTTCAATCACACCAAAATAGCCGCCACTTTGAAAATAGGCCTGTTCTAGATTGTTTAAATCTGTGTCAGTGCCTTCGGGCTCGGGGGTCAGGCCGTAGCTGTTTAAAACTGAAAAGACCAATTGCTGAACCGCAGAAGTATCGCGATTGGTCGCTGCACGGAAGGTATAGGTTGAATTTTGCATGGCTTTATTCTCCTTGATGATTAGCATACGTTAAAATGAAAAAGCATAACAGATACAGTTTTTCTAATTTTGACCATAACAGTTTAAAGCAATCAGTTTCAAACGAGGACAAAACCATGGCCCCTGCTTTTCTCTATGCCCAATTGGCCCATGAAATCATTCACCTGATCGACAGAGGCACCTTTCAGCCCGGTGAAAAATTGCCCTCTTTGCGCTCTTTGAGTGAAAACCGTCAGGTCAGCATCGCCACTGTCTCTCAGGCTTATTTACAATTGGAGGCCCAGGGTTATTTAGAGGCCCGCCCCCAGTCGGGTTATTATGTCTGCCACCGCCCTCCTTTTTTGGCCTTGCCCCATGCCACTTCTGCGCCCGATGCCCCGGCCCAGGTCGGCAAAAATGCCTTTATCAGCCAAATTCTCGATGAGAGCCGCAGGCCAGGTATTTTGCCCCTGGGCTCGACCATTCTCGATCCTTCGTATTTGCCAGTTAAACACCTCAGTCGCCTGATTGCGCGGCTTGCAGCTTGTCCCGAAAATCACACCTATGCACCCACTGCCGGTTTTGAAGGGCTGCGCCGCCAAATCGCTCGCCGCACACTGGATTCGGCACGTCCGATTGGCTTTCAGGAGGTGGTGATTACCTCTGGTTGCATGGAAGCTTTAAATTTGGCGCTGCGAACCCTGGCCAAACCCGGCGATTTGGTGGCGGTTGAGAGCCCCACTTTTTATGGTATTTTGCAGGCGATCGAAAGTCTGGGTATGCGGGTTTTGGAATTGCCGACGGAGCCCTCGACGGGTCTGGATTTGGAGGCCCTGGAGCAGGCTCTAAAACAACACCCGATTCGGGTACTTTTAACCATTCCCAGTTTTCAAAATCCACTCGGAACCTGTATGCCGGTCGAAAATAAGCTGCGCCTGTTGGCGATTGCGGCCCGCAGTGGTTTGCAAATCATTGAAGACGATATCTACGGCGAATTTTATTTTCGCGAGCCGCCCCCCACTTTGTTTTCACTTGATCGGCAACAATCGGTCTTGCTCTGTTCGTCTTTTTCCAAAACCCTTGCGCCGGGTTTTCGCGTCGGTTGGGCTTTGCCTGGCAAACATTTTGAGACTTTTTTACAGCTCAAACGTATGACCTCGTTGGGCACAGCCAGTTTGCAACAATTGGTGATTACTGAGTATCTGGCCTCTGGGGCCTATGAGCGCCATTTGAGGCGGCTGCGTCCCCAATTGGAGCGCTCCTTGCTTCAGGCTTTGCAGATGATTTCTCAGCACTTTCCCCAGGGGATTCGCGTCAGCCGTCCCGAAGGGGGCTTTATTCTGTGGCTGGAATTGCCAGTGGGCACTTCGGTAATGGATATTTACAAACAGGCCCTCTCTGCGGGAATCAGCATTGCGCCGGGGCCGCTGTTTAGCAACCGCGAGCTGGAATACCCCGCTTTGCGCTTGAGCCTAAACTTGCCTTGGGGAGAGCGCCTGGAACAGGCTCTTTACCAATTGGGGGCCATTGTGAGGCAAAATATTCGCCATTAAAAAAGGCCTCCCTGCTGGGAGGCCTCTGTGTTGGGCTGTTTTTAGCCGCGTTCAGCGATCGGCTTAGACACCCGTGGGGCCGGGCCGGTATAGTCGGCGCGGGGGCGGATCAGGCGGTTGTTGTCATATTGCTCCAAAATATGTGCGACCCAACCACTGATGCGGCTGAGAGCAAAAATCGGGGTATAGAGGTCAACAGGAATGCCCAGAACAAAATAGACACTGGCGGAATAGAAGTCGACATTGGGTTTCATGCCCTTTTTCTCAAGCATGTCTTGTTCGAGCATGTCCGACATTTCGTACCATTTCATTTCGCCATTCATTTTGCCGAGTTCGTAAGACATCTTTTTGAGATGTTTGGCGCGGGGATCTCCGTCTTTGTAGACCCGGTGGCCAAAGCCCATGATGCGCTCTTTATTATCGAGGGCGTCAACCAGAAAATCTTTGACATTGCCCACTTCACCGATTTTTTGCAGGGTGCGAATGACCTGTTCGTTGGCGCCGCCGTGCAGGGGACCTTTGAGGGTGCCTACAGCGGAGGTCACTGCAGAATAGATATCTGCCAAGGTGGAGACAGTTTGGCGGGCGGCAAAAGTGGATGCATTCAGCTCGTGGTCGGCATGTAAGATCAGGGCTTTGTCGAGGGCTTCGACAGCCACAGGATCGGGATCGGTATTGTGCATCATTTGCAAAAAGCTGGCAGCCGTGCTCAGGTTGGGTTTTGGTTCGACTGGTGCTTTGCCCCGGCGAATTCGCTCTTGAGCGGCAATGACGGTGGGCATTTGGGCGATCAGACGAATCGCTTTGCGGCGGTTGGCGGCTTTTGAATTGTCTTCCGACTCGTTGTCATACAGCCCCAATAATGAGATGCCAGTGCGCAGACGCTCCATGGGTGAGTGGGTAATTGGAAATTGTTTCAGCACTTCAAGAAAAGCCGGATCGACAGGACGAGCATCACTGAGTTCCTGATTCAATTGATCCAATTGGGCCTGGGTGGGCAAATCGTCATTCAGAAGCAGATAAATCACCTCTTCAAAAGTGGTATTTTCTGCCAGATCGTCGATATCATAGCTGCGATAGGTCAAAACGCCGTCGACAATTGAAGAAACGGAGGAACTGAGAGCGACGACGCCTTCAAGTCCTTTGTTTGCTGTTTCTGTACTCATAGGTATTACCTCTTTTTGCTTTGTAGAGCAGGCTTTTTTTCGTTCCTGCTCACGGGTTTGCGATCAGTATAATACGCTTTGTTACAGGTTAGCGGTAGAGTTCTGAAGATCCGAGTAAGATTCTTAAAAAAATCAGATTAGGATTGTGGCTTGGGCTTGGCGGTTGCTTCTGATTGCATACTTTTGCGCAAAACAGCCCGAATTTCTTCTGCATCTGGGGCCTTTGGGAAGAGCTTGAGGTAGTTCATTAAATACTTATCAGATTTTTCCCGATTGCCCTGTTGGCGATAAAGTGCTCCCAGATTGCGATAAGAATCCCCGTTACGTGGATCGACTTCAATTGCTTTTTGGAAAGCGGCTTCAGCTTTTGCAGGCTGTTTTTGTTCGAGGTAAATCACGCCCAAATTATTGTGGGCCACGCCATTTTTGTTTTCGACTTTTAAAGCCGCTTGAAGGTGTTTTTCAGCCTGGACCCAGTTCCGTTTATTGGCATAGATCACGGCGATTGATTCGTGGGCCAGGACACTGTTGGGGTTGATACCGAGGGCCTTTTCAAACAGGGGCAAGGCCTTTTCAGGGCTGCCCATTTTGAGTTGAAGATTGGCCTGGAGGACCCAAAAACGTTCATCTTTGGGGGCTTTTGCTGCGGCTTGTTCCGCTTCAGCCAGGGCTTCGGGTAATTTGTTTGCGAGCATCAGGCTCTCAGCTTTGGCCAAGCTCTGCTCCGGGGTGACCTCAAGCATTTTGAGGGCTTGAAAGCCAGAGCCTGCCAAAAATATCAGGCCAAATAAGACACCAAAGATTTTCATCTTTAAATCATTTTTACGTGCCACAGTCTTATCAATTCTCTCTCATCGGTTTAAATATTGCAGTTGGACCCTTATTCGAATCCAGGGGGTCTGAAGATTGGGAAACCAGGGGGAACCCCTTCTTTTTCCAATAGGGCTTTGTGTTTGTTGTTCTGGTTCATTTGTTTCCAGCGAATGCCTTCAGCCACAGCCGTAATCGAGCCTTGGGCATTGACCGACATGCGGTAGGAAAAATCATGCAAGACGGATATGAGAGTCGCAAAAATCACAACAATCAGCAACATGCCTGTGGTGGGTTTCATGGCAAAGTTGAGTTCCAAAATATTGATCTGGGGGGCGACCCGGTTCATCATACCCAAACCAAAGTCCACAACAAAAACGACCACGATAATCGGCAAAGCGATTTGAGCCCCTACCACAAAAATTTGCGAAGTGATGTCGATGATCCCTTTGAGTGCCAACCCCGTGCCAAAGTCAAAGGTGCCAATTGGCAGGATCTCGAAGGTTTTAAAATAAGCCTTGAGCAGGAAGAGGTGAGAATAAGAGCTGATCAACACAATCGTGCCCAATTGGTACATAAACTTACCAATGACGGTACTCTGTTGTTTGGTTTGGGGGTTGAATTGCATCACCATGCTCAAGCCAATTTGCACGTCAATAATTTCGCCCCCTGCTTGAATGGCCACCAAAATAATATTGGCGCAGAAACCAAACAGCACACCCACCAAAAACTCCCGAATCATCAGCAGCATATAAGGCAAAAAGCTGGTGGGAATTTCAGCGGGCAGATTGGGGGTGCCCAGCAGATAGAAGAACGAGAGTGAGAGGCAAATACTCACTCTGACCATTCCCGGAACAGTTGCGGAGCCCAAATAAGGGGTCTGCAAGGTCAATGCGAGGGTGCGGGCCACCACCAACATGAAAATGGGTACATGCTTCTCCAGGGCGAAGACAATGTATTCCATAGGGTTTTCTGGCCTACCGGCTCAGGTAGGTGGGCAGATTGATCAGCAAATGTTTGAGATATTCACCAATAGTAGACATATGCCAAGGACTGATCAAAATGAGCATGCTGAAAACACAAATGGTTTTGGGTACAAAGCTCAAGGTTTGCTCTTGAATCTGTGTTACGGCTTGCAAAATACTTACCGTCAAACCCACGAGCATGGCTGTTAAAATCAGGGGCAGAGACATCAAGACGATCATCATGATCGCTTGGGTACCCAGGGTGAGAATGAGATTTTGAGACATGCTGGTTAATCCCCCCTCATATTCGGAAACTCATGACAATGGCCTGGAGGATCAAGAACCAACCATCGGCCAAGGTAAAGACCAGAATCTTAAATGGCAAGGAAATGGTGACGGGTGACAACATCATCATCCCCAAGGCCAGCAAGGTATTTGCAACCACCAAGTCAATAACCAAGAAGGGCAAGAACAAAACAAATCCCATCTTAAAACCGGTGGTCAATTCGCTGACCATAAAAGCCGGAACAACGACGTGCAGCGGCACATCGGAGGGGCGCTGGGGTTTGGGTTCGTTGGCCAAACGGATGAAAAAGCCCAGTTCCTGTTTGCTGGTGTGTTTGAGCATAAAGGTTTTGATTGGGGTCAATCCCCGCTCCACGGCAATCGATTGGGTGATTTTATTGTCAAGATAAGGCACAATCGCATCATTGTTGATGCGATCCCAAACGGGAGACATGGTGTAGAGCGTTAAGAACAGGGCAATACCCACCACCACTTGGTTGGGCGGATTGGTTTGGGTGCCCATGGCCGTACGCAAAAAGCTCAAAACAATAATCGTGCGAATAAAAGAGGTGGTCATGATGAACATGAAAGGCAGGATCGTCAATAAAGACATAAAAACGATCAGTTGTAAGGGAGTGCCCAATTCCTCCAGACTCATCGATTTACGCAGGTCGATGGAGTCCAATAAATTGCTTGGATTGGCAGGTGTGACTGGTTTGGTGGGCAAGGGGCCGTTTTGGGCCAGGACAGGCAAAGTATAAAAAAGGAGGATCAGAGCTAAAACAGCCAAAGAGGCTATTCCAAGAGTCTTAATCAGTTGTTTTTGTTTCATGATCTTCCACATATTCTGCAAAGGCTTTGGGATTGTCTGGCTCTGCGCCATCACCCATCTCGTAAGGGGGCTTGACCAGCCCCAAATTGGTAATCTGGGTATCTGTCGTGCCGATTAACCAGTATTGGTCTTCGAAAACCTGTATCAAATACAGGTTTTTTCTGCCCTCCAACAGCGTACGTTCGACAATCCGAATCTGTTGGTTTGAATTATTGCCTATTTTGGGCAATTTTAAAAGGGGAAGCCCAGGTATTTGGGCTTTGCCACCTTTCAGTTTAACCAAGATAAAGGCCAGGATTCCCATCAAAATGATAAGGAAAACCATATTTCGCAAATAGCCTACATAGTCAAACTGAAAGGGTTCCCCCATGAAAAGTTCAGCGGTTAGTTAATAACCGCCGTCATCGAATCCTTCCATGGCACTGGAATCACCACCGGACTCAGAAGCTTTGGGCTTGTGAACCTGGGTGATTTTGACGCCGAAGTTATTGCCAATGACGACAACTTCTCCTTTGGCAATCAAACGGCCATTTACCAGCAAGTCTACCGGTTCACCGGCCAGACGCTCTAATTTGATCACTGAAGAGTCTTCTAATTGAAGAACCTCTTTCAAGGGGAGATGGGTTCTTCCCAATTCCACCGTAACGTCCATTTTGACGTCTTTTACCAGTTCCAGATTACCCAGAACACCGGTAACGGCAGAGGTGGGCAGATCCCGGACCAGGGGTGCAAATTTGACGGGACTTACCGTCATTTTGCGCGTCGGTTTATTTTGCGCTTTCGTTTCTGCCACGGATGAAATGCCTCCTCGAATATTAAACAGTCAGATTTTGCAATTGGTGGCCATTATTACCACCAAAATAGGTTGTTGAAACCTTTACAGACAGGTTGCTGTCAGTGACGAGCAGCTTCCCTTTGCCTTTACGAACCCCATTAAACAGGATATCAATTTCTTCATTGGCTGGCTTGTTCAGCAGAACCAGTGTGCCCTCTTTCAGATTCAGCCACTCGACCAGATCCAGGGTGGCCTGGCCCAATTCTGCGCTGATCTCAACAGGTACATTGCCCAGTTCTCCGAAGGACTCATCCAATGCAGAGGAGAGCAATTTTTTATCGACAATGTGACGGCTGGTGTGGGGAGCCAGAAGTTCACGGGTGTCGATGCCAAAGACGCTTTCAAAGTCACGGCCAAATTCATCAATGATTTCAGAGGCCAGATTGTCTTCGTCCATGGACAATTCTTCCATGAGCTTGCTGGTTTCCAGCTCGGCTTCCAGTGCATCAGGCATCATGCCGCTGCCATCAAAGCTGATGATCGCGGGATTGGCAAAGGCACCACCGGCTTGGTCCGCAGGAATGACACGGCCTTGGGGCTCATGACGATAATGGGTGCGAATCAGCTCATCGCTGACCGACAGGCCCTGGGGAGACATTTTGCCAACCACCAGAATCACAAAGGGAATCATCAGACCACCCAAAGTGACCGCGTGGGTAAATGCCAAGTCAGCGCTGGGTGCCAGACCCAAGCTCGACAAGAGAGGCGCAACCGCAGGGTTGGCTACTTCTTTGCCGAAAAACAGGTTCAGTAAAAGGATGCTGATGAACCCGAGGATGAATCCCAAGGTGGCACCAAAGCTGGCTCCAATGGTCATGCGAGCGACAATATTCAGGACTCCCATGGCTGGGGCTGCTTCGGGCTCGTCAATGCGGGTGACTTTGGCCGTGTCCACGTGAATGGTTTCAACATATTTACGTGAAAACGGGGTTTCAAATTTGCGCATCAGGCCAAAGATGGCGCCAGCAATTGCCAAGACAAAGGCATAGCCAAAAGCGGCAGCGAGAGACCCGCCCATAAATAGCATGTCTAAAACAGGACTGCCTGTGCCACGCAGAGGAGCGGTTTCGGAGGGGGGCAATGTTTCATCGGGCAATTCTTGGCTACCGATTAAACCGGCTGCAGAACCAGCCACGCCACCTTTTAAGGCTTTGTTGTATTTATCGCCGACTTTTTCTTTGACACCGCTGATGCCAACGGCACCCCCTGCGACTGCGGGTTTGCTTTCGCTGCTGGCAGTGCTGGTGTTTTTGGCTTGTTTAAAAGAGGAATAAACGACCTCTTCTTCGTTTTCAGAGGTGTGGGCAGCAGTGGCTACGGGCTTGCCTGAAAGTGTCAGGGGTTTGCCTTTGGCCAGATTGCCCAGATTTAAGAAGGACACACCCAAGAGCACAGCAGAAATCACCAAGACTTCCGACCAGCGGAAAAAGCCGCGAACGTTGTCAAAACTGACGGTAAAGGTGTATTTGTTGGCGTTGAGATAGAGCATGTGGTGAATGGAGAAACCCAAGCCAACCACAAAAACCACCATGAACAAAGTCATGGGCAAGCTGAGACTTTTTTGAATGACGGTAAATGCCGCTAGCAAGGCCAATGGCACAAAGCCAAACAGGGTGATCAGGCGATAGCCCCAAGGGTGACGCCAAATTCCCGGCAAAGTATATTCTTTTGGGGGGGGAGGTGGTGCGGCCGGTTCAGCAGGGGCTGCTTCTGTCGCATCTTCTTCTCCACCAAGCAAAGAAGCGGCATACGCTTCTGCTTCAGCCGATTCCGCATCTTTTTCAGCCTGCAGAGCGGCCATGATGTCATCGCCGAAAAGGTCTTCTTCCTCTTCGTCTTCGTCTTCATCATAATCATCATTCTGCGAAGCCATCATCATCGGCTTGCGCAGCAATTCATCAAACAAAGGATCTTGCTGGTACATAGTCAAACTCTATCTCTCTCTACAGACATTTTGGTTCTCATGACTCCATAATCTGCACGGCAAGATGACGTCCATCAGATGTGGTGCCAGGCATGCCTTTCATGAGGGTATCCTTGCCCACTTTGACAGTCAAAGGCTTGTCAATGGTCTGGTCAAGGACAATAAAGTCATTGAATTCCATGGTTTGGATATCGGCAAAACTCATACGGGTTTTGCCCAATTCCACGATCACAGGCGTGGTGACATCATCGACCATGGAAATACGCTCTTGAACTTGTTCAAAATCAGCCTCTTCATTGGTGCCTTCTAAGACGCTCTGTAGGGCGTGATACAAAGGTGCCAGATAAGGCTGGGGGAAAACCAATGCCGCTTTCTGAACTTCGCGGGCAATCATGGTCACCTGAAAGGTGAGCAATACGGACGGTGTATCCGGGTTGATCCCCATTAATAAATTGCGGAACTCATCAATTGTCGGTGTGTTGGGGAAGGTCGCCAATTGCAGGCTGAGGGGATGGTGTTCGCCCCAAACTGTGGAGAAGGCCTCAGAAAATTGCTGGATGCGATTGTCGATCTGACCCAATTCAAATTCTGTGATCTCGTTTTCGGATTCTGGGGCGATCTCGGCACCGGCCTGACGCACCATCGAAATCACAGATTCTTTTTCAATAACAAGCGCCACGCCACCTACCAAAGATTCGCCAAAACCGAGCAAGGACCAGACGGAGTCGCGCGGATATTTGCGCAAAACCTGTTGAAAGCTCTGTTGTTCTACGCTGATAACCTGCCAAGTGGCAGCAGAAGTCGGCTCAGCGGACAGAATCTCTGTCAGGGTCTGAGCGACCTTGTCGTGAATATAATACAACGCCTTCAGATCATCACCGGTGAGGGGCCGTGACTTTACAAAACGGAGTGATTGCAAAGGATTATTAGTCAAAATAGGAACTACCTCATTCTCATCAGGAACTCGTCTTATACATAATACGACAAGATCTTTGGATTAACAACGTGGGTTCATCACAGTTGTGAGCATTATGATGAATTTAAAATATAATTTTAACAAGCTTATCCTGTGTTCGGAGGGATTGTGTTACATTTCTTTAAGTTACGGAGATTTTTGATTCCCTTGTTGGGGGTCTTTCCTCTCCTTGTTTTTCCGGCCTCAGCCCGCTCCCCGGGCCAGACCACTGCAGCTGTGCAGTGGATGCAACCAGGCCTTTCTGCCGCGCATACGGGTATTCAGGTGACCTCGCTCAAGACGGGCAAATCCTTGGTTTCGCACAATGCCAATACGCCTCTGATGCCAGCTTCTAACATGAAATTGGTGACCTCTGCAGCAGCGCTTGCGCTGCTTAAACCCGAATTTCGCTTTAAAACCCTGGTTTATACCGATGGTCGGATCCAGGGCAATACGCTCAATGGCAATCTTTACCTCAAGGGGCTCGGGGATCCTGAGCTGACTGATGATGGTTTGACCCAATTGGCTTCGGAGATCCGCTATAGCGGGATTCAGGAGATCAAAGGCAAATTGATTGTCGACGATACTTTTTTTGACCCCTTGCGCGAAGGACGGGGCTGGAAAAAGACCTACGGTGCTTCGGCTTATAGTGCGCAGATCAGCGCGCTATCATTAAATCGCAACACGGTGGATGTCTGGGTTCGGCCCGGAATTCCCGGTAAACCAGCAGAGGTGGCTTTGGAGCCTCCCAATCAGTATTTTGAAATCGTCAACCAGACCTATACGGGGGGGCGCACCCGCTTGCAGATCGCTCGCAGCATGGTCAATGGCAAAAACCGTGTCACCGTCTCTGGATCCGTGTCACCTCAGGCCCGACCAGAAAAGGAGTCGATCAATCTCGAAAATCCGGCTCTGTACACAGGTCATGTCTTTCAAAATCTCTTGCGCAAAGAGGGTGTGCGCCTGCCGGGCCGGGTGGAACAGAGCAAGACCCCGCCCGGTGTCTATGAATTGGCCCGCACAGAATCGCGTCCGCTGCGGGATATTGTCGGCGAACTCAACAAACACAGTGTCAATTTAATTGCCGAAAATCTGCTCAAATACATGGGGGCCATTTTTGAGGGGGAACCCGGTACTGCGGCCAAAGGAGCCAAAGTGATCCAAGAAAAATTTCTCAAAGAGATGGTGGGGTTGAACAATCAAAATGGGATTGCGATCGCGGATGGCTCTGGGCTTTCGCCCTTGAACCGCGTCACAGCCCAGTCTTTGGCGCAAATTTTGAGTTATATGCACTCCCAATTTGATGTGGGGGTCGACTATGTCTCTTCGCTGGCGATCTCAGGGGTGGATGGCACTTTACATGCCCGTCTCAACTCCACCGATCTCAAACGCAGAATCCGGGCCAAAACTGGTTTTATCAATGGGGTGTCAGCCCTCTCGGGCTATTTGCAGACCAAGAACAACGAAACCCTGGTCTTTTCCTTTTTGATGAACCATTTTACAGGCGTTTATGCCGCACGGGCCTCGCAGGATTTGCTCTGCACCCAATTGGTCAATTGGCGTTGAAGGGGGCACTCAGGGTGCCAATTTGACCAAAGGGGCGATTTTGAGTGCCAGATCGCGGTTTTTGTCGGGCGTCTCAGCCACGTCCAGGCTGAGCACAAATAAATAAAGACCTGATTGAAAGAGCAGGGTTTTGCTTTCGCCATTCCAGGCCATCAGGCTTTTGTCGTTTTTTAAAACCTCAAAAGCCTGATCTCCCAGGGCGTCCGGGCTGCCAAAACGGGCTTCGCGCTGACCGGCTGCTTCTTGTTTGAAGGCCGCTTGGGCCTCTGCTTGCGTGGAAAATTTTTGGCGGATCTCCAGCGAGATCTTGCTCCAACCCGAAACGGGCTGGTAGGGACTTCCGCCGCGTTGCATCGAGCTGCGCAGACGTTCCTGGTTTTGTTTCTCAAGCTCGTCGGCGTTGGTTTTTCGCCATTCAAACACGCAGCGTCCGGGGACTTGGCTGAGCTGCTGAATGGCTTGGGCCTCTGGCAATAAACCTGCCAATTGGGTTTCGCTTAAAAGCCCGCAGCCAGCTGTTTGAGCCTGCAGCGGAGTGGGTTGAGCCAAAAATAGGGCCAATCCCCAGAGTGCCGAGCCTGAAACCGTTAGAACCTTTTGCCACATGCTGAATGTCCTCCTCGCCGATTGCGCTTGAGAGCTTGGTACAATACATGGAAATCATACACCACAAGGAGACCTTTATGGGATATACCTACGTTGTTTTGGGGGCCGGCATTCAGGGCACCACGATTGCCTATGATATGGCCAAATTTGGAGATGCAGACAAGGTCTTGTTACTGGATATGAGCCTGGAACAGGCCCAAAAATCAGCGACCCATATCAATGGGTTGCTGGAGAAAAAAGTGGTGGAGCCAGGCACCGTCGACGTGCGCAACCGCGAGGAATTGTTGGAAGTGCTTAAACCCGCAGACAGCTGTCTGAGCGCAGTACCCTATTTCCTCAATCCCCAGATTGCAGCCTGTGCGGTGGAGGCCAAAACCCATTTTTGCGATCTGGGTGGCAATACCGATGTGGTCTTTCAGGAGTTGGAATTACATGAAAAAGCACTGGCAGCGGGTGTTTCGGTGATTCCCGATTGCGGTTTGGCTCCGGGTTTGGGCAATACCCTGGCTGCCCATGGCATCAGCCAACTTGACAGCTGCGACGAAGTCCAGGTGCGCTGCGGTGGACTGCCACAAAATCCCCAACCGCCGCTGGACTATATGCTGGTCTTTAGTGTCGAAGGTCTGACCAACGAATATTTTGGTCAGGCAGTGGTTTTGCGAGAGGGGAAAATTGACAAGGTCAGTACCTTTTCGGAACTCGAAACCCTGCAATTGCCAGCCCCTCTGGGCGAATGTGAAGCTTTTACAACCTCTGGGGGCACCTCGACTTGTCCCTGGACCTATGAAGGCCAGGTCAAGACCTTTGAATACAAAACGATCCGCTACAAAGGCCATTACGACAAAATGAGATTGATGCGCGATCTGGGTCTGCTGGAACTTGAGCCTGTTCAGGTTGATGGACAAGCCGTGATTCCCCGCCATCTCTTTCATACCTTGGCCTTGGAAAAACTCAATTTTCCGGGCGAAAAAGATCTGGTGGTTTTGCGGGCGACCTGCAAAGGTCTCAAAGACGGTCAAGCCAAAACTTTGGAGTACACCATCGTCGATTTCTTTGACGATGCCACGGGTTTTAACTCCATGTCGCGCATGACAGGTTTCCCGGCCTCAATTGTGGCGATCATGATGGCCCGAGGCCAAACCGAAAAAGGGGCGATCCCACTGGAGAAGTCCGTTCCTTCTGGTATTTTCTTGGAGGAATTGGCCCTGCGGGGCGTGAAAATGCAGATTGCCGAGGCTTAATTTTCTCAGGTAGTTCTGTTTGCCAACGTCCTCACTTGGGGAGGGTGGGTTTCTGCCCTCCTCTTGCTTCGCGTTATACTGAAAAAAAAGATCTGCGAGAAAAATCTATGTCTGCTTTTCGTGCGCAACTACTTCGGAACGGGGTTTTGATCACTTTGGCGCTGGGCCTGGCGGCAGGAGCTTGGGCTGCACCCGCCTTATTCCCGCTTAAAAACGAGGCTCGGCAGGTGGTCAGCCAGGTTGCGCCTGAGCAGTATTTTAAACTGACCCAGCCCGGTCTGACTGGGGTCAAACTCGAAACCGATCCAGTCAAATTGGCGGGTGTGGCGCGCAGTACCTTGGCTTACCTGAATAAACATGGCCAAGATGATGCCGAAGCCGTGAATGCGGGGATATTTGGTGGTTTGGGTGTCTCTTTGGCGCAGGTCAAAGCCACTTTGGCCTTTGTGGCCAAAACAGTCGACGAAGATCAAGCGGCAAAACGGCCTTTTCGTTTGAGCAATCCCGCCTTTTTAGAGCAGCACTTTCGCTTTTTTCAGTGGCGCTCAGATCGTGCCGCGGCAGCGGCGCACAAGGTGCAGGTGAATGATGAGCGCATTCGCCTGACCAAATATGTTGTCTTTGAGGCCCAGGGCAGTCCGGTTCAAACTGCCACGCATACCTGTGCGCTTTATGCTCTGCCCGAAGAAGAAGCTGCTTTGAGTGCCGATCAGGCCGAAAAAGAAAAAGCCAAGCTGATTCGCTACCGCTATACCAAACAGCAGGTTGTCGAGGGGGTCCTGGCCCAACACAAGGTAAAGCCCCTGGTCTGGGTCAATCGTCAGGGACTTGAAGACGCCCTGATGCAAGGTTCATTGATGGTTAAAATGCCCGGTGGTCAAGCCCGCATGTTTAACGTGCACCGCAACAATGGCATTGCCTATGATCGGCGCATTAAAGAGCCTCGGCAACAAAAGCGCTATTGGTATTTTAAAGAGGTGGCAGGTATTCAGGGCTATGGCAAAGACGAAAAGATCATCGTTCAGCCTGCTGTCACCGTCGCTGGAGACGTTTACAATCTGGGCCTGGGCAAATTATTCGCTTTGCGCTATCCGTTGCAGGGCAAAACCATCTTGCGTTTGGCGGTTTTGGCCGACACTGGCGGCGCTTTTATACCCAATCTCTACCAATTGGACTATTTGGCGGGGATCTTTCCCACCCGCGAAAGTTATAGCAAAGGTGTGATGCACCTGCCTGAATACGCCTCAGCTTCTGTGCTCTTGCTCAAGGAATAAACGTGGAGATCTCTCTGTCTTCCCAAGCGCTTACAATTGCCGGACAGCCGGGAGTTCTCTATGGCGGTGAGTTTCAGTACTTTCGCATTCCCGCTGAGCTGTGGGAACCCAGTTTGCAACAATTGGCGGATGCACGGATCAATTTTATTTCCTGTTATATTCCCTGGATCTGGCATGAATATGAAGAGGGGAACTACGATTTTGAAGGCCAGACGGCACCCGAGCGCAATTTGGCGCATTTTTTGCAGCTGGTAGAGAGCCATGACTTGGCTCTCATCGTTCGCCCAGGGCCGTATGTCTATGGCGAGTATCAGGGCTTCGGTATTCCCGATTGGCTGCGCAAAAAACACCCTGAAATTCTAATGGTTTACGAAACGGGGCAACTCAGCAACGAGGTCGCCCTCAATCACCCCCTTTTCCTCAAATACACCCAGCAATGGCTCAAGACCGTGATCGATTATCTTCGTCCGCGCTTTGAAAGTGGGCGGATTGTGGCCTGTCAGCTCGACAATGAAACGGGGCTGCCGCAATATGGGGGGGTCACTTATTCCGGCGATTTTAACCCCCATACAGTCTTGGCGTATCATCACTGGCTGCGCCAGCAATATCCCTCGCTGGCCCATCTCAACCGCATTTGGCATACCGATTATGAGACCTTTGAAGCGATTGAGCCCCCGCGCAAAAGCGCGTATGCTCCGGTGCCTTTTCGGCAATGGGCGGCCTTTATCGAAGACTATATTGTGCAATACCTGGGCACTTTAAAGGATTATCTCAAAGGTCTCTCTGTGCCCGGTCTGCTCTATCTCAACGATCCCTATCTCTGTCAATGGCCCAATAACAGCCCCAAAAAAACGCGGGTGGCGCTAACGGGCTATGATATCTACAGCAAATTTACGACCGATCCCGATGCCACTCACGATGTGCCTTTTGGGATTTCGTTTGCACCCGAATATTACCGCAATCTCAATCCTGACCAACTCTTGATGGGCGTGGAGGTGGGGGCCGGTTGGTTTGACCCCCGTGTTAAGGTGCGCAAAGAGGCCCTGTTGCAAAATGGCATGGTGGCACTTTTGCGGGGCATGCGCATTTTAAACTGGTATCTCTTACATGATTGTGTTGAAAGTGATGGTGTGCCTTGGGTTTTTCAATCGCCCTTAAATATAGCCGGAGAGGCTGTCGACAGCTATGCCTATCTCAAACAAATAGGCGAATTTGTCGGCGATCATGGCGCGCTCTTGGCCCAGAGTGAGCCGCTGCATAGCCCCGTCGGTCTGGTTAAATACATTCCTCAGGGATGGGACTTTCTCAAATCCAACATCAATGTCTGGAGCGCTCTGGATCTGATGGACAATGCCCTGAGCCATTTTTCTGGGCTGACGGCAATGCATGGGGTGCTGTTGGAATGTGGTTGCAATCCCCTGGTCTATGACCTGGAAAAAATCAGCTTGCAGGAATTGGAACAGCTTCAGGTTTTGTTTTTGGCCTCGACCAATTTGATGGATCGGGAGTCCTATCAAAAGCTGGTCTATTTTGTTGAAAATGGCGGCACTCTCGTTTCTTTTGGCACGCCTGTGGTCACTGATTTACATGGGGAGCCTTACGCCCCCAATCCCCTTTTCCCAGCCAAACCTTATGGCAATGCCAATAAGGTGCAATATGGCACCAATGCAGTGCTCTCCCAGGTGGCGCTGGATATGATGGATTACCAAATGATGCGTCGCAGTATTTCCCACAAACTCTCTTTGCATACCTTGGACATGATGCATCCCTTTGTGGAATTTTCCAAATATGTCGGCAAATCAGGTGCTTGGATAGAAACCGAACGGGCTGAACCCTTTTGGGCCAGTCGCTTTGCAAGCTTTTGGCAGGGAGGGGGGATCACCCCTGTTCTGCGCCAGCCGGAGGGAGCAACGGTGGGTTATAGCAAACGCTTGGGGCGGGGACGCGTCTATTTCTTGGGCACCTTGCCCGGTTTGTTCTTTGATACGCCCGGTTATTACACGATTGAACCTGAAAAAAAGGCCTCGGTGCTGCGCTTCTTTGGCCATTTGCTCAAAGAGACCGGCGTCACGCCCCTGGTTGAAGGGGTGCCCCAAGTAGAGGTAATCTTGCGCCAAACGAGTGAAGGACATTTATTGGTGGGCATGATCAACCGCGGAGGGGAGCAAGATGTCACGCTCAGCTTTAATTTAATGCACTCCTTCGAACGGGTGGAACCACTCTTCTTCAGCCACGCCGACACAGATCGCTTGGAAAAAGCCCGCTACCACCGTTTAAAGGGTTTTCTCTCTAAAGACGCGGTTGCTGTGGTGCTTTTGCGCTAATTCTTTGGCTCAGACTTAAAGCAGGGAGAGGTAATAGGGGTGCGCGTGTTTGGTTAGCGCTTCGCGGTAACTGCCTTCCCAATGGTGGTTGTGGGGATCGCGTTGTTGTTCTTTGAGGGCAATTTCTGCCATCGACCAGGTCAGACTGGCTTCCAAATAACGCAATTCAGAGGTCAGAAAGGGTACCCCCCGAACCTCACAAAAGGCGGCTAAAAACCGTTGCATTTCAATCGTTGAAGCTGGTTGTCCTGGCTCGGTTTGACTTAAAAAGCCCAAGCTTGCCATGGCTCTCCCCAAAGCCCACAGTTCCGGTTGTAAAACCAATTTGCTCCAGCTATAAACAGCTGCAAGTTCTTGGTGTTTGATTTGAATTTGGGAGGGGGTCCAATACAAGGGGCTCAAAACCAAGCGACCGGTCGCTTGGCGCAAGCGCCGCAGCAGGGAATGGGTTAATACGCCCAGCCATTCTGTTTCTGAGCGCCGCTCTTTGGGCTCTGAAAATAAACGGGTTTGGCAAGGTGTCTGTGTGTGTTGCAGAGCGGGTAAGGCGTGCAAGGTACAGGTTACCTGATGCAGACGGGCCAATGTCTGAGCCATCAGTTGGATATCTCCACTCTGATGGGGATGGGGTTTGCGGCTGCCGAGCAAACAGAGTTGAACGCTGATCTGGCATTGTCCGAGCGCGTGCGGTGGCAAGAACGTTTGCGGCGCTTGAAATTTTTGGGCGTGGGCCAATTTTTGGATTTGTAAGAGGGTTGTCAATGTCTCCCTGCTGCGTTCAGGAGGATAAAAATGAATGACCAGATCGGGGCCCTGTGTCATTTTTAAGCCCCAAACCTGTTTCTGTTCGCCCTCCACAAAAAGCAGGGTATCGATCTCTTGTGCGAGAGTCTGATGCAACAGGGCCTGTAATTCTCTCAGCAATTGCTGGAAATCTGCAAACCCCGTCCATTCCAGTAAATGGATGGGCAATTGGCCTTTTAATTGGTTTTGTAAAGTGATCCAGATTTGATTGTTCATATGGGCTCGTAAAAGGGTTTCCAAAGTCGATCGTAAGCCAAACCTACTCCTAGAATAATACTGGATCCGAGTTCGGAGGTAGAGGGCAATTTGCCCTGAAAAAGATAGGCATCTGCAAAAAAACGCAAACTCAGGTTGTCAGTCAGGGAGACTTTTAAGGCTGAGACCCATTGGCTGATCAGTCCCAAACTGGAGGCATTGTCGTTGACGCTGGGCAGATAATATTTGAGATCAAGACTGTTGGTCCATTTTAATTCCGCTGTCAGCGGCAGTTCGTGGTCGAGCTTGAATTGCAGACCCAACTCCAAATTATTGGGCACATTAAAATCCCTGCGCAGGGCCAGACCGGTTTTAAAGGCTTTGAGCATGGGCCCAGGGGGAATCGTCAGACCCGCAATGCCACTTAACTCAGCCTGGAGGGGGTTGGGCTGGCCGGTATTTGGCTGAAGTGTGGGTGAAAACTCCGTATCATAGGTGCCTTCAAGATAGGGAATTAATTGCAGTTCTTTGCCTCCGAACGGAAATTCAAAGAGCTGCAATTGCAACTCACTTGAAAATAAGAGATCGTCCTGGTTTTCGGTGAGTTTGGTCTGCTTGCTGCTTTCGTCTAAAAGCGAGAGGCCTTCGTATTTTGCTTGCAGCGATTGGGTCCAACTCAGGTTGGCATTGTCATAAATCAGGGATATTTTGCTGCGCCCCCCATAGGTAAAGCTGTTGGGAGAGGTCACGCGTGTTTCTCGGACGGCTGTATAGCTTTGATTGTTCAGGGCATTGTAGCCACTTAAGTTGAGCTGTAAGTCGCTGATCTGTAAGCTCCAGAGTGGCTGTTTTTGATGCCATTGGGGCTCTAAATAGCTCAAGAGGGTTTCTTTGAGTTGGCCAGAGGCTTTGGTCTGTTCCAAAAAACTGAGCAAGATATTGCGTAAATACAACCGCTCTGGCGGGTTTTGTGGCGCAAAAGGATTGCGCAGTTCTTCGCGTTTCCGCTGCCCTTTGAGCAGCGGAGCCAATTCTGTGCTTTGGGCCAGGCTGCTGCTGATCAGGGTCCGGTAGTATGCGTTTTTTTGCCGGGGGCGGTTCCAAACCTTGCTTTTGTCGGCACTGGTGCCACCTTGGATGGCATGGTTCAAGGGCAGTTTGAGCAGCCGATCGAGGTCTGAGCCACTGAGCAGATACCCTTCCAGGGTGGCGTCGTCTTTGAGCATTTCGTAGACCAAAAGCCGGGGCCAAGCACCGGGAACATAAATACCGTCAGGTAGCTTTTCAACCAAAACCACTTCACAGTCAAAGGCCTTTAAGAGCAGATTACTGAGCAAAATACCCCACATTTCCGAACTCAAGCGGGGGGGATACAAACGCAAGAATTCGGGATCTGTGAGTGAATTTCGCCCTTCCAAGCGCTGGCGGGCTTGGCGTGTTTTTTCACTGTTGAGAAATTGCTGGAGCAAAATCGGGTTTGCCAGAATTTCACGGCTTAGATCAGGCAAAAGTTCATCAAGGGCATCGCGATAGGCCTCTTGGCGAATGTGCATGGTACTGTTTAAAAAAACGGGGTCGGGTTTGAGATCAAACGAAACGGGCAAAATTTCATTTTGGATCTGCATTTGCTCAGCTTCCAGTTGCACTTGCAACAAACCCAACGCCTGGGGGTTATTGGCCACCACAAAGGGTGCTTGATGGGGATCTTTGACTCTTTCTAACTGCAGTTTGCTCGGGCGCAGGGGGGCCAATGTCTCTCCCAAAATCAGAGCCACGCCCGCACTGGTTTGGGCCAAATTTTCCAGTTCAGGCCCCTCGGCATTGGTCAAAATAGCGATTAAATCAGCGGGCTGCTTTAATTCTTCCTCCAGGCTTTTGAGGGCCAATTTCAGAGCCGCTGCCGGTGATAGAATTTCTGTCCCAGCGCCGAGCAAACCTCTTTCCTGCAATTGCTCTAATTCGTTGTGATTGCCAATTCCTATCAGGGCAAGGATTTTTCCATCTTCTGTCTGGGCCAATTTGTAGGGGGCAAAGAGATATTGGCCGTTTTGGCGTAGCGAGGCTGAGATCCAGGGCAAGTTGTATTTTTCTTGCTCTCGCAGTAAATTATCCAGTCCACCGCGCAATTCTTCGGCCCCAATATTCAGGGCAAAGTAGCCCAAATTTTGCAAGGCCTTTAAGCTATTTTCCCGTTGCAGCGAGAGGCTGGCGGTATTGACTGAACTCAGCCCTTCCAATAGATTGCCACTGTCGACCAACAGCGTTTGCGGGTCTTTCAGACCTGAGAGCAGATTTAATCGGCGGGGCCCATCACCACTGGGTTTGCCAATCAGTACCCATTCTGTCGGCGTGGTATTTTCGAGAATATTTAATTGCAGTCCCAGCAGCATTTCCCAAACATGTGGGTCTGGATTGGGGGCTTCTTCCGCCGAATCCAGATGCAAAACATAGAGCGGACCAGGATAAACGTCTAACTGTGCGCCCATCAGCTCTGAACCTGGATTTTGTTTGATCAAGGGCCTCAGTTTGCTCAGCAAGTCGTGGGCAGAATTCGGCTCCAATACAATACTGTCGCTATTGTCCAGGAGAGTGAGTGATCTTTGGTCTGTGGGTTTTTGGCTTGAAAGCTGGCTCAAAAATTGCTGAAAGCGCTCAATGCCCAAGCCAGGACCCCAGACATAATGGCCCTGATGGTAAAAATAGATTGAAGCACCTTGGGTGCGCAAGCTCCGAATGGCATCTGGGTTTTGCCTTGCATATTCGTGAATCAATTGGTAAGGCTGTTGAATTTGGTAATGATAATTGGAAGCCAGTCCTTTGACGCCTGCTGTGTGCAATAAACTGAAGCGCCCAGCCTGAACAGGAAGAACCAAACAAAAACAAAATAATAAGCTGAAAAAACCCAGGCGCATACTTTGTTTGAGCAAACTTTTCTTCTCCTGTTTCAACCTGTTCTTGCATTATACTGGTTGTATCTGAGGCATGTTGAGAGAAAGGCGAAGCGTTTGAAACATTTCGTGCTGGCAGCTCTGACCATCGCCCTGTATCTCTTTCTGATTCAGGTCAGTGGGGCCAGTGTTTGGCCAAATGCGCGGATCGGGTGGGGAGGATCGGGTTGGGGCTTTGTGTTACGCGCTGGGCTAAGTTCAGCACTGCTTGCCCTGGGCTTGGCTTGGGGTTTGAGACGGGCTGTTTCCACATGGCTCAAGCCACTTTTTTGGCTCTTTTTGGGGAATGCTCTATTTTTGGCTTGTGCCATGTGGGGCGAATGGTTATGATCTATGCAGCGAGGTAGAGACGCATTTTCACGCATTTTTCTGGATACACGCTGCTCCTGATTGCCGTTTCTGTTTACGGCCTGTCTTTTCTATTTTTTACCATGGCCGCATCCAGGCTGACTTTTCGCTTGCGCAGTCGCAATTTGCACAAGGCCCATTTTTGGGGTGAGTTGGAGAGCCGTTGGGAGCCCCTGCTGGAAGATATAGCCAAAGGCCGCCGGGTACCGGATGTGATTCGCCCACTGGTAAAGCCCGATGAAGAGCTCTATTTTGTCGATTTAATTATGCGCCGGGCTGTCGCCGCCCCTGCACAACAGACCAGTATCTACCGCGATTTAGCCGCGCCCTATTTAAAGGTCTTGTCTGAGCGGGTTGCCACGGGGGATCGCGAGCAACGGGCCCGGGCCGTTCATACCTTGGCTGTTTTGGGTGAACAACAATACCTGCCCGTCTTTATGAAAGCCCTGGAGGACAAATCGCCCCTGGTGGCTTTGCTCTCTGCGCGGGCCTTGGCGACCTGGGGCGAACCCGCTGTGGCCGAGCATCTCTTGCCTGCTCTGCAGCGCTTTGAAGCCTGGAACCCCAATGTTTTGGCTTCACTTTTGGTCTCTTTGGGCAAAACCGTGGCCCCTTCGCTGCGCACCAATTTGCGCAATACCCACCACTCGTCTTGGGTGCGCACGATTGCCATGAAAGCGCTGACTGAACTGCGGGATCCCCTGGCCACGCCTTTGGCTGTGGAGATTCTGCGTCAGGAGAAAGACATCAATTTGCAAATCGCTGCGATTCAGCTCTTGGCCCAGATGGGGGGCAGTGAACATATCCCGCTGATTCGCCAGCGCTACAACTCACCCTTTTTCCCTGTGCGTTTGCATGCCATTCGCGCCTTGGGGATTTTGAGCAATGCCGACCACTCAACCTTTCGCCAGGCCCTTGATGACCCCTCGCCTTGGGTGGCAATGGAAGCCGCCCAATCGCTCAAAACCACTGGCCATCACCGGGTTTTACATGAATTGGATCTGGCTGAACACCCCCGCTCGGAACTGGCTGGCCAGATGCTCGGAGAGTTTAACTCACTTGAGTTTGTCGAACAATCGGTCAAAGATCCTGCTTTTGCGCCCCATGTGGGCAGGCTGTTTTTGCAGCTCAAAAAACACGACTCCCAAGAAGTTCAGGCCTTGGTGATCCACCTTTTCTTTGACCCGGCTACCTCTTCTGCTGTGCGTTACGCCATGGCCACGGAGTTGGAAAAATTCAGGGATTACCAATTCTTTTATCAGACCCTGAGCTGTTTGATGATGGGCAATTTCCCCGATTCCTTGGCCCTGATTCGCGCCCTCAAGAGTTTTGCCAATCCCGAATCGGTGCCCATTTTGATGCAGTACTATCCCCGCGCCAGCTGGGACGAACGCTTGGAAATTATTGAAACCCTCGGCGGTCTCGACAGCATTGAGAGCCTGGAGTTTCTCAGCAAGGTCTATAACGAGCTGCAAGAATACCCAGAACTATCCAAGGTTCAGCAGAATCAAATGCAAGAGCGGCTTGCCATGGCTTTGGCTCGGCGCATGATGGTCTAAGGTCTTCTAAAACTCGAGCGAAACCGGAACTTGGCCTTTTTTGTCTTTGCGCAGGGCCTTCCAGGTGGCCTGCAGCCGCCAGAGTGTGCGCAATTGTTGGTAGCCCAGGTTTTCGAGCCAGGCTGTGCGCGTCAATTGGCGCAGATCTTCTTCGGAATAGCGCCGGGGGGTGAGCTCTCCCAGGGCCACAGCCAGGGTCGCAGAGGTGCTGCCCATGACAAAGGCTGCCAGGGCAAAAGCCAGAATTAAGAGTGGTGGTACCCAGCCCAAAATCCCACCGGCAATCACCAAGATATAGCCCAGGACTTCCAGCACGGGTCCCCAGATTTCGGTCAACATAAACAGCGGATAGAGAAACCAGCCAATTCGCCCTGTGCCTTTTTTCCACAACATCGAGCGGTGATGCAAAAGCGCTTCTGTCACGCCTTTTTGCCATTTCATGTGTTGGGAGCGCACCTCGGCCATCTCACTGGGACATTCGTGCCAGGCCACTGGATCGGGAATAAAATCAATGTGATAAGGGCGATTGGCTTCTTGGCAAAAACGGTGCAAACGCAAGATCAGCTCAGGGGTCTCAGCCTGGTAGCGGGCATCGTAGCCCCCGGCTTCGACCACCATCGCGCGCCTAAAAACGGCGAAGGCCCCTGAAATCAGCAGGAGCCCCCGCAGGGCGCTGCCCGCCATATAACTCACGAGAAAAAAGCGCAAATGTTCTAAAATTTGCAATTGTACCAAACGCTCTTCTGGCATTTTGACCGTGGTGATCTCCCCGTTTTCGAGCGAACAGCCGTTTCGCACCCGCACAATGCCACTTACAGCCACCGTAGCTGAATTTTCCAAAAACGGGCGCAGGGCCCGCAAGAGGGCGTTGCGCTCCAA
Organism: uncultured Candidatus Sericytochromatia bacterium; assembly: GCA_964598905.1. Lineage (GTDB taxonomy): Bacteria > Cyanobacteriota > Sericytochromatia > UBA7694 > UBA7694. Next base: position 2,320 of record CAZRFI010000010.1, on the reverse strand, counting down.
GATCATCGTCACGTAAGTGGTGCAAAAGAGCGGGGTCTGACAAAAGTTTAAACCCGCATTGAGGGCATCGGCATTCCCGCCGCGCTCTTTGTCGATCACCCAGAGGCGCGGATGAATTTGGCTCTGGTAGACAGCGTTGATCGGGCGGCTGGGCAGCTCTGAAACGGGGAACCGCGACATCGGGTGCAATTGAAAGATCTCTTTCAGCAATTCCAGGGTATTGTCAGTGGAGCCATCGTTGATCATAATCAGATCCAGTTCGGGATAACGCAATTGCAACAGGTGTTTGAGACAGCTCACACCCTCTCCCGAGGCATTGTAAACTGGCACCAAAATGCTCAGGGGGGGGGCGCCTGCGGCTTTTAAGAGTGATTCAATATCCACAGACTTGAGTTTGCGGGCATAGTTCTGCAGGGCGCGAAAGGAGATCAAACAGGCTGCCAAAGAGAGGCTGTGCCGGGCCATCAGGTAGATCAAAGAGACCCAAACCAGGGATTGTGTGATCAGGGCTGCAATGTCATTGTTCATCGGCTTTTCGCGTGACCTCAGCGCAGGTAATCGGGTTTAAAACAGGCTTTCGTCGCCCACAGCGGCTTTCCAATTTTTGCGGAAGCGTTCAAGATCTTTGGCAGGGGCCCGGCAGCGCAGTTTGACCCGGTTTCCGTCGAGATATTCTTCGCTTAAAATAGTGCTGATCGCGTAGAGCTGAGCGACCCAAGCCGATTGGCTCAGGTTCAGCACAAAGGTACTTTCGCGGAATTGTTCGGAAAAGGTTTCAAGCGCCAATTCTTTGAGCAGGTCTACATTTTCACCGGTATGGGCCGAAATCGTGACACAGGGGGCCTCTGGGGGAATGTGTTTCCAGACATCCAGCTCTTCTCCGGGGGGCAAGAGGTCGGCTTTGTTGAGGGCATAAATGATCGGTTTGTCTTCAATTTCGAGCTGTTTTAAGACCTCGTTGACTGCGGCCATTTGCTCGCCCAAAACCGGCGAAGTGACGTCCACAACATGAATCAAGACATCGACATCACAGGCCTCTTCGAGGGTGCTGCGAAACGAGGCCACCAAATGGTGGGGCAATTTGCGGATAAAACCCACGGTATCGGTCAGCAAAAATTCATGGGCCCCAATTTCAATTTTGCGCACGGTCGAGTCGAGGGTGGCAAAGAGGCGGTTTTCGACCAAGACACCGGCTTCGGTTAAACGGTTAAACAAGGTCGATTTGCCCACATTGGTATAGCCAATCAGGGCCATGCTGAAGGACTCGCGACGCTTGCTCTTGCGCAATTTGCGCTGTTTTTCAATTTCTTTCAGGTCGTTTTCATAGCGGTCGATTTTTTTGCGCACCAAACGGCGGTCAATTTCGATTTGCTTTTCGCCCATCCCGGCGCGCACGCCCACACCTCCGACTTGGCGCTCCAAGTGGGTCCATTGCCGCTTGAGCCGCGGCAGAAAATATTTCATGCGTGCCAATTCAACCTGCAATTTGGCTTCGCGGGTTTGGGCTCTTTCGGAAAAGATCATCAGAATCACATCGCCGCGATCCATCACACGCACATTGAGTTGTTTTTCCAAATTGCTCATTTGCGAAGGTGAGAGTTCACAGTCAAAAATGACCACATCCGCGCTTTCTGCTTCGACCAGCAGCAATACCTCTTGTACTTTGCCCTTGCCAATATACGTGGCTGAATCAGGATGTTGGCGTCCTTGGGTGCAAGTGCCCAGGGTCTGAATGCCTGCAGTATCTGCCAACGAGGCCAGTTCATCAAGTGAATAGTCAAGTTCCCAGTCGGGGGTGTCCGGCAATTGGACGCCCACCAAAATGGCTCTGGCTACGGGTAATTGGGTATCAAACACTGAAAGTGACCTGTCTGCGCGTATTCTTGTTTATTCTAACACTCCCAACAAAGCCGGTGTAAGAGCAAGGGCTGACTTTGCGGCCTGTAAGCGCCGATTCGGGCCCAGCAAGGGATCTTTATTGGGTTTTTTTGCAAAGATTAAATCTCCGTTATTTTTCTAAACATGCCCATTCATCCAGCTTAACAGCCTGTCGAATAAATGTTATGTTGTCTATCCTCATCGAAAATAAAGTTTCAGGCTTTGTTTATCGGCTTCTTTTTTACTTATTTTATTTGACGGAAGGTAATTCTTATATGAAAAATTCATTATTTGGTCTGCGTGTTGTTCTGATTGCGGGCGCTGTGACGTTGATGGGTGCCACCTCTGTTTTGAGTGCGCCCCAGCAAGCGCTCAAGCCTGCGGGTTCTGAAGTGGTCAAACCTGTTCAAAACAAAGCTCTGGATTTTACTTTGACCAATGC
>CAZRFI010000009.1:34883-36445 GCA_964598905.1 uncultured Candidatus Sericytochromatia bacterium | reverse complement strand
AGCCACTACCGCGCCCGCCCCAACAAAGGCATAGCGGCCAATTTCGACACCACAGACGATTGTGGCATTGGCGCCAATGCTGCAACCCCGTTTGAGCAGGGTGGTTTCGTAGAGCTTTTGGCGATTGACCTGGGAGCGGGGATTGGTGACGTTGGTCAACACGCAGGAGGGCCCCAAAAAGACCTCGTCCTCAATTGTGGTGCCTGTATAGACAGAGACATTGTTTTGAATTTTGACGCGGTTGCCCAGCACCACGCCTGAGGCAATAAAGACGTTTTGGCCCAAATTGCAGCCTTCGCCAAGCTGGGCCCCGGCAGAGACGTGGCAAAAATGCCAAATCTTGGTACCTGCACCAATTTCACAGGGCTCGTCAATGTACGCGGATTCATGGGCAAAATAAGGACGTGTCATCGGGATTAGCCTTCCATTGGCAATAAAATCGTCTGACCATGGGTAATCAGCGAGCGTTGTGCTGCTTGCAGCACCCGCAACACCTGCAGGCCACTGCGGGCATCGGTCAGGGGGGGCTCACGGGTTTCGAGCGCATCAAGAAAGGCCTGGCACTCCAGGCGCAGGGGCTCGTCGCTGCTGTAGGCAATCACATGGCCCTCGCCTTTGACGGGTACGGGGCCCTCTTCGCGCAGGTCGACGCGCTGGTCGTAGAGCATCAGGGTTTTGGCCACATCGTCAAAGACAGCCATGCGTTTGCTGCCGACCACCACCAGTTTTTGTTCCTTGAAGGGGTTCAACCAGGAGATAAAAATATGGGCTGAGAGACCATTGTCAAAGGCCAATTGGGTTACGGTCACATCGGCGATATTGCTTTGAATATAACTGCCACCCGTGGCAATGACCTGAAAGGGCAATTCTCCCACTAAGCGCAAAATCACGGCGATATCATGGGGGGCAAACGACCAGAGGATATTTTCCTCGCGGCGAACCTTGCCCAGGTTGAGACGATTTGAATAGAGATATTGAATTCTGCCCAATTGGCCATCGTCGACCAATTCGCGCAATTTGAGAATAGCCGGATGGTATTCCAAAATATGGCCCACCATCAGGATTTTGCCCTTTTCTTCGGCCAGTTTGGCGGCTTTGTTGGCGTCTTCATAACGCAGGGCCAGCGGTTTTTCGCAGAAGACGTCTTTGCCCGCTGCGAGGGCCTTGAGACAGAGTTCAAAATGGGTCACCGCCGGTGTGGCTATGACCACGGCACGGATTGTTGGATCTGCCAAAACGGATTCAAAGTCTGAATAGAGGGGGATTTCGGGAGCGATTTGGCGTGCGCTGGTCTGCCCAGCTTCGGTGGGGTCAACCACGGCCCCCAACGCTCCCAATTGGTGGAAATTGCGCACCAGATTTTTGCCCCAATAACCACAGCCCAGGACCGCGACGTTTTGCTCTGCCACAATGTACTCCTTGGATAAGAAACTACGGGAAAGAAGATTCTACTTCATCTTAACTTTTTTCCCAGTTAGTCCAAAGTACAAACGTGGCAAGCTCAACCTGACTGCGCAGGTTATCTTGCCTTGGGAAGAGAGGGAGCAAGCTCAACCTGACTG
>CAZRFI010000009.1:32980-34783 GCA_964598905.1 uncultured Candidatus Sericytochromatia bacterium | reverse complement strand
GCGCAGGTTATCTTGCCTGAGAGGAAGCGTGCCTATTGTCATCCCGTTTTTGAGGGTTGCAATCTTCTCTGTTATTATAGTAAAGACTTTCCCTGCATTCCTTTTGGGCTTGAGCCGATGAGGCCCGAACCAAAAGCCGTGAATCCGATTCAAGTGAGGATGAAACCCATGCGTACAGCTCCGATTTTAAAAACCTTAACCCTTGCAGCCCTGACGCTGACCGCGCTGTTGCTGCCTGTTGAAGCTGCCAATCCAGGTGATGTGGTGGGCACCTGGATGACCGAGGGGGGCAAATCCAGGATCAAGATCAGCCAACAGGGCAACAGCCTGACTGGCAAAATGATCTGGCTCAAAGAACCCCTGCGGGATGGCAAGCCCAAATTAGACAAAAACAATGAGTCTCCGGCCCTGCGCAACCGGGCTCTGATCGGCCTGACCCTGATCCAGGGCTTTGTCTTCAAAAACGGCCAGTGGGAAGAGGGCAAGATCTACAATCCCGAAGACGGCAAAACCTATTCCTGTACCCTGAGCCTCAAAGATGCTTCGACCCTCGAAGTGCGTGGTTATGTCATGAACCCGATTCTGGGCAAAACCCAGATTTGGAAACGTAGCAAATAGTGTTTAATTCCCCTTTTCAGGCCCTGGAATGGATGGTGCAGCAGCGGCTTTTGCTTTTGATGCCAAACTTTCTCAGTGAAGATCAATGCCAGAGCCTGATTGGCCAAGCCTTGTTGTGCCCTGCTGGGCTCGCTCCTGTTGATGACTATGGCAGCACACCCAGTCCCGTGGCTTTGCGCAAGACCACCCTGTTGGAAACGCCAGTAGCTATCAATCAGCAAATTATTCAGCCCCTGGAACAGATTAAACCCCAATTGCAAGCACATTTTGGCTTGGTTTTAAACCGCCACGAAATGCCCCAGTTTTTACAATACCTGCCTGGCGATTATTTTAAGCCTCACACCGATCTCTCTGATGCGCCGATTTACCGTGAGCGCCGTCTGAGCCTGATTCTCTGCTTGAATGATCACCGCCAATACCAAGGCGGGCGCTTGGTTTTTTATCTCAGCAACCCCGAGCAGCCTGGTCGCTTTTTGGGTGTGCCCGTACCGCCCCAGAGCGGTTTGCTCATTGCCTTTCGGCCTGAGCTTTTGCACGAGGTTGTGGCTGTGACACATGGAGAGCGTTATACGGTGGTCACTTGGTTGGCTGATTAGAGATTTAACCTGCTCAGAGGAACATACCCATGCCATTCCGTTTTGAACCGCGATTGATACTTTGCCTGCTCTTTGCCGCCCCCTTGATAGTGGGTCTTTTAAACAGCTGTGGCCCAGCCCCCAGCTCCAACACCCATTCCGCCCAAACGGCTCCCTCTCTGCCCATCATGGCTCCGCCGCTGGCCTTGCTTCCTGCCCAGGACTTTGGCGGCAACTTCCAATTGGGCTTATTGGCAGGAGAAGGGGACTCGGATTTTGCTGAAGGTGCAAGTGATAAAGCCCGTTTTAGCTATCCCTGGGATGTGACACTCAAGGCCAACGGCGAGATTGTGGTCGTGGACCGCTTTAACCACCGGCTGCGTAAACTCACTCCCACAGGAGAGGTCAGCACCTTGGCGGGTGAGCGCGCTCCGGGTCACAAAGATGGACCGGTTTTAAACGCGCAGTTTGACAATCCGGTGGCTGTGGTGAGTGATCTCAATGGGCATCTCTATGTGGCGGACTCTGGCAACCATGTGATTCGCAAAATCTCAGCCACGGGCGAAGTGAGCACTTTGGCGGGGACTCCCGGCAAAGCCGGTTTTAAAGA
>CAZRFI010000009.1:0-32880 GCA_964598905.1 uncultured Candidatus Sericytochromatia bacterium | reverse complement strand
GAGTTGTATGTCAGCGATGGCTTTAACCACGCCATTCGCAAGCTCAGCGCCGATGGCAAAACCCTCACGACCGTTGCTGGCAATGGCGAACCCGGCAACCGCGATGGCAAGGGCAGTGCTGCTCGTTTGAGTGAACCTGTGGGGCTGGCCCTGGATGCAGGAGGCCGCTTGTTTATCGCCGATTCGGGCAATAATCAAATCAAGACCCTCAGCCCAAGTGGTGAGCTGAAGATCTTGGCGGGCAATGGCGAAGGCCGGTATAAAAATGGCCCCTTGCGGGAGGGCAGTTTGGCCTCGCCGCGTGGAATCACTTTGTATGCCGGTGGGTTGTACATCGCGGACACCCAAAATCACCGCCTGCGCAAATTGGAAAAACCTTAGCACAAAATCGCTTTCGCCTTTTTTTGCCTTGCTTGCTTCAATCTAAAAAAAACATTAGAATTACTTCATCAAAGCGATCCCTTCTCTGTTTTCTCCCGCTGAACCTGCACTCATTTTTTGACAAGGAGTCTCAATCTGTCATGTCTCAGGATAATTCTCAGGTCAATTTGACCGCTTTGCAGCAATTAAACAGTTTGTTGCAAGTCTCTGGCTACCGCTCCCTCTACGAAGGCCGCAGCACGGATATGCCGATCGAACAGATCTTTGTCGATTTGGCTGACGTTGAAGATGAAAGCAGTTCATTGATTGCCCGTTTACTCTGGCTTGAAGATTTGGAGGCGGCCCAAATGCAAGCTGCAGAGCGGGAAGCGGATCCCAGTCATTCTTATCACCTGGAAATCCTGGTGCGTTTGCCCTTTGATGCCCCCGCCCATTTGCTGCCGGAAATGCAAAAGCTGGCCCTCTGGCTCTCTGCTCCCCTGCCCCTGGGGGTCTATGGGGCCGACGAAGCCACAGGTGTTTGGTTTCGCCACGTTTTGCTCTGTGAAGACTCTTATGAGCAAGAAACACTGATCATCAGCGCGCTTGAACTCGCCGCTGCCTTGCTTGAACAACAAGCCCCCTATTTCAGTAAGGTCGCTGAAGGCCACACGGCCCGAGAAGTCCTGGCTCTGGTAACCCAACACGCAGGAGGCCCCCATGTCTGATTTAATCACGGAAAGTACCCCCGTTTATCCCAGCTTAGAAGGATTTGGCAAGACCTTAAAAGAAGTCGGTCTGCAGACCTTGTTTCAGGCGCATACCGAAGAGAGTCCCTCGCGCCTGCTGATTGGTTTGGGTCAGGACTACCGTCAACGGGATCTGATTCTCTCAGGTTTTGACCAAAAAGAACTGTATAAACGCAGTGACAGCGACCCCTCCGACCCTGCTCCTTTTGTCTGGCTGTGGGCGGCAGATTGGGAACTCTCGGATGCTCAAACCGCTGAATTGACCGAGATTGTCTGCGTCTTAAATCGCCTGCTGCCTGCCGGACAATTTGTGATCAGTCCCGAAGGGCAATTCTTTTATCGCTACCATTGGTTGGTCAACCCAAGTGATTGGACGGTATTGCCTTTGGTCGAGTGGCTCGACATGAGTGCCTTCTTTTTGCAGCAGTTTTTAGAGCTGATTGAAAAAGTCGTCGAAGGCCAGCTCACCGGCAAAGCCGCTCTGAGAGAACTCGAAACCAAGTTGGGCGCTGCTTTATATGAAGCTTGAGGCCTTGCTAGAGGCCCGTAAACAGGCCAATGTAACCTCACAAGCGCGCAACAGTGCCCGTTATGAACAGGCCCTGCAAGAGGGCATGCAGGCCCTGGCCAATTACCAGGCTTCTCATTTTCGCCTGCGCGCCGAATTGAGAAAGGCCTGCGAATTATTGACCGAGGCCATGGGTGCGGATCGCAGCAAACCAGCGCCTTATGTCGGTTTGGGCTATGTCTTTATTTTGCTGGATGATAGCCAAACAGCCGCCCGATTGTTGACCGATGCATTGCGCAAAGACCCCGAAAATGCCGATGCCAAAATGTTTTTGGAGTATTTACAGGTCAAGAATCAGCGCAAAGCGAAAAAAGTGGCCGCCGCCCCCCTCACACCCAAGCCCTCAGCAAAGAAGCCTGTTGCAGACGAAGAGGTCGATCTGGATTTGCTCTACGATCGCACTGAGGCCCGTTTGATCACCCAATTGCAGCTGATTTCTCAGGCCGCCCAGCCCCAGGTGAGTGTGGACAAAGAAACGGGCCTGGCTTTCAGAAAAAGGCTGAGAGAATTTAAAGCTTTTCTCACTGAGATCCGTGAAGACATTGCCCTGATTGATACAGAAATTCAGACCGACGAATTGCAACAGCAGCTCAAACCAATGGATACCATGTTGAAACGCTATATCCAGGTGGATGAATTTTCGCAACAACTGCGCGAATTGCGTCAGCGTATCCGAACAGAGACCGCAGAGGTCACCGCTTTAATCAAGCTACTGAACCAATATGACCCTGCAGAATTGGACCAATTGACTGAAAAATACCTCGACAGCTGTGATGCTGTTGCAGATCAAATGGACGACCTTGAAAGCCGTGGCTGTCCGATTGAATTGCTCGATAGTGATTACAAAACTTGGGTCGCGATTCTGGAAACTCTCCAGGATAATGTTGATGAAATAAACAGATAATCAGGAGAATCCCCATGCAGATCCCCCCACGTACATCGATCTCAATCTCACCTCCCCCACTGCAACAGCAACAGATTCAACCTACCACCCAGACTACCCAGACTACTCAAACCACCCAGACTACTCAGACCACGCCCACAACATCTACGACCCCCACCACCCCCACCATCACTGCGCCCAAATCGGGCAAAGAATTGATTCAAGATTTTGATGCCCGTATGCAAACCCACGGGGCCGATTTGGTGGATATTGGCACAGATGTCAGCACCTGGGACAAATTTAAAGAGTCCTCTTTTGGCAAGGGCCTGCAGTTTCTGATGGGCCGGGGCACCACTGCCGAAGGCGTGCAGGGGGGCGTGAGCACAACCACCACCGCAGGGGATTTGCTCGGCAGCGAAAATGTCAGCGGCAGCATGGATACCTCCGGCAAAGCCATGGGTGGCATCGCAGGTTCACTGGGGGTGATCAACAGTGGGATAGACATCTACGACAGCGTCAAAGGCCTGGTCTCAGACGGCAATCTTGCCAAAGCCAAAGAACTTGCTGCTCAAGCAGAAGAAAAGATGGCTCAATCCAATGCCAAAATGAGTCAAACACCGCCCGATACAGTCGCGTCTGATCTTTTGCGCAAAGAAGCAGAGGCGCTGTTTAAAGACAGCATGAGTACCCGCCAATTGGGCAAAAAAGAGCGCACCGAAAACCAAGCCAATTTGGCCAAAGCGGTCTTGAGCATGGGCAGCAATATCAACAGCTTGGTCAATCTGGGCGCAGATGTGGGCGGCAAAGAAATCCTCAAGGCCAGCACCTCTGTGGCCAGTGGGGTTTTCTCGGTTGTGACAGGTACAATTGAGTTGGGTGCCGCCAGTTGGGATATTATGAAATCCTGTGAGCGCAAGGCGCGGGCCGAAGCCATTCTCAACCCCACCCGCGAGAATATGGACAAAGCGGCAGATGTGATGGAAAAACGGGCCGACAAATTGGAAGCCAAAGCGGCCAAAATTGCCGCCGGCAGCTTTTTCTCCAAAGCCAATCCAACCAAAGCCGCAGAGCTGCGGAAACAGGCTGAGGCACTCAAAGCCGAAGCCACCAAACTCAAAGGCATGAGCCCTGATGAGGCCAAACTCACGAGCGAATCGGTCAAAAATGTGGCCACCAAAATGGCCAAAGGACAGGGCATTGGCCTCAAGATCTTTGCTGCGGTCAAAGCCTGTCTTTCCATTGCAGCTGGGATCAGTCTGATCGTCTTGGCGGCCTCGAACCCGGTTGGCTGGGTTCTCGGCGGGATTGCAGCGGCAGCCGCGATTGGCGTGGGCGTTTATAAAATCGCCAAACATTTCCAGAACAAAAGTGAAGTCAAAGCCATGGGCGATCAACTGGCCAAAGTTGAGAAAAAACTCATGGAACCGAACCTGAGTGACACCGCCAAAACCGAATTAAATGCGCTCAAAAAAGACATCACCCAAGCCCTCAGCCAGCGCTCACCCAAATTTGCAGCCCTGGAACTGCTCTCGACTCTCAAAGATGGCACAGACACAGAAAAGGCCGAAGCCAAGCGCTTTGTGCAACAGGCCCTCAAAATGGATCCTGAGCGCCTGCTCAGCAGCAATGTCGACGTTGCAAGTGCTTTGATTATGAAAAAAATGGGCGTGGATTAAGTCGCTGCCTTGGCTTTGATTGGTTGCGTTTGGCTGCCGAGATAAATCGCCGCCAGGGTCAGCAATGCCCCTGCGATTTCGCGCAGGCTGATCGGCCTGTGAAAAAACAAGACATCCCAGACCAGGGCCAGGGCCGGTTGCAAGAGCAATAAGAGCCCGCCCTGAGAAATAGGCACGCGGGTCAGCCCCTTGCTGATCAAAACCCAAGCCAGGCCTTGTACCAATACCCCATAGGCGATCAACAGTCCCCAGTGCAGGGGCTCAATTACCTGTAAACTGACCTGTTCAAAGAACGAGACAATCAGCAGCAGACCCAGTGAACCCAAGGTGGTCCAAAACATCACTGGTGAATAGGCGCTGTCGTGAATCGGAGGGCGGGCCTTTTCGGCCTCTCTTAAGACCAGCAGATAAGCGGCATAACTCAAGGCAGCCAGGGTGCCCAGCCCCACACCCAATTGGGCCTGGGCATTGTTGCTCAAGGCTGGGCCAACCACCAGAAATAACCCCAGCACGGCAGCGGGTATCGCCAGCCAAAGGCGGGGGTTGGGCTTTTCGCGCAGAATCAGCAATCCAAACAGCGTGACAAAAAAGACCTGGCAATTGGCCAAAAGTGTGGCCAAACCGGGGCCGATTAAAACGATCGCACGGTGCCAAAAAATCACATCCAGGGCAAAGAAAACCCCTGCCGCCAAAGACAATAACCCCGAGCGGGAATGCCACTGAACCCGCTGGCGCAGAGCCAGACTCCAGAGAAACAAAACCCCCAGCCCAAAGGCCATGCGGTAAAAACCAATCACCGTTGGGGGCAGCGAGAGCAGTCTGACAAAGACGGGGGCGAAGCTGATGATCAGCGCTCCCAATAAGACCAATGGCATTTTAGTGGTGGGGTCTTATTTTGACTTTTTCACAGGCGTGTAAGACCGCCGCTTCGACTTCAACCCGACGGGCGGCTTTGGCCTCGGGAGTGATATACAAATCGCGGTGAATCGAAACCGAATACTGGGGTGGCAGATAATTCAAGGCCACAGCGGTGATATCCAAGAGGCATTCCCGACACTGGCACGGCAATTTCTCTTCAACCTGATAATCGTAGACCAATTTGAGAATATCTGTTTCATTTTCGTTTGAAATTTCATCGAGCAGGTCATAAATGGTCAAAGGGGCTGGTTCGGCGTCTGCCTCTGTCTGCAGAGGAATCTCAGGAGATACGTCGGTTTCTTCGCTCATACGGGAATTTTGCCTTTCTCTGCAGATTTTTCAAAGCGGATGTAGCGGTGCACAGACAATGAACTGCCCAAAACACCCATCAAGAGCCCCACCAGCAGCACCAGGGCAGAAATCGGGTAAAGCGGACCCAGTCCTGGTTGCAATTGAATAAAGGTAAACATGCGCTTGAGCTGTTCCAAGGGTACCACACGCCAGAAAAAGAGCAAGATGTTGGCAACCAGTCCGCTGGCTACACCAAAAATCAGGCCCTCCAGCAAAAAAGGCAGACGAATAAACCAATCGGGAGCTCCGACCAAATGCATGATTTCGATTTCGCGCTGGCGGTGGTGAACCGCCAATTGAATTGTGTTGATCACGATCGCCAAGGTGCCCAAAAACAAAATGGCCGCAATTCCAAATCCGACCAATTGCACGGCGGCTTGAATCTGATTCAATTGTTCTGCCAAATCTTGATTGGCTTCGGTGCCTTCCACTCCGGGGACATTCTTTTTGATCTCAGCTTCGATTTCTGCCATTTTTTCGATGGCATAGAGCGAGACTTCTAAGGTCGCGGGAAAGGGATTGTGAACCTCGTGGGTATGCGGATCTTCAAGCAGTTTTTTTAAATCGGGCAGCTCTTCGGTCATGCTTTTGAGTGCTTCATCTTTGCTGATCTGGACCACCGGCGCTTTGACCCCTTTGATGCCTTCAATCAAGGCGGCGGCACTTTCGGGGGTTTGTTGGTCTTGCAAAAAGACCACAATTTTGAGTTGGGTCGACATCTGCTGAGAGATATAGGTCAAATCACTCAGGGTCAGCATCAAAAATCCCAATACCCCCAGGGCCACGGTCATGGTGCTGACCACCACCAGACTCATAAAGGGGCTGCGCACCATATTTTGAAGACCCTGCTGCAGGCTAAACAGCCATTGGCGGGTCATTTGACTAGCGTCGAGTGCCATGCTGATTATAGCCCCCCCCTTGATTGTCTTCGACAATTTTGCCCTGGTCGAGTTTGATCACCCGGCGTTTGAGCAAGTCGACGAGGGGTTTGTTGTGGGTCGAAACCACCACTGTGGTCCCCGATTTGGCGATTTTGGTCAGGAGTTTCATGATCTCCCAAGAACTGTCGGGATCGAGATTGCCGGTCGGCTCATCGGCCAAAAGGACAGGGGGTTTATTGACAATCGCACGGGCCACAGAGACCCGCTGCTGTTCTCCTCCTGAAAGCTCACGGGGATAAGCCTTGGCCATGGCCTGCAAATGGGTCAATTCAAGCACGCTGTGAATCCGTTTTTCTTGTTCTTTTTTGGCCACACCCAAAATTTCGAGGGCAAAAGCGATATTCTCTGCCACGGTTTTTTGTGGCAGCAGTTTAAAATCCTGAAAGACCACGCCGGTCTGTTGGCGCAAAGTCGGGACTTCGTTGCGGCTGAGGTGTTCGATATTCTTGCCGAAGACCCAGATGTCGCCACTGCTGGCAATCTCTTCGCGGTAGAGCAGCTTGATCAGGGTCGATTTGCCCGAACCGGTGGTACCCACCAAAAAGGTAAAAGAACCGGCTTCAATTTCGAGGTTGATATTGTCCAGGGCCTTGTTGCCGGTGGGGTAGACCTTGGATACATTGACAAAACGTATCATGTTTGGGGAAACGTCACTTTAAGTACAAATTTGGGTAAAGCCAGCATACGACGCCAGCGGGAAGGCTGTTGCAAAAGTCGGTAAAACCACTCAAGATGCATTTTTTGCATCCAGACCGGGGCCCGTTTGAGTTGGCCCGAGAGCACGTCAAAGGAGCCTCCGACACCCATCAAAAGTGGCGCTTTCAGCTCACTGCGCCATTGGGCAATAAAATGTTCCTGTTTGGGCACTCCCAGGGCGACAAAGAGCACATCGGGTTGGGCTGCGTTGATCTCAGCCAAAATAGCAGGCACCTCTTCAGGCTTAAAAAAACCATTGCGCAAATAGACGGGCGGATGATAGGAACCCAAACGCTTTTTTAGGGCTTCGGGCAAGGCTTCCAAGGTGGTTTGGCTGCTGCCCAAGATCGCCCATTTGAGGCCCGTGCTGGGTGAGTCTTGTAAGAGGCTTTCCACCAATTCCACGCCTGGCAGGCGCTGGACTTTTAAGCCCTGTTTGCCCAAAGCCCAGACCACACCAATCCCATCGGGGATCACAATATCCGCTTGATTGAGCAGGTCTTTAAAGGCCGGATCCTGGGTGGCAGAATAGGCCATTTCAGCGTTCATAGTCACCACATGTACCTGCTCAGCGGCCCGAATGCGGGCCTGAAAATAACTGAGCAATCCCGCCTTGCTGGGACAGTCCACAGCAATATCCAGCAGGGAGGTCACGGGCCAGTCTTTATTGATGGTTTTCATAGGCAATTCCAAGTAATTGTAATGCAACCCTGACAGCTTCGTATACACGATCCTCATGCAAAGGCATCTCTTGATTGAGTTTGTCGGCCAAGATCTCGCGGTGCTCCCAGACCTGTTTGAGGTAGTCATAAAAGACATCGGAATAGCTCAGGGCTGAGACGCTGCCAATAAAAGGAAACCCCACCATTTCAGCAAAACTGCGAACCTTGGGGTCGTAGACAATTCCCACTGCTGGAACGCGGTTGGCCGCCGCCATAATCAAGGCATGTAGACGCATGCCGACAATCATATCCATTTGGCCGATTAAACTGTGAATTTCGAGCGGTGAATAATGGCCTGAGAGCACCCGAATGACAGGGGCCGAAGGGCGACAATTCATCGAATAGGCGGCCTCATGGCAAAGCCAGGTGTCTTGATTGCCCTGGAAGGGAATAAACAAAACCTGAGCCCCTTTTTGGCGCGCAAATTGGCTCAACACGGCCGTAAAGCTCTTGAGCTGTTTTTCGTACCAGCTCTTCCAGGGGCGAATCGAGACCCCCAGAATCGGGCGCGAGGGGTCGAGCCCTTCGGCCAAGAGCATTTCATCGGCCCGCCCTCGGGGCATGCCACGCATGGCCAGCACGGGATCGGCGGTCTGATGGATGCGATCGGCGGGAATGCCGATTTCTTGCAAGAGTTCAATCGAATCGCGATCGCGCAGGGCAATGCCCGAAACCCCTTTAAAAATCTGTTTGACTGCCAGGCGGGACCAGGGACGGCGCAAAGGCCCCAGACCCTGAGCAAAAATACAGGTGGGCACCCCCATGCGTTTTGCCAGCCAGAGCAGGCCGCCATAATAGGGTATGCTGCCCAGACCTGTCACATCTTGAAAGAGCCCGCCCCCGCCGCTGATAAACAAATCTGTGGTTTTGAGGGCTTGAATGATGGCTGGTAAATCTGTGCGTTGAATGGCGTGAAAGCGGCAGCCCATCAATTGGTGATCGGCAGAGGCCGTCAAGACCTGAACCTCAATTTCAAAGGGTTCTAATAATTGGCAAATGGCGGTTAAAATTGCTTCGTCGCCGGTATTGTGAAAGCCGTAATAGCCCGAGATCAGAACCCGTTTCATACTTGCAGACTTTCTTCTTTCCAGCCCCGGATCTCGTAAATCTTGACACTGCTGCTCTTGCCTGTGAGTTTTTCTTCGCCCAGCGGCACGTAGTCCATCCAGTCTTTGACATATTCGTAGGTGCTGTGAGAGATCAGAATATGTGAGTGGTATTTTTTGTTGAGAGTTTCGATTCGGGCCGCGGTATTGACGGTATCACCAATTACGGTGACCTCTTTGCGTTTGGGATGGCCGACATACCCGACCAGGGCCTCTCCGGTATTGATACCAATCCGAATCTGCAGGGGTCGCAGTCCCTGGTGCATCCATTTTTTTTGTAGTTTTTCCATTTCAGTGCGCATTTCCAGTGCCGTCTTGACAGCATAATAGGCATTTTGGCGGGGATTGTTTTCGCCGATATTGCCATAAACAGCCATGATACCATCCCCGATATATTTGTCGAGGGTTCCCTGATTGTTAAAGACAATATCTGTCATGGCTGTCAGGTACTCGTTTAAGATGCGGATGATCTGATCGGGCGGAAGTTTCTCACCCATCCGAGAAAAGCCTTTGATATCCGTAAACATCACTGTCACGATCCGGCGCTCATGTAAGGTCAGGCTTTCGGGTTCACTGTTTTCGAGCAGTTCTTTGACCATCTCTTCGGGCAAATGGCGCCGAAACGTGTTTAAGATCGCCGCTCGGCGTTGGCCTTCGGTGCGGTTAAAAAAGACCGTTACTGCGCCTGCTGTGGTCAAGACCGAAAGCAGCGGCGCCGTGAGTTCGAGCCAGGTATTAAAATACTGAAACGAAAAAATACTCAGGGTGCAATAGCTGATCAGCAGCATCAAAACGGCAAAAAGCGAGACCAAAAGCCCCCAACGCAAAGTTAAATACAACATGCCAAAGGTCAGTGCAGCCAAAAACAGCGGTAAGATTAGGTTCAAAATCGGGGGGTGGCGATAATAGCTGCCTGTCAGCCAACCACTGAGGGCCTGGGCATGGAGTTCCAAGGGTCGAATTCGCGATTGCAAAGGGGTTTTGAGTTTATTGCGATCTTGACTGCTGCCGACCAAGAGCCATTTGCCTGCAAAGTCTCGGGGAGCCAATTGGCGCAGTGAGGCCAGCGAGTGTACAAGATAGCCCGAAGCCGGGCCTGCATGTAACAAACTCGAATAGGGCGGGCGGGCCTGGGGGTGGGCTTGGCGGTAGAGTGCCCAGCTAAAGGCATCCAACTGTTTATAACGCAAATCTGCTGCCGCACGATAGCGATACACCGCTGGCTGTTGACGGATCAAACCATCGCTGTCGGGGGGATAATCGGCAAAACCCGTCAGAAAATAGGGTTTGAGGGAAGCCGCAAAATTCAAAATTCCCTGCGGGCGCTCTTTTTCTTTGACCCAATGAGAGGCCAAAACCAAACGGTAGGGGACTTTTTTGGCGGTTTGAATCAAGGCCTCACTTTCGGCATGAAAGAGTTGGGGCAGATCCAGTCCCGCTGCCTTGAGCTGTTTGAGGGCCGGGCGATTGAGGAATTGCAGCAGAGAGAGATATTCATGTGGCCCGACTTCGAGCAGCACCAGATCTGAGGAGAGCTTGGGTTCGTGCTGAAAATAGATACGGATGTCGAAGAGTCTGGATTCGAGCCATTGCAGTGGGGGCAGGGTCTGGCCTGCCAAAAGGCAAAGCCCGCCCATCAACAGGCTCATGACAGCCTGAATCCAGAGTTGGCGATTCACGGGTGGGCTTTCTGATGTGCCGCCAGCAAAGCGGCAATCACTTCTTCCAAGCGGGCCGAACGGGAGCCTTTAAAAAAGATCTGGTCTTGGGCCTGAATTTGCCCCTGCAGAAACGTGGCACAGCTGGTATTGCTCTCGAAAAAATGCACCTCAAAGGCGGCGTCTTCTGCCGCTGCTTCGGCCAAGGGACGCGCCTCTTCGCCAATTACACACAGGCCTTGCAAAGGCAAATCTCGACAATAGATTCCCAATTCGCTGTGAAAGCGCTCGCTGCTGGGGCCGAGCTCAGCCATTTTGCCCAATACAGCCCATTTTCGACCTTTGATTGGCAGAGAGGCCAAGACCTGTAAGGCCGCACGCATCGAGTCTGGGTTGGCGTTATAGGCGTCGTTGATCAAGGTGATTTCTCCGGGCAAATGAATCTGTTCATTGCGCCCGCTCAGTTGTTCGGGTACAACCTCAAAATGATCGGGCAGGGTGTGCCCCAAACTGTATAAATAGCCCAAACAGAGCATCAAATTGCGCGCTTGGTGTTGACCGGGCAAACACAAACGCAATGTGCGCGGCGGGCCTTCGGGCAGTTGATAAATCAGGGTTTGTCCCTCTTCGCTCTCTTCACAGCTCAAGAGCCGAACCGTGCTGTCGGCGGCGGCGCCACACCAGAGCAGGTTTAATTCAGGTGTGGTTGAGGCCATTTGACGCTGCATGGCATCATCAGCTTGGCCCAGCAAAAGACCCTGGTGGGCCTGCAAATACTCAGCCAATTCCCATTTGGCGCGGGCAATATTATCCTGGCTGCCGAGTTCACTTAAGTGCGCGGTGCCAATCTGCGAAATCAGCCCAACATTGGGCTCGCTGATCCGTGCCAATTCATCAATTTGACCCAGGCCGCGCATGCCCATCTCAACAATGCAAATCTGATCTTCAGGGGTTAATTCCAAGAGGGTTTTGGGTACGCCAATTTGGTTATTGTAATTGAGGGCGTTTTTGTGCACTTTGTAAAATGGGGCCAACACAGCAGCCAGCAACTCTTTGGTCGAGGTCTTGCCTGAACTGCCCGTAATGCCTACCACGGGCAGAGACATTTGTCTGCGCCACTGCCGTGCCAGCATTTGATACGCCAAAAGGGTATCTGAGACCAGAATCAGGGGCAAGTCCGCCAATTCAGTCTGATGGGTCTGAAAATAGGCTTGATCACAAAAGCCCAGCCGGGCAGGGCTCTCCAATACCTGTTTTAAAAAGACATGGCCGTCGTGGTTCTCTCCCCGCAGCGGAATGAAAATTCCCTCTGGCGGAATTGTGCGGGAATCGGTCGAGATCAGCTGGGGTTCCCAATTAAAATCAGACACGGCAGCCGTTTTCTTTGCGGAAACGACCTGAAAAAATGCCTGTTGCTCAATAGGCATGGTTCTGCTCCATTCAAGGGGGTGTGACTCTTCATGATACCGCAAAAAACCCACCGCCTACTTTCCGCGCAAGTCAAAGCCGGGGAAAGGGCTATAATAGAAAAATCTGGATTGCAAACGACAGGAAAAGTCATGGGAAATATTTTTCGCAAAGAATTGATACAGGCCAGCATTGACGGGGTCATTGACAAACGTGAATGGCAGGCCCTGAAAAAAACCGCTGAAGCCGTCAAAGCCAATGAACCCCAAAGTGGCGACGCACATCTGGCGGGTCAGATTGTGCCATTTTTGGATTCTGTTCAGGTCCAAACCCGGATTGGCTATACCCTCAACGGCCCTGAAAAAAACCAATTGCAATTTAATTTTAGTCCCCATTACAGCGAATCAGAGCTGGTGCCTGGCCGCACTCCCCGCGAACAAATCAATTATCTTGCCCAGCGCGATCATCTGCCCGAGACCAATGACGAAAGCAATCGCTGTGGTGCAGCCTCAATGCTCAATGCATTTTTGCTGATGGGGGGCAGCTTTTCTGAGGCTGCCAGCCGCTTGGGTCTGCCAGCGAGTCAACGGGAAATGACCTTTGGCAATGTACACCGCGCTCAGGAGGCGCTCTATGATTTTGCCTCTGGTGGCAGGGATCAGGGCCTTTCGGTGGAGTTGATCAAGACCGAGGTGAACGGGGTACTGCAGTCGGTTGAACTCCAAGGGGATATTGTCAAAGCCGCCCAAAAAATGGGGCTTAAAGCCACAACTTTAAATGGGAAAACCAAAGAGAGCTTCCATTTGCGCGAAGAAACCGTCAAAAATCTGTTTTATCGCAACCCCTCTGCGGTGCTTTTGGTGGGGGTCAATTTGAACCCAACGACAGGTACCCTCAGCACCCCAGATGCCAGCCTATCCGAAAACCACTTTGTGACCGTTTTTCGCGATCAGGGCAAATTTTATTTGGCAGATACTGGTGCCTCTGACAATGGCAAAGGCAATGCTGTGCGAGAGTTAAGCGCAGATCAGCTCAAAGCTTTTGTTTACCAAAGCTCCGGTTCTGTGTTGGGCATCAGCCGTTGGTAAACCTCCCCCAAGCAAGGCTCAATCAGAATTAAACCGCAAAATTAAGTCATAAAATTAAGTCGTAAAATTAACAATAGGACAGCAATAATGGTCTCAATATTTCAAAAAATATTCAAAAAAAGCATTTTGGGTCTGGGTCTGAGCTTGGGTCTGAGCTTGGGTCTAAATATCTGCTTGGGTGTTTTGGCAAATACCGCCCAAGCGGCTGAAAATATTGCTGTTCTGGATCTGATTGCCAAAAATGGCTTAACCCAGGCCGAAGCCAGTACTCTAACCGATCGGGTGCGCAGTCTGGTTATTCGCCACGGACAATACCAGATTTTGGAACGCGAGAATATTG
Organism: uncultured Candidatus Sericytochromatia bacterium; assembly: GCA_964598905.1. Taxonomy (GTDB): domain Bacteria; phylum Cyanobacteriota; class Sericytochromatia; order UBA7694; family UBA7694. Next base: position 19,417 of record CAZRFI010000009.1, on the reverse strand, counting down.
AGCGCATCCTCAAGGAGCAGGGCTTTCAAAGCACCCAAAATTGTGAAGACACCCAGTGTTCGCTTGAAATTGGGCGCCTCTTGGCTGTCAAACAGATCATGACCGGCTCTGTGAGCAAATTGGGCAATCTCTACGCGATCAATTTGCGCATCATCGACGTGCAAAATGGGCGGGTGGTCAGAGATGAATATGAAGACTGTGTCTGCCTCTTGGAAACCGTTTTGACCCAAAGTGTGCCCAATGTGGTGAATAAAATTTTGGGGGGCCAGAAAGAGCCTTTGACCACACCCAGAGACACGCAAATTGCGACGCCAATGACCCCACCCACTGGGCTGGACGAAAGTTTGCGCTACCTCAACCCCCATCAAATTTATTTAGAAGGAGGGGTGCCTTTGCCGAGTGTTTATGGGGTCGGTTACGGAGGCGTCACAACCCCCCGGTACGCCAGTTTGGGGTATCTCTATCATTTTTCTCAGTATCTGGCAGTTGGCGGGCAATTGGGACTGGAAGGCCTGATTACCACCGTCAATCCCTTCTTACAGGTCAATGGCAGACTTTATACCAATCCCCATCCCTTGGCTGGTTTCTTTGAATTGGGTCTGGGCGCTTATGCCGTCCCATCCACAAATCCCCTGCTTTCAGCCAAACTCGGGATTGAAAACCGCTGGCAAAATGGCTGGAACGCGGGAGTCAGTGGGGGGGCTGTTTATGTCCCTACCCGCAATCTTTGGGCACCTACTTTAGAAGGGTATCTTGGCTACGCATTTTAAGCGCTGTGGTTTAGCATCTCTGCTGGCATTTGGTATCATGATCAAGTCGCAAAGCATGCTGTATTGAGAGAGTCCCCCGTGCAGAGCCCCGATTTTCAGGAAGAAATTGAATTAACCGGCATTGATGATTTGGAGAGCACCCTGCCCCCTTTGGCCGGTTCTGAGGCCTTTGCCGAATTGCAGGCCCGTTGGCAACGATCCCCGGCGTATCAGATTTTGGAAAACCTCAGCAGCGGCCCCAGTGCCGAAGTGGTACTGGCCAAAGAGTTGCGTTTGCAACGCCAGGTAGCGCTCAAACGCCTGACCCAGGCACAATTGCAAGACAAAAAAAAACTCACCCGCTTTCTCAACGAGGCCCAGATCACGGCCCAGCTCAATCACCCCCATATTGTGCCCATTTACCAATTGGAGGCCAGCCCCGAAGGGCTGATGGTGGCGATGAAGCATGTGCAAGGACAAAATCTGCGCGATCTGATCGAAGAGGCCCGCCGGGCGCGCTTTCGCAGCAAAAACATTCCCGAGCACCTCAGTTTGTCCGCCTTTCTGGAACATTTTCTCAAGGTCTGCGATGCCCTGGCTTATGCCCACAGCCGCGGGGTCATTCACCGCGACCTCAAACCCGCAAATATTATGATCGGTCGCTTTCACGAGGTCTACGTGATGGATTGGGGAATCGCCTGTTTGCTGAGCCAAACCCAGAGCTTTGAAAATCAGGTGGAATTGCCGACGCTGCCAATCGGGACCGATCTGGAGCGCACCCAAGATGGCCCGGTGCTGGGCACCCCCCGCTATCTTTCGCCCGAACAGGCCCAGGGCCGCTACAGCGATCTCGATACCCGTTCTGATCAATACAGTCTGGGCCTGATTCTCCAGGAAATACTCTGTTTGGCACCGGCGTATCACGGTGAAAGTGCCGAGCGGGTTCTCGAGCAGGCGCGCAAAGGCCAGCGCCAAACCATGCATGCCCCGCTCAATTCGCCGCCTTTGCCACGGGCTCTCAAGGCGATTATCGACAAAGCCACAGCGCTCAACCCCGCCCAGCGCTATGCGGATCTTAATCTGCTGGCAGGCGACTTGCGCGCCTTTCTCAAAGACGAACCTGTGCTGGCTGCTCCAGAGGTCATGAACGATAAAATCCAGCGCTGGGTGTTTAAGCACCGCCCGGCGATTTTGCTGGGGCTCTTGCTCTTTTTGGGGCTGAGTGCCTCCATCAGTGCGGGTTTACTCATGCATCGCCAGCAATCTCTGCTCACTTCGCGATTGCATGAACAAAAATTGAATCAATTTCTCAGTGCCGTGTCCAGCCACAGCCAATCGATCGATCGCCATTTTTTGCAGGTCGAAAGCTGGCTCGAAGGACTGAGCAAGACCTTGGTCTATTATCTCAGCAAAGGCCCTGCCAGTTCTGAAACCTATTACGTCAACAAAACCTTTCAGCCACCAGATCTGGCTCATTCAAATTATTATGGCGGCCCCACCAGCATCGATTTCCCGATCTGGGCCATTGCCTACAACGAATCCGAGGCCCAATTGGCTCCGCGCATGCGCCAAATTCTGCCCATGCGCCAATCGTTTAAACGCCTCTTGCTGCGCAGTGCGGGCCAGGAAATGCCTCACAGTTATGCCCAACAGCGCCAATTGATCGCCGAAAAAGGCGGGCCGATTGTCTGGGCCACCGTTGTCTTACAGGAGGGGGCGTTGGTCTATTACCCTGGCAAAGGACATTACGAAGAGCGCTATGACCCCCGCACCCGTCCCTATTACCGCTTGGCTGATCACAAATGGGGAAAATACTGGGGCAATCCGTATATCGACGGGGCAGGCATGGGCATGATTCTGCCTTGTTCCATGGGTCTCTTCGACAGTCAAAAACAGTTTTTGGGCACCGCCACCTTGGAAATGAAGTTCGACTACTTGATCAATTCTCTGCTCGCTTTGGCTGATGTGCCTGCTGTGCGTCAGACCTATTTGGTCGATGAGGCTGGCCGTGTGGTGGTGCATTCCGAACAGCGCAACCGCTCGTTTCCGGGCAAAATTTTTCCCGATCTCAAATTGCCCCATTTTGAACAGGCCGAGGTCCGAGCGGCCATTCTCAAAAAAGAGAGCGGTTTTCGTGTGGTGGAGGGTGGAAAAACCCTCTACGCCTTTTCGCGCCTGGATTCCACCGGCTGGAGTTATGTGGTTAAAGCCGATCGCGAAGCACTCTTAAACAGCGAGGCAAAACCCTGATGGATCTTGAAAAATTGCGCCGCCGCTTGCCACCGGCTGTCGCGTCCCAATGGGAGACCCTGCAGGCCGAGTTTTTGCGCACAGAACCTGCTGGCTCCGACTTTTTGACCTGGCTGCGCAAGCGACATTTGGTGGATGAAGCGTTGCTGCGCAAAGGCACCGATCAATTGGAATTGAGTCAGTGGCCTATCCCTGATGCGCTTTCAGACCCGTTGCTGCCCAAAGAATTGCTCAATGCAGGCAAAGAGCAAAGCCGCTATGAAGCCCTGGGTGAAGTGGGAATCGGCTCGGTTGGCCAAATCGCCCTGATGAAAGATCGCAATCTAAAGCGCAAGGTGGCAGTCAAACACATTCGTCCCGAACTGGCCCAACACCCCCAGGTGCTCTCGCGTTTTTTAACCGAGGCCCAAATCACGGCCCAATTGGATCATCCAGGGATTGTGCCCGTCTACGGCTTGGAAGTCGAGAGCGACGGCAATCTGGCTTATGCCATGAAGTTGATTCAGGGCAAAACCCTCAAAGACCTGATCCGCGAAGCCCGCCTGATTCAAGCCAAACCAGACAAACCAGTGCCTTCGAGCGAAGGCAAAAGCGAGGAATACAGCCTTTCCAAGCGGCTGGAGCATTTTCTCAAGGTCTGCGACGCCCTGGACTATGCCCACAGCCGTGGGGTGATTCATCGCGACCTCAAACCCGCAAATATTATGATCGGACCTTTTAATGAGGTCTATGTGATGGATTGGGGGATCGCAAGGCGCATCCAAGATCCCGATGAAGATCTTGACAGCGAATTGGCCGAAAAAATTGCCCCCGATCAGGGTGAGCCTTTGATGGAGCGTACCCAAATGGGAGAAGTGCTGGGCACCCCACGTTATATGTCTCCCCAGCAGGCTGCTGGGCGCAGCCGTGAATTGGATGGCCGCAGCGATCAGTTTAGCTTGGGTCTGATTCTCTATGAATTGGTTTGTCTCAAACCCGCCTTTGAGGCCAAAAGTGCGATTGAACTGCTGCAAAAAGTGCTCAAAGCCCAGTTGGAACCGTTGCCCAGCAAACGCATACCGGCAGAGCTGCGGGCGATTATTGCCAAAGCGACGAAGCTCAACCCCAGTGAACGTTATCCGTCCGTGCGGGAGTTGGCCGAAGATCTGCGCCGCTATTTACGTGGTGAAGCTGTGTTGGCCCGCCCTGATTCTGCTTTGCAAAAATTGCTGCGCTGGATGGGCTATCACCGCCAAGCCACTTTGGGCTTGGGATTGGGCCTGTTTGTGCTCTGTCTGCTTGGTTTGAGCCTGAGCATTTTTATTCAACAGCAAACCCTCTTAAAGATCCAGGCCCGCGAACAAAAAATTACCCCGCTCTTAAATCAAGTGGCCCGCTTCAGCCAAGATTTGCGCCGATCAATGCTGGAAAAAGAGGCCCTGCTTGAAGGGCTTTCAGCTCCTGCCCTTGCGGCTTTGAATGAGGGCTATGCGGGATCTTCATTGGAAATCTCACAGCTGGTCTGGCAAAAAGAGCTCAAATCAGGCTTCAAACCAGATCTCAATAAAAATCTGCCAGATTTTAAGGCCCCTGTCTATTTGGGCAATCCAAAACAATTTAGCAAAGATCTCCCCCTGCTTACGCCACTTCACCCCATTTACCGTCAAACCCTGCTCGAAAGCGCCAATTATGGTCAGCCATTTCCAAGTCCATCGCTTGCGGAATCGCTTTTGCGCAAACAGGAAACCCCCTTGGTTCGCACTGGCTTGGTTTTGGCAAAAGGCCTCAGCGTTGTCTATCCAGGCCAAATGCTCAATGAGACTGATTGGCGCAGCAGCGATTGGTATCTAAAGAGCCTCAAAAGCCCTCAAATACAGTGGACCAAACTCAAAGGCGAGCCGCTCTTTCGCCTCAGTTTGCGCTTGCAGACTTTCGCAAAGGTTTTGGGTTTGGCCTTTGTGGATTTGCAGGAACAGGATTTGCAAAGGCGTTTAAAACTGCCCGCTGACATGCCTGCGCTCAAAGGTCTCTATCTCTTGGGCCCCGAGGGCCAAGAATGGTTGCGCAGCCCAGAGGCCCCGCCTTTGGGAGCGGATTTTAAGCCGCAAGCGATGGACCTGCAGACGCCGGGCTTCCGCGAAAATGAGGCGCAATTATACGCCTGGCAACCACTCCAGCAGGGCTGGGCTCTTTTGGCGCATGTGGATCTCAATACCTTGCTGCAATCCTCAGACTGAGAGCAAAATCACAGTGGGGGTGTGAGCGGGCACCTGAACAGAGGCGCTTGTGTCACTTATACTTAATTTATCCTCGAACGAGGAGCAAAGCCCGGTGAAACACCTCCCCCCGTTTCGCCGGGCTTTTGACTTTTTCCAAGCCCGGCTGGGAAAACAAGCCCAAATATGGTAAGCTGGCTCAAGGAGCAGAATTTAGATGTTAAAAGTCCGTTTATGGGTGTGTTTAAGCCTGTGTTTGAGCCCGTATTTCAGCCTCTCGGGCTGTCAGGGCTCTGCTGTTTTGGGTGCGCAAGGATTGCCTCCTGCTTCCGGCCATTTGCAAGCGTTGGCACAGACCCAATTATCACAGACCAATAGCACGCGTTCCAATTTTCGTTTTCCCGAAGATTGGCAGGGTGTGTGGCGGGGCACTTGCAGCAATACTGGCCCCGGGGGCAAACAAACGTATGCTCCCGTGCAGATGAATCTCACCATACAGCCCCAAAATAACCAGCGCTGGCAGTGGAAAATTGAATACATTTCGGACGAAAAACAGGTGCGGGACTATCTGCTCAAGCCCGTCGACGCCGCCAAAGGCCATTGGCTGATTGACGAAAACAACGGCATTTTGCTCGATAATTTCAGTATCAACGGAGGGCTCGTTTTGGAAGCCTTTACAGTGGGCCAAACCCTGATTCATGGCCGCCACCAACGGCTCGACGGCAATCTGCTCAAAGTCGAACTGACCTCATACAATCTGCAAGGGGATCGCAAAAGCGGAGCGGAACCCTATCCTGTTTCGTCTTTGACGCTTTTGAGTCTTCAGGACTGCGACCTCAAACGCAGCACGCCTTAAGTTCTCGGCACAGCACATGTTTGAAACAGCCCCCCCCTCTCCCCCCGCTTTAGACGCGGCGCGTATCTCCGCGCTTTGGGAGACCCTGCGCCGCGCCCCCGAGCGCGAAGAGGGTTGGTTGCAAGTCGGCAATACCCTCTTTCAGGCCGGAGAACAGAAAGAGGCGATCAAATTGCTGCAAGAAGGTGCCAAGAATCTGCCTCAATCTGCACCGATTCGCTACAATTTGGGCTATATGCTGGAACAGCTCAGCCAATGGGAATTGGCCGCAGCCTGTTACGCCGCCGCCTGCGAATTACAACCGGATTTCTTCGAGGCATGGTATCGCAGGGGCGAGGTTGCTCGGATACAGCGCCAACACACCCTTGCTGTGCAGGCCTTTCAAAAGGCCTTTGCCCTGCGCCCGGATTATTTGCTCTCTCTGCCCTGGTTGTTGGAGCAATTGACGCTTTGCGGAGACACCCGCGCTGTGATTCAAAGCTGTGAATTGTTTCTCGATCCGGGCCTGCTCACAAGTCCCTGGTATCTCAATTTACCAGTCGAATCTCAGACCTTTCTGCAAAAATGGATTCCCCGTGTTGAGGGTTTGCAAATTTTTAGCTTCTTCTGCCGCGAAGAGCTGGATACCCCCACCCTGATGGGGGCGGTTCGCGACTTTGCCAAGCGCCACGCTGCACCTCATTATGCCCAAAGTTTGCCGCCACGTAATCTCAATCCCGAACGTCGCTTGCGCGTGGGTTATCTCTCGAACGAACTGAGCTCTGATTCGTTTTACCAGCTCTATGCGCTGCTCTTTCAGAGCCAAGACCATACAAGTTTTGACTTCTATGCCTATAACGACAGCGCTGCCTCGACGGGCCCTGTGGTCGAGGTCTTACAGGGGTATTTTCAGAACTGGCGAGACAGCCATCACTTAACCAACCAAGAGCTTTGGGAGCAATTTACCCAGGATCAACTGGATATTTTGGTAGACCTCAGCGGTCTGATCAACCCTGGACGGCTGCCTCTTTTGGCCCGTAAGCCTGCCCCTCTACTCGTTTTGGGGGGTGCGAACCCACCTTTTACCTCGGGCCTGGAAGTGGCAGACTATCTCTTTAGCGACCCCGTTTTAAGCCCGCCAGAAATTGCCCAGCTCTATCCCGAAAAAATACTAACGACTTCCTGTTTTTTGCACTGGACCCTGCCCGAAATCCCCTACGAGAGTGGCGAAGCTCCCTGCTTGGACAATGGCTACGTGACTTTTGGCTGTTCCAATTCGATCAACAAGCTTTCAGGTTCCACCCTGCTGCTCTGGTGTGAAATTTTAAAGGCTGTGCCCCGCTCGCGTCTTTATCTCAAAACCCCCTCTCTTGACGACCAATTGCTGCGGGCAGATTTGCAGAGTTTCTTTTTCCGTCAGGGCTTGGGTCCGGATCGGATTCGCCTGCAAGGAGCTGAAATCGACCACCCCCATTTGCCCTTTTTCTATGGCCAGGTGGATATTGCCCTGGACCCCTTTCCCTACAATGGGGGGTTAACCAGCTTTGAGGCCCTCTGGATGGGGGTGCCAGTGATCTCTTTGGCCGGTGAACGGCGCGTGGGTGAAAGTGTTTTAAGTGCCTTGGAACTGGCGCATTGGAGCTGCAAAAGCCCCGAAGACTACTTTAATACGGCCGTGGAATTGGCTTTGCAACCGCAGGAAATCCAACAATGGCGCAGCCAATTGCGGCAAAAAGTGGTGACTTCGGTGGTCTGCGATGGCCCAGCTTATGCCCGCGAATTGGAATCTGCCTATCGTCAAATCTGGCGGGATTATTGTGCCTCGGAACGGGCAACAGCAATTTAATTGGCAGCGGATTCCAATTGGCTCAACATCACCGGAAATCCAAACGGATATTTGAGCAATTGCGGATTTTGGACTTTGGAAAAACGCGAGAAATCCACAGGCCCCCAAGCGCCATAGCCCAATTTATTGACATATCTGGCCATTTTCTCTTTGTTAAACAGATAGAGACTCACGCGCATAACTGCCGATTCGGTAGCAAAGTCCAGGCCGTTTAAGTAGTCAAACATCAGAATCACGCCCCAGCCCCCGGCCATATAATTGCCCCCAGCAGAGAGGGTCACATCGCCATCGATCAGCGATTTCATGCCTTCTCCGACTGTGCCAATGCCGCCTAGGAGCAAATTTTGATTGGGTTTGAAGCCCATTTTGCGGGCTTCGCGACTGGCTCCGAGTGGCATTCCATCGTTGGTGGCCCAAATCACACGGGTTTCGGGATAGCGGTGCAGAACCTCGCGCAGGCGCTCATGGCCCCGGGGTTCTTTCCAATAGGCAGCGACCACCTCGTTTAAGAGCGCGTCTTTGCGCTGGGCCAGAGCAATTTGCAGTCCGGTGATGCGGTCACTGGAGGTGCCTTCGTAAGGATTGCCAGCAATGGCAACCAATTGCACCCGGCCCTGTTTGTCGACCAGCCCTTTGGCTTTGGCAGCGTCAATCAATTGATTGGCGAGATTGTAGCCGGCCTCTTCGTCATCGTTGGTAATTTGCCCGACCCAATAGCGAAAATTTTCGCGGGGTTTGCCTATTTTAACGGCATCTTCTTCGCTTAACGCTTCGTCCACATTGAGGGCAAAGACCTTGTGCTGCTCAGCCAGACGAATAATTTCGGGGCCGGTATTGCTGAAGTTCTTAAACAAAATGCCGTCGGGTGGGGTTTGGCTTTCAAGGCTTTTGCGGATCGAGGCAAGGTAATCGGCTGAGTCGTTTTTGCCAGGATACACGGTGAGATCGACGGGTAAATCTTCGCCCACGGCTTTGGCAAAGCCGCCCGCAAATTTCCAAAAGACATCGTTGCGGGGCATAAAAAAGGCAATCCGGGGGCGTCGAGCAGCCTGAGAAGCGGGCAAAGAAGGGCCGACTCCCAAATGGGTAGCGAGGATCAGACTCAAAACCCAGATCAGATTGCGCTGTTTCAATCGGCGTTCCACTCCACCATGCAATTTTCGGTCTCCCAAATGCGCACCCAATTGCAGCGAAGGCCAGGCTGAAAGGTCTGTAATTTTTCAAAGAAATAGCGTGCCAGCTCTTCTGCGGTCGGATTGTGGGTCTGGAAATAGGGGTGTTCGTTTAGACAGCTGTGATCAAACTCCATCAATACCCGTTTGACCAGCGAAAAATCCATTAACATGCCGTTTTGATCGAGTTGAGAACCACTTAAGCTGACACGGATACGCCAATTGTGACCGTGCATATTGAGGCAGCCACGGGATTCGGGGCAGCCGACGCCACGCAATTGATGGGCGGTAGAAGAGATGACTTCGCGCGTTACAGTAATCATGCCTCTAATTTAACACAGCCTGCCCGGAGGGGAGAGAGGATTCGCGTGGCTTACCTGTTTTTCAAGACTCAGATCACTCAGCAAAAGTCCAGAAACAAAATCCCAAAAGCAAATGAAAATCATCGCCCTTGACGTCCAGGTCTTTCCGGGCTTCTAATACACTCATGCGCAACTATGTCTTTGATTATCCGCGTCTCTTTTGGCGCTTGGCTGGTTTGTGCCTGTGTTTGTCCGCCTGTACGCCCCCAGAGACCCCGCAACGGGCCAACGCGATTGAGGCCCTTTCGAGCCAGAGTGGCAGTGCTGGCTTTGCCCGTGCATTCAAGCCCCGGCCCTTTGTTTTTCCTCAAGATGGGGGCCCACACCCGGATTTTCAGACCGAGTGGTGGTATTATACGGGGCACCTCAGCACGTCTGTGGGGCGCGATTTTGGCTACCAATTGACCTTTTTTCGGCGTGGCCTCAAACCCGGACAAGCACCCAAAGGCAATGCCTGGGCCAGTCATCAGCTATATTTTGCCCATTTGGCCCTGAGTGATCTGCAAAACCAGCAGTTTTACGCTCAGGAGCGCTGGCAGCGGGGCAGTCTGGGCTTGGCGGGCGCACAGGCTCAACCCTTTCGGGTCTGGCTACAAAACTGGCAGGTACAGACTTTGCCTGATGGCAGCACAGATTTGCAGGCCCAGAATCAGGACTTTGAACTTCGTTTAAAGCTTCGCTCTCTTAAGCCCGTGGTTTTGCATGGCCAAGCGGGACTGAGTCAGAAAAGCCCACAGGCAGGCAATGCCTCGTATTATTATTCGCAAACGCGCTTACAGAGTGAGGGCAGCCTCAAGCTAAAAGCAGAGAACTGGGCTGTAAAAGGCCAGAGTTGGCTCGATCGGGAGTGGAGCACCAGTGTCTTGTCCAAACAACAGGTGGGCTGGGACTGGTTTTCGCTGCAACTGGATGATGGGCGCGAACTCATGCTCTACCAATTGCGCAACCGCGACCCTGGCAAAAATAGCAACGAACGCAACCAGCGCAAAGATCCGATTTCGTCGGGCAGCCTGATCGACAAAGACGGAAAAACGACCCCGATCAAGGCCTCCGACTTTCAGATTGAGGTGCTCGGCCAATGGAAAAGCCCCCACACTGGCGTGGTCTATCCTTCGGGTTGGCGGCTGTTGCTGCCCAAATATGCACTCAATTTGGAGCTGCAACCAAGGCAAAAGGACCAGGAGTTGCGCCTGAGTTTTGCCTATTGGGAAGGTGCTGTGCAGGTTCGCGGGGCGGGCCAGAGTGGCAAAGGGTATGTCGAACTGACGGGCTACGAGCGCGCGTTTAGTTTAAAACCCTGAAATTGCGCAGGTGTTTGAGCAGAGAAAAACCCAATTGGCGTGACCATTGCTGGGCTGAGTCTTTGACCTGGGCAGGGGTCGAAAAGGGCCGACGGCGTCCGAAGAGCACCCAATTGCCTTCGCTGGTTAAACAGGCCCCCAGGCTGGGAAAGACCTCTTTGAGCAGATCGAGATGGGCCTGGCTGGGCACTTTTTCCTGGCGCCAGCTGTTGATCACAAACAGCCCTTCGGGTTTGAGCCGGGCGCGGCAGGCACTTAAAAAATCCAGCTCATTTTGCAAAGATGCAGCCCCTGTGGCGGTATAGAGGTCGCAGAAGATCAGATCGTAGTGGCTGTTGTCTTGGCCGACAAAAGTGGCGGCGTCTTCAATCTGAATCTGCAGATTTTTGCTGCGCGGCAAATAAAAATAGCGCTGGGCCAATTCAAACACCAGCGGACGCAGCTCGACGGCGGTGATTTTGACGCCTTTGCAATGGCTGAGCAGAGCCGTAACCAAACTGCCTGCGCCGAGTCCGAGGCAGAGCACCTTGCGCGGAGATGCATAGAGCAAGCCCAGCATCATGGCCTGGGTATAGTCAAACAGCAAAAGCCCCGGTTCCGATTTGAGACAGGCACTTTGCTCATCACCGGGGCCAAAGGCCAGCAAGCGCCGTGCGCCATTGTCATAGACCTGTACTTCGCCAGCTTCGTCCTGGCCAGAAAAAAGCAAATGGCCCACACTGCTCATCAGACCTTACCTCTCATGGCAGATAATCCGCTAAATTGCTGAGAATTTTGGCGGCCATATTTGCGCTTTGGGCCCCGTAAGGCCTAAAAAAACGCTTGTGCAGGGTGGCGCGTTGAACTGCCTGGGTCTGCCAATGCTGGGAATTGTTTAAGAGTGCTCTCAGTTCATCGCTGTGTTGGGGAGAGAGGGCGGGCAGGGCCTGACGCAGCAAAGCGTCGCTTTCATCCTCGGCCAAAACTTTGTCTGGATGATTGAGCAAGATCAGGTTTTGATCGGTATAAACGGCGCTAAAGGCCACCCCACCATAGTCACAGAGAATATAATCGGCGATCAGGAAGAGCTCCTGATTGTCGCAGGGGGTGTTGATCACCCATTCTGGGGGCAAATCTGCCAGGTCTTTCAGCTTATCTGGCTCTTGTTGCCAGCTCAGGGGATGGGGTTTGATGCGCAGACAAAATTTATCCCCAGAAGTTTGCATCAGGGATTGGATTATGGGCAAATAAATGGGCACGGTGTTTTCTGGCCCCAGGGTGGGTAGCCAGACCAATACCCGATCTTCGGCCTTGAGGCCATGCTTCTGACGCAGCGCCAAACGCAGGGACGGGTCTTGTGCCTGTTTAAAGTAGTCAGAATACCTGGGCACCCCCACTTCCAGCTTGATACTCTCAGGAAAGGCTGCCAGGCGTTCCACCTGCCAGGGCCCAAAACAGAGGTGCAGATCGTAAAAGCGGTTCCAATCTGCCAGATTCCAAGGATCGTGACCCAGGCCGTACATCAGGCGAATATTGTATTGTCCGAGAACTTTGAGCAGAGGATAATAGAGGCTGTCTTCAGGGTTTTCAGACAGGTGCAGCTTCATCATGCCATGATAGTGGTGGCTAACCAGATAGCGGTAGCCTCGGCTTTTAAACTGGCCGAAATTCTGGCCTGTGACCTGCAAGAGATCTGGCAAGAGATCTGGCAATTCATAAACGGCGCAGGGCAGATTTGCAACCAAGGCCCTGAGTTCATCATCGGGATTGATCAGAACTAGGTCGTAGTCCTCTGGAGAGAGGCAGTTTAAAATCGCACGAAAATGGCTGTAGACCTCTGCTGTATGCAGGGCAAAGGCCAATTTGGGGGTATAAATGACCTGAGACAAGAGCTGTGCCAGTGCTTGCATTTAAGTCAGACTTTCAAAGGTTTTTAAGACGTGTTCAGCCATGGTTTGCCAATTTAAGCGGCGGGCCTGGGCATGGCCCTTTTCAATCAAACTCTGGCGCAATTCAGGATCGCGCAAGAGCTGTTCCAAATGGCGCGAGCCACCCTCCACATCTTGGGGATGCCAGAGCAAGGCGGCACCGCCAGTGGCTTCGGGCAGTGAGGCCCGATCGGAGCTGAGCACGGGTACCCCCGCAGCCATGGCCTCCAAAACCGGCAGGCCAAAGCCTTCATAGAGCGAGGGAAAGGCAAAGACCGCCGCCGATTGGTAGAGGGCAGGCAAATCTTCGGCGGCCACGGCCCCTGTCAAAAACACAAATCGACTCAGCCCCTGGGAAGTGATTTCCTCTTGCAGGTGGGGGGTCTGAATCGGGTGGGGAGGTCCCACCAAGACCAGTGGGTGCTTCTCGCGCAAGGACAACGGCAGACGGGCATAGAGTTGAATCAGACCCACAAAGTTTTTATAGGGTTCAGGCCGGCCGACAGAGAGTATATACCCCGGCCCAGGCAGACCATAAAAATCCAAGACAGATCCCGGATCAGGGTGCGGCACAAAGGGGCTGACCCCTGGATAAATCACAGCAATGCGGGCTGGATCTATTGCCAGGGCCTTTTCGAGATCGCGGGCGCTGCTTTGAGAGACGGTGATAATTTTTGTGCAGGGTTTGAGCAAAAGTTTGAGCGGTGCAGCACGGGTCATCAAGAGCCGAAAGGGCAAACTGGCTTCGCGGAAATAGGCCGGAAAGAGCAGGGGAATTAAGTCATGGACCATGCCCACACAGGGTATGCCTGGCACGGGATGAAAGGGGTAATAGGGCGTAAAATAGAGGTCTGCGCCAAAATCCTTTTGCAGCCGGGGCAAAACCAAGCGATTGAGGGGGGAACGGGCATCAAAGCCGAGGATGTCGACGCGGTAGACCGCGCGCAACGGCCGGGGATCGGCCTCGCGGATCCACTGCAGGCAAAAACGAGCCAGCTCAGGGGTACTGAGCAGCAAGCCAAAGCTGTGCGGGCTTTCTAAGCGCAACAGCTCGGCCACCAGTGACAAACTGACACGGCCCAAACCATCGAGGGTGGCACTGCGCACCCAACGCAGGTCCAGAAAAATTTTCACAGATCAATCACGAGACCGTCAAAAGCGGTATCAAAGGCCGTTTCGCTGGCTCGGGCCAACATGTCTTCGCCCATATGGGTCAGGATCAGACGCTTGGTTTTGAGTAAGTCGCGGTGCTCAAAAATCTCCTGGTAAGAGAGATGTTTGGCGTCAGGATGGCCAGGATCGTAATAGCTGCACTCGGTTACCAGCAGGTCGGTGTCACGGGCCAGATTGATCATATGCTCGCCCCAAGCCGTATCGCCGGTATAAGCGACAATTTTTTCTTCGGCCAAATGCACCTGATAGCCCAGACAGAGTCGGGTACGCATATGGTCCATCGCAAACGGATAGACCATGATCGAAGTGCCTGGAACGGGTCGGGGCTCGTCTTCGATTGGCAAATAGCGAATTTCAAACAGCCCCAATTGAAACAGCCCCGGATAACACATCTCTTGAAAAGCCTGTAAATGGTCGAGCAGGTGCTGGGGAGCCATGATCCAGAAAGGCCTTTTGCGGTTTTGGGTAATCTGTTGCAATAGGACAAACGGCAGACCTGCAAAATGGTCGCCGTGGCCATGGGTCATCAGAGCCCCATCAATTTCGTCAATCGACAGATCCATTTGTTTGAGCGCCGTCAGAGACGTTGGGCCACAATCAATCAAGAAGGTGGCCTCTTTGCTGCGGATATGTAGGCAGGTCTGGTTGCGGGCACCCGAGCCCAAGGCATCACCAGAGCCAACAAAGGTCAAACGTGGGCCAGGATCGGGTACCTGATCGCTGATCCAGTCCAAGCCTGTTGAGGCCCGGGCCTGTTGGGTGGTATAAAAGGTGGCCAGGGCCATTTCAATATCCGAGGCCCGAAACGAGACAGGATAGAGCTTGAGACCTGTGCGCTCTGCCAGTGCCGCTTGCCAAACGGGGTCATCGGGCTGAGCTGTGGCCACCACCAGACAATTGGCCACCTGCAAAACAGGGAAAACGCTGTGGATATGAGCCAGTCGGGGTGGGATAGCCTGCAGCGTTTCGGGCAAAATTTCCATTTCGGAGAGGCGGGTCGAGGTGCCCAATAATTTTTGCAAATTGAGAATTCCGTCTCGCACAGATTCGGCGATCAGTCCACGTCGAATCAAGATTTCCCCCAAATAATCGGGGTGCATTTCCTGTTCGCGCAGGGCCGCCTCAATTTGTTCGCTCTCGACCAACTGCAATTCCTGCAGCCATTCCCCAAAGCGTCTCTTTCGCTGTTGCATCTTCAACCTCTGCTCTTGCTCAATGCTCTTTGCTCAATCGTCTTGGCCCACCGCTTACTCAAGGCTGTAATTCCCGGCAATGCCCACACTCCAGCTCTCGGGATGGATATACTGGCGCAGTGCTTTGTTGACCTGGGCCTGGGTGACTTTGCGAATCAACCCCGCCCGCTTTTGGAAATAGTCCAATCCAAATTGGTATTGCTCCAATTGCACCAAGCGATAGGCAATTTCTGGGTGGGTGGCCAGATTGACCAGATATGAGCCAATCAACGCCGATTTGCCATCGTTTAATTCTTGGGCGGTAATGCCTTCTTTGAGATAATCGTCGACGACTTTTTTGACTTCAACAAGGGTGCGGCTCACATTCTCGGGATTGGTGGAGACCGAAAGCACCCACGGACCCGCACTGCGACCGACATCTGAGAAATAAGAATAAATGCCATAGGTCAGGCCGAGTTCATCGCGGATGCGAATACCCAGACGGGACGCCAGCGAACTCTGACCCAGGGCCTGATTGGCCAGGGTGGCGGCAAAAAAGTCGGGGGATGTTCGCGTGAGCGTGGCCTGATGCCCCAGAAACAGAGAGACATTGGCCTTGTCGGGCATGGAATAGAGCCATTGACTGCCTTTTTTCTGACGGCTCACAACTTCAATCTCTGGAAAGTCGGGCACTTTGGCGTTCCATTTTCCCAAATGGGCGCCAAACCACTGATGCAGGAATTTTGCGTCGATATCTCCGACACCCGCTGCAATCATATTCTTGTGGCCATAATGCTGTTTGTAGAATTGCTTGACCTCTTTGAGGGTCAGCTTTTCGGTGGCTTTCATCAGCTCTTCTACTGTGGGCTGGTAGAGTGGGTGGTTCTCTGGATAGAGATTGCGGTAGAGCAAGTCATAGGCCATGGCATCGGTGCTGTCGAGGCGCTGCAAGAGTCGATCCAGGCGTTGCTTTTTGAGCTTTTCGAATTCGTCTTCGGGAAAGGTCGGGTGCAGCAAGGTGTCTTCGAGCAGGGCGAGAGTCGGTTTGACATATTCTCCCAGGCAGCGAATTGAAAAACTGACATGGTCTGTGCCCAAGCGGAAATCCAACGAAGAGCCCATTTGCGCCAGGGCATCCGCGATTTCGAGCTTGTCGTAGTGCTTAGAGCCTTTTTTGAGCATGCCCGCAGTGAGTTCAGCCAAACCGTGTTTGTTCAGCGGATTGAAGATCGTGCCGCCAGGGAATTTTCCCTGAATGGAGACTGTATTGTCGAGGTGGTTTTCTTGGGTGATTAAGACCGCACTTTTGGCAAATTCTTGGCGGTCCAGCTCAGATTTGTGCTGAATCAGGGCGGGTCCTGTTTTTTGGGATACCTTGGCCGCTTTGGTCAGGTTTGCTTTGGCCACTTTGGGCTGTGCTTCTGCGGGTTGCGGGCCCACATTCACCATCTCTGCCGCTTCGGGGATAAACCAGCCCACGGTTAAATTGTCGTCTTTGAAATAGGTTTGGGCCACGCGCATCACGTCAGCGGGTTTGACCTTGTCGAGCTGTTCGAGGTAGTTCAGCATAAACTGCCAATTGGCGGTGGCTTCAAATTCTCCCAACATGCTGGCCAATTGGTGGGTGCCATGGCGGTGATAGGAAAAAGCCGCTTTGGTCTGGTTGCGCACGCGATCCAGCTCTTTTTTGCTTGGGGCCTTTTTCTGCAATTGGCCGATCACTTCCTGAATGGCTGCTTCTACCTCGCTGTGGGTCACGCCGCCTGTGGCGACTTTGGCGTGCACGATAAACAGGCCTGGATCGCGCAATTGAATATTATAAGCCCCAGCGTAGATGGCCTTTTGGCTTTCGACCAGTTTTTGGTAAAGGCGGCTGTTGACACCTTCTGACAAAATGTCCTGCAAGACATCCAGGGCATAACTGTCGGCATGTTCTTGGGCAGGCACATGCCAGGCCAATTGCACAATTCCCAATTGCCCTGGACGGCGAATTTTAAAACGCCGTTCGCCCTGTTGGGGAAATTCCTGGGTGTACATTTCGGGAATCGCTTTTTTGGCGGCGGGAATGCTTCCAAATTTTGCCTGAACCTGATCCAATGCGGCTTGGGTGTCAAAATCGCCGACAAGCACCAAGGTGGCGTTATTGGGGTGATAAAACTCTTTGTAAAACTGGCGCAAGCGGGCAGTGGGAACGCCTTCAACATCGCTGTGCCAGCCAATCGTGGGGTGGTGGTAAGGGTGGGCCAAAAAAGCCTGGGCAAAGAGGTTTTTCCACATAATGCTGTCGGGTTCATTTTCGTCCCGCTCCAATTCGTTGCGCACCACGGTCATTTCTGCTTGGCGGTCGGCATCGCGGATAAAGGCGTGTTGCATGCGCTCAGCTTCGATTTCGAGGGCCAAGTCCAGCTTTTCAGCAGGCACCGTTTCGTAATAGGTGGTGCGGTCGAGCCAGGTGGTGGCGTTAAAATTGGCACCCTCTTTGCTCAGTACTTGGGCGATCAAAGTGCCTTTGCTCTTGTTGAATTTGGGGGTTCCCCGAAAGAGCATATGCTCCAAAAAGTGGGTGGAGCCGGTATAACCCACGGCCTCATTGCGCGAGCCGACTTTATACACCACCAAGACGGTGGCCACAGGGGCGGAATGGTTTTCGACCAAAAGCACCTTGAGGCCATTGCTCAATTTGTATTCTTGGATTCCCCCGTCGGCTTGGACAAAGACAGGTGCTGGAGCTTTATTTTTCTGCATAATTTCCTACTATAGTGGTGGTCAGGCGGTCTGGGTTAAAGTATTTGCGAATGGCGGCATTGACCTGATCCATCGTCACAGACTGAATCAGATCGCGGCGTTGGGTGATATAGTCATCACCGAGGTGGAAAAAGGCAATATCCGAGAGGCGATCAGCCAACTCAGGATTGGTCGAAAGTCCCACCAAATAGGAGCCAATCAGGGCTGACTTGGCCAATTCCAGCTCACGGGCAGAGATCCCCTCTTTGACGTATAAGGCGATTACCTCTTTGCTAGCGGCAATGGTCTTTTCGACATTGTCAGGGGCGGTGGTCACACCCACCAGCCAGGGACCGGCACTGCGACCGGGATCGGCAAAATACGAAAAAATGCCATAGGTTAGGCCGAGTTCGTCACGCACCCGCAGGCCCAGCCGCGAAGAGAGTGAACTTTGGCCCAAGACATGGTTGGCCAAAATCGCGGGGAAATAGTCGGCAGCCCCCAATTTGATATCTGTCTGAATGCCCATGGCAATCGAGATATTGGCTTTGTCTTTGAGGGTTTTGATCACCCGTTTGCCTTGGGTCTGTGAAGGAATGTCCGGCACATCAATTGCCACAGGGTTGTCGGATTTCCAACCGCTGAGCGCGGCATTGACCCGCTGCTTAAGCGCCTCGGCCTGCACATCGCCGACCACAGCCAAGACCATTTCTTGGCTGCCGTAGTGGCGCGCATAAAAGCCTTTGATCTCATCCAGGCTGAGCTTTTCCACCGATTGGATCAGACTTTCGAGCGGGACTGCGCGGGGATGTCCTGCCGGGTAAAGAGAGGTATAGAGCAGATCGTTGGCCAGGGCATCGGTATTGTCCATGCGCTGCTTGAGCCGATCGGTGGTCATCTTTTTGAGTTTGGCAAATTCTTCGGCCGGGAAACTGGGCTGTTTGAGCATTTCAAACAGCAAATCGAGGGTTGCGTTGAGGTTTTCTGCCAAACAACGCCCAGTGATTTCGACCCTTTCGAGCCCCGCTGAAATACTCAGGCTCGAACCCATCGATTCCAGTTTTTTTGCCAGGGCGAGTTTGTTATTGGCGCGGGTGCCCTGATCGAGCATATCTGCCGTGAGCATGGCCAAACCGGCTTTGCCATTGGGGTCATTGACACTGCCTGCCAAGAGTGTCCCGTGGATCGCAACCGTATTATCAAGGTGGTTTTCCTGGATAATCAAGCTGCCATTTTGGCCCAGAGGCAGGCGTTGCAGGGGGATGCGCTGGGCGGCGGCTGCTTTGTTGTTGGGCTCGTTGCCCAATTCGGTATAAACCGTGTCACGGGTATTGACCTTGACCTCGTTAGCGGTCTGGGGCACAAACCAACCGACTGTGCGGTTTTGGCTTTGGAAATAGGTCTTGGCCACCCGTTGTACGTCGGCGGGGGTTACCTTGGCGATCCGATCGAGGTAGGTCACCATATAGCGCCAATCGGCCATGGCTTCATATTCGCCCAAATCGCTGGCCAATTCGAGGGTGCCGTGGCGATTAAACGAAACCTGGGCCTTGATCTGGGCTTTGACTTTGTCGAGTTCAGCCATGCTGGGGGGCGTCTTTTGCAGCTCTTCGATCACCTGCCAGAGGGCTTTTTCGCCTTTTTCGTGGCTCACACCCGTGGCCAATTTTGCCGAGAGCACAAACAGGCCGGGATCGCGCAATTGCACATTGGAACTGCTGGCTGAGACCG
>CAZRFI010000008.1:27513-39588 GCA_964598905.1 uncultured Candidatus Sericytochromatia bacterium | reverse complement strand
CCTGTGGCTCTGCCCTTTCAAAACAGTGCCGATAAATTGCGGATTCAGTTGCAGCCATTGAGTACCTATCGCCCCACGCTGGCTCCTGCCCACAGCAAGCCGGATTCAACCCCCAACAACCGTGTCTTTGGCGATAACTTCAGCCTTTTTTACCAATTGAATTATTCGCTTTTGGCCGATCAAAATGTCTTCAGCAATGGCTTTGCCCTCAATGAAATGGGTCTCGATACCGATTTAATGCTCTTTTATCCGCTGATCATGCGGGGGCATTTTTACCGGGGCCGTTTGCCTGTCGACATTGCCAATTTCCCTTTTCAACCCGCCTTTTTTATCAATACCCTGCAGGCCAAAGTTGGGGCCGGTTGGGTCAAGGATTTGGAGCCGGGTTTACAGCTTTATCTGGGCGGCGACATTCTCTTTCACAATCAGTCACCCGACAATCGCAGCAGCCAAGATCAAGCGCCTGTTGCGTTTACAGGCAGCATTATGGACTATGAGCAAAATCGCCTCTCACTGGGTGGGCGCGCCAGCTTGGCCTGGAAAATCACCGACCGCTTGAGCCTGTTTCCCGATCTCAGTCTCTATCCTGTCGGTTTGAACTTTGTCAAAAACAGCACAGGCAGCCCGATTCACTATTTGCTGGCAGGTGATGTGGGCATCAAAGGCCGCTTTGAAATTATCCCCGGTGTCTACGCCGTGGCCAATTACAATACCCAGCTCTGGTACGGTGTTGGGGCTAATTATCTGAACAACGTGCATTTCTTTAATCTGGGTGTCTCTGTTGATCCTTGGACCTTGGCGGCAAAACTGCAATGAGACATGCGCTGACCTTTCCCCTTTTGGCTTTGACACTTTTTTGTAGCGCTGCCCAAGCCGCGGAAACACCTGCAGCGTCTCCCAGTCCTACCGCGTTGCCGCAGGCCTCTTCGGCACCGGTCATTGCCCCAGCGAATCCTCCGGCAGCGACTTTTTTTCTGACTCTGACCGAGGCCATTGATCTGGCTTTGCGCAGCCATTATGATGTGTTGTTGGCCGAAGAAAAAATCAAAGATGCCCGTCTGCAAATCACCGAAACGAGCGCACAGGGCATGCCTCAATTGAGTTTAACTGCCAGCTATGGCCGTCAAGACCCGATTCGCCTCGGTTCTGCTTCCGACACCAGTGGCGGAGCCGGTAGCGGTGGTTTGGGTAGCAATCCCCAATTGGCCGCTTTTTTGGGCTTGGCCAGCGTCAATACCTTTCAAAGCCGTTTGACGCTGAGCCAATTGCTGTTTGCGGGCTTTCGGATTGTCGATGGTGTGAGACTGGCCCAGATCAATGTCGGTCTGATGGAGGAGAGCCTGCGTCTGGCCCGGCAAAATGTGGCCTATCAGGTGACCAATGCCTATTTTAACGCCCTGCGCTCCTGGGAAGTGGCCCAGCTCGACAAAGAGTCGCTGGAGCAGGCCCGTGAGCAAGTGCGCATGGCCGAAGCCCGTCTCAGAGCCGGAGCCGGGGTCAAACTGGATATTCTCCAGGCCCAAAGTCAAGTGATTCAGATTCAGCAGCGCCTGAGCCAAGATCTGGGCACTTTTGAAAAAGCCAAAATGTCGCTCAATTTGGCCATGGGCCGTGAGGCCGATTACCCAGTAGAGCTAAACCGTCAGGCCACCGTGATCGACCTGGATAAAGAAGAGACCGAGAGTCTCAAAAACTCTCTGAATATGCGCTCAGAAGTGCGTCAGTTGGCAATGCAAAAAGAGATGAGTGAACTCAATGCCACAATCCAGGGCCGCAGTATTTGGCCGACCATCTCAGCCCAGGTGGTTTACAGTCTGCAAGACAATCAAGTCACTGGCGGCAATACCAATAATGTCCAGAATATGAATTACAGCTTGAATATGAATTGGCCGATCTTTGATGGTCTGGCTGCCAATGCAAAAGCCCAACGGGCCCAACAGAGCGCGACTCAGGCCCAGATCAATCTCGATCAATTGCGTCAACGGGTGATTGTCGAAGTCAAGCAGGCCTACCTTGATATTCAAGAATCCAAAGAGCGGATGATGATGGCCCAGGCGGGTGTTCAGGTCGCAGAGGAAAATCTGCGTGTGGCTCGGGTCAGTTACCGCGAAGGGGTGGGGATTGGCATGGATGTTCTCAATGCCCAATTGACCGTTCTGCAGGCCAAAAATTCACTGATTACAGTCCGCTTTGATTTAAATACCCGCTTGGCCCGTCTCTATCAGTCCTTGGGACTCGATATTCTCGACCGTTTGCGCTAGTTTAGCTCAATTATAGGGCTCAATTAGTTGTAAAGTGGGTCAACGCTAATGGTTGAGCGCCCCACTGAGTCTGGCACGGGGGGATTCTCAAAAGGGGCTTCGCTCATCTCACTGCTTGATGCGGTCTGGGGCTGTGAACTTCGGTTTCTTTCGTAATTGGATTGAACCGTACTGCGGCGCGGATAGCGGGTCTGTTGGCTGCGCCGATAAGCGGGTGCGGCTTGCACAGGCGGGGCGGTGGTCGTGGTCTGGGTTGTGTTTTGGGTTGTGGCTGGAGCCTCTGGGGCAGGCAGGGTTTGGATTTGTTTGACCAAATCCTGGCCAATAATCACCGTGAACTCAGTTCCCAAGTCGCCCACACTGGCGGCAATTTTTTCACCGGGAAAACCGACAGCCTGCTGAAGCTGTGACAGAACCTCGGTTTTACCCGTCTGGGCAATGTATTTGGTCACCAGGCTGTCAGCAGGGGCTTTGCGAATTGCCCAAACATTGAACCCGGCTGTGCGCAGGCGTTTGACCACTTCTCGTCCCACCTGATAATCGTCGGTGCCATTCCAGACCGAAATGCGGTAGCGTTGATTGTTATTGCCTTGAGGCAAGGGCTGAGAAGCCAAGTCATAATTGGCCAAGGTGGAATCCGGGAACATCCCCGTGATCACTTCGCGTGCAGATTCTAGATTGACCAACCAATAACTGGCCTGATAGGCGCTGCCCGAAAAGGTGCCAGGCAGCATCACCATTTTGATTTTGTCTTTGTTCGAACTCATACCCAGGCGGGCGATTTGGCCCAACACCTCATTGGGAATATCTGTCTCGATATTTTGGTTCAGGCGCGAGAGCAATTCGGGGATTTTGATCCAAGAGGTGGGCACCATCATCTGATCGATCACCGCTTTGATAAATTGCTGTTGCCGTTGTACGCGGCCAATATCACCCAGTTCATCTTTGCGAAAGCGCACAAATTGGTGGGCCTGTTCGCCACTCATGCGTTTCCAGCCCTTGTGAATATTGATCCCCAAATGCGCGGTCTCGTCGACGTAATACATGTCTTTTTCGACGTAGATCTTCACCCCGCCAATGATGTCGACCATATTGATCAGACCATCGACTTTGAGTGCCATGTGGTAATCAATCGGCACACCTGTCAGATCCGAAACCGTGCTCTTGACCAAATCGATCCCGCCATAGACCATGGCTGCGTTGATTTTATCGTAGTGGTGGCCCGTTAAGAGCGCGCGGGTATCACGCGGAATCGAGAGAATATTGACCTCGCCTTTATTGGGATCCAGACCCAGCAGCATAATTGTGTCGGTGCGGCTGCGGGTGCCCGCTTCTTCGTCGCTGACCCGTTTGCCGCGCACATAATTATAATCGCTGCCCAGCACCAGAATATTGATTTTGCGATCGAGTTGGCGGAAATTGGTTAAGATCGTCCAGGGATCAAGATTGGTGCCTTCTTTTGAGAAGGCTCCCTCGTTTTTTCCTGAAGAAAAGGAGCTGCCCAGCCCTTCAATTTTTTTGGTGAGCTGGCTGACAATATCTGCTTCCTCCAAGGAGGAGCCCGAAGCGGTTTGGCCAAAAGTGGAGGCCAAGACCCCAATCACGCTGCCCACTGACAGTGAACCACAGACGATTGCGGCTGCCAAAAGCGCACGGAACCAAATATTCAGGCGCTGGGTTTGGCGCGGGCGTAAAGAAGGGGGGAGGGCGTTTATATTTTTTTTCATTCAGTCGGTTACTCTGCAGCACAAGATCAGCGGATCTTGAGATGTGGGCTGAATGCTCCTGTCTTGTCAGGTTTTGGGGAGTCGCTTCAGAAGTCTCCCGATCACATTGATTCTATCACAAGCCTTCTTATTCAGGCAGGTAATAGCGCACATCTCTGTGGTTTCAGCGCAGCCAATTCAGCCAAATCTCTAAGGCTCGTTCAACCAGAGAGCGCTGGTTGCGGGTGAACATTTCTGTTGGATAACGCGGGCTCAGTTCTCTGGCTTCGGAGCGCTGAGGCGTTTGCAGAGTCACGCGCCAGTGGCCTGACGCCAGGATCTCCAAGTCCAGCTCGATGCCCTGAGAAGGTTGGTGCGTCTCTGGCATCGTTTCAGTGCCGTAGAGGGTCTTGAAACAGAGTTGAAGCTTCTGTTCGGGTGGGTTCAAAAAGGGCTGAAGCCGCTGCGCCAAAATGCCCCGACTGGCAGCATCCGTGACTTGAATGGGTTGGTCTGAGGGCAAGCTTAAAAGCAGCAATTCAGCCAGATCTTGATCGTCTTTGAGCAGGGTCCAGGGAGCCAAAGCCTGATCGAGTTGGGTCAACCAGGGGTCTCCCGATTGACCGGCGGGTACCCATAGTTTGACTTCGATATAGGGAAAATGGGCCCGGTAACCAGTCTGAAAACCACTGCCTTGGATCACTTCTTCGACTATTTCACCGAGGTCGGCTTCTGGCAGGCCCATACATTGCCAGCGGTAGAGTGTCTGTTGGGCTTTTCCGGGTAAATGCGTTGCCAAACGCTTTTCTAAATGGGCCTGCCAAATGGCCTGAATCTCACTGGGGGGGCCAGGCAATGCCACCAGCAAGGTCTCTTGGTGTTGGTAAATAAAGGCATTGGCTGTGCCTGCCGGGTTGGCTAAAACCTGACTGCCTTGGGGAAAATAACATTGCTGTTTTTGACTGGAAGAGAGTTTAAAGTTCAACAATTGCGCTCGCTGCTCCAATTGTTCCCAGGATTTGGGGTCAAACTCCAGCGCTTGGCCGATCCAGTCTGCGATCACCTCGCGGGTAAAATCGTCAGAGGTGGGCCCCAATCCGCCGGTGACCAGAATCAAGTCGGCATAGAGAGCTGCTTGTTCCAACGCTTTAAAAATACCCGAACGATCATCAGCCACCGTCAAATGCCAACAGGTTTCTGCACCCAATTCGTTCAATTGTTCCGAGAGCCAAGCGGCGTTGCTATTGACGATTTGTCCCGTACTCAATTCGGTGCCGACCGCCAGAATGCAAACCCGCTTAATGTTCATGGGGCTGGGTTTCGGGCGCAGGGCTTAGATGGAGATTTAATTGAAAGATTTTTTCGAGCCTAAAACGCTGTATTTCAAGGCGGGCCATGCGGATTAACTCCAATATTTCGTCGAGTTCTTCGGGCTGAAAGGATACAAATATCCCAGACACACGAACGCGGACTGCGAAATTGGACTGGGTTTCCAAAGACAGAGAGAGGTATTTATTCTCCAGCAAAGTATACCAGGAGTCCAAACCATTTAAAGAGAGTGGCAGCATGATATTTTTATAGCTGACGCTGACCTTGGCACAGCAGGCACAATAGTGGATGCTGCCGTTGGCGCTTTGGGCCATCAGGCCCTGACTATTTTCAGGGTTGGGACTGTTCATTTTTTTCTTCCCTTCTGGCTCTTTTAAACGCGTTTTTTTATTTCAGTCTAGGAAAGAACCGGAGGGATGTCAATTATTTTGGCGTAATTACGTTTAAAAATTATTATTTAATTGGAGGTTTTTATTTGGTTTTTGATGGTGTAAATCGATTAAAATGCTTTTTTAGAGTCATTCTTAAAATCTTAAATTTATTCTTTAATATTTTTTGTAATGAATTTTCTTTTTTTCTTAAAAGCTTGAGCCTCAGGTCTGCCCTGCTTTCTTGGACTTATTGATCAGCAAATTTAATTGTTTATTTTTTTCATTAAAGACTTCATTTATGTTGATATTTTTATTTTATGTATTAGAAACAAAAAATCAAATTTATTACATTTAAAAAAACAAAAATGATATATTATTATGATATTTTCCAAACGGAATAATTAGATTGATCGGGACTCAATTGATTGACAATCTCAAGCCGGGTTGATTATGGTAGAGACAATCTGGAAAGATCCAGATTGAGATCAACCGTATGGGTATTTGATTGCATGTTGGCAGCCCGCAGTATTCCTTATCAACCCGTCCTGATCAAAGAGGGCATTCATCCGATTCAACTCTTTGCTGCTGGCAGTCAGGTGCGGATTCACGCGCTCAAAGGTGAGCGAGAGCTGTGCAAACGCTTAGAATCAATGGGCATTCAGAGTGGTAAAACCGTCACCGTATTAAGAAATCAAACCCATTCTATTTTGCTCAAGACAGGCAATACCCGAATAGCGTTCCGTTTGTGTAATGCCGTGATTCTCTACGGTGAGCAAATCGCTTCAGGATACTGAAGCTGTGCCCTCGCGTCCCCTTCCCCCCTTTTTTACCGCCCCCTTGCCTGACCCTGCCTTGAAAGAACTGGTGATTGCCTTTGCAGGCAATCCCAATGTGGGCAAAACAGCCTTGATCAATGCCCTTTCGGGCAGTCGTTTGAAGGTTGGCAATTGGCCAGGCGTCACGGTCGAAAAAAAGGAAGCGACCATGCACTATGGCGATTACCAACTGCGCTTGATCGATTTGCCAGGCACCTACAGTCTCAGTCCCTACACCCTCGAAGAGCGTGTCTGTCGTGATTTTCTCCTGCTCGAAAAGCCCGATTTGGTGATCAACGTGGTTGATACTTCCAATTTAGAAAAGAGCCTGTATCTGACCTTTCAGTTGCTTGAAATGGATCAGCCCATGGTCATGGCTCTCAATATGTGGGATGAGTTTGTCGACAAAGGCTATGGTCTTGATCAAGCTGCTTTGTCTGAAGCCTTGGGGATTCCTGTTGTACCCACTGTGGGGCCAACCAAATGGGGCATTGAAGCGCTTTTAACTCAGGCTGTTGCTGTGATTGAATCCCAACAAAAAGGAATGCCGCTGTCTTTTTCCGAGCCGATAGAAACAGCGATCACGCAGATGTCGGACAAAATCGCCACGGAGCCCTATGTCAGTGAAAATATTTCGCTGCGCTGGCTTGCGCTCAAACTCTTGGAAAAAGATCCCTATACCCTGAGCAAAATCAACGAAATTCATGGCGTGGATCTCAGTCATGCTTTTCCAGCCCTTTGGCAGGCATTGCAAGGCTCTGTCGGAGATATCGAAAGGGCCTTGAGTCTCAGCCGCACCCACGCAGTCTCCGCTTTGGCCGAAAAATGTGTGGTTCTGCCCGAAAAACCGGTTGCGGATTTGACTGATCGCTTGGATCGGATTTTGCTCAACGAATGGACGGGTCTGCCCGTTTTTCTGGGCATTCTCTATCTGGTCTTTAAATTGACCTTTGATATCAGCACGCCCCTGGTGGATTTTATCGACGGCTTTTTTAACGGCTTTTTGGCCAAATGGGCTGAATTGTTTTTGACGGGGCTGTCGGTCCCGGCTTTTTTGATTTCGCTGCTCAAAGAAGGGGTCATTGGTGGGGCTGGCCTTGTCTTGAGCTTTGTGCCTATCTTGATTTTTCTCTATCTGTTTTTGGCGCTGCTCGAAGAGAGCGGTTATATGGCTCGGGCGGCCTTTTTAATGGACCGCTTTATGTTTCGTTTTGGCTTACATGGCAAGGCCTTTGTGCCGCTCTTGGTCGGTTTTGGCTGCAATGTCCCGGCGGTCTATGCCAGTCGGGCCCTCGAAAATGAGACCGATCGCAAGATCACTGTAGCGGTTTTGTCGTTTATGTCCTGCGGGGCCAAATTGCCAATATACGCTCTTTTTACTTCGGTTTTCTTTGTTCAGCACCAGGCCCTGCTGATTTTATTGCTCTATCTGATCGGGATTGCTGTGGCGATTTTCTGGGCCGTGGTCTTGCGCAAAACGCGCTTTAAATCTGATATTCCGGCCTTTGTGATGGAGTTGCCACCCTACCGCTTTCCGACAATCAAAATGCTCTGGGGTTCGATCTGGGTCAAGACCCAGGCCTTTATCAAACAGGCGGGCACCGTCATTGCTGTGGCCATGATATTGCTCTGGTCGCTCGTGAATTTGCCCTATGGTGCTCCGACGGATCAAACGGTTTTGGCCCGTTCTGCCCAAGCGATTGCACCACTTTTCCTGCCTTTGGGCTTTGGCGAACGCTGGGAGCCCGTCGCAGCGATTCTGCCGGGGTTTATGGCCAAAGAAATGGTGGTCGGCACCTTGGGTGTGGTTCTGAGTGTCCAGCAGCCAGATACGGGTGCGGTTAAAACCACTTTTACTGAAGATCTTTGGGCCCAGGGCCAGGCCTTTTTAGACGCTGGCAAAACGGCCTTTGTCAATGTCAGTGGCAATCTCCTGCCCACCCCTTTTGTGCTGGCCTCAGACAGCAAGGAATCCCCCTTGTCTCGCGCCATTCGCGACACATTTACACCGCTTTCAGCCTTTTCATATATGGTCTTTAACCTGCTTTTGCTCTCCTGTATTTCGGTGGTTGGGGCTGTGACCCATGAATTTGGCCGATCATATCTGGGGTTTATCCTATTTTTGACCTGCGGCACGGCCTATACCGCTGCAGCTCTGGCGTATCATCTCGGACGCCTCTTGGGATTTGGCTAAGATCCGGTTTGGCTAAGAGCTGGGCAGCAGGGCCCGCAAATACTCTTTTTCAAGCGGGGGTAGATGGGGGTGGGGTTCTGCTACCTGCTGCAATAATTGTTTAAACAGGTTTATATCTTTGTGACGCAAGGCTTCTACCATCATGATCCGCACTGTGCCCGGTTGAATTTGGCTGGGGGAAAATTGGCTGAGCTTGTTCAGCGCCAACCGGGATTGACTTGCATTTTGATTCCGATGGGCTTCCAGGAGTTTCCCTTCGTATATATCTGCTTTTAAGTTCGGGGTCTCTTGAAGATAAGCTTGGTACTTTTGTAAAATCGGCCATTGAAAATTGAGAATCGGTAAAAAACGCGTAATCAGCGCTGTAAAGTGGCTGTGAATTTCCTCACGATTGCGAATATCTGCTGGAGTGGAGAGCAAAAAATCCAGCTTTTCGAGCATTTTTTTAAGTTCAGGCAGGGCTTTTAAGAGGCGGGCCTGCAAGATCTGTTGGAAGTCGACTTCAAAAATTAGCTGGTAATAAGCGGGGGTGTTGAGAAATATTTCATAGAGATCGATCGTATTGCCGGTAAACATATGCAATTCAGCTTTGTTTTCGACCACAGGGAAAAAATCTGAATTGGGACTGTAACGGGCAATCAGGGGAACCAAGCTGGCAGAGCTGAAAATTTGATTGGATTTGTCAAATGCTGCAGGTGTCAACTTTAAACGTTTCAGATCTTCTGCCAAAACAGGCAGTGGCCGTTGTTGATGCGCAAACGGCAAATGATGGGGTTGGGTGCTCGCCAAAATAACCAAATCACCGGTTGAGACACGACCGCTTTCTTCACTGGGTAACCCCAAAAAAGTCAGGTAGGGAAATTGGGTTTGGAGGGCACTTAAAATCGAGAGCAAAAGATGAGAATCAAATTCATAGGAGTGAATCCATTGCACGAGCACGCCCTCGGGTTTGAGATAGCGTTTGAGATCGTGATAAAACTCTTGGGTAAACAGATTTGAAACCCCACTGACCCAGGGGTTGGATGGCTCTGAAATAATCAGATCATAGTTTTCTGTTTGGGTTGAAAAAAAGTTGCGGGCATCATCAATGATCAGATTTTGTTTGGGACTTTCATAGGCCCTGCGATTAAAGGGCAAAAACCCACGGGCCAGATTGACCACTTCTTGTTCAATTTCGATTTGATCCAGCTGTTTTAACCAGGGATCCCCCAGCAAAATATGCGCTGTCATGCCGCTGCCAAAACCGATCATGGCCGCACGATAATTGGGTTTCATCAGGGTCATGGGATAAGCGGCAAGACTGAACTGGGTGGTTTCATCCGAGAATAAGTTCCAATTAAAGATCTCATCGATGCTGGCATCTGGTTTGCCATTGGTTCTTAAGGTTCGCCGCAAACCATAATCCTGAAATGAAATGGTGGCTGTTCGACCATGGCGAATGACTGTTTTGGTTGTTTTTGCTTGTCCCCCAGTTTGAGGCAGATTGCGAAAGACGCCTTTGGAAAGGGTAAAGGCATTGAGTTCGAGCAGAAAAACAGGCATCAAAAGAGCCAAACTGGCTGTCAGAGCCATGAGTTGTCCCGTGAGACTTAAACCTGCAGAGGCCCCAATGACCAGTCCCAGCCCAATATCGATCAGGGCTCCACTGACAAGTGCCCATTTGAGTTGTAACCAGGGCATCAGTACAATGCCTGCAAAAATGGTGCCTGCGATCGCACCGAGGGTGTTAAAGCCGTAGACAGCCCCAATTGTGCGTTCAGGTTTACCGGCTTGAATCATGATTCGGGTCAGCAAAGGCAGGGTCATGCCTGCAAAGAAGCTGGCAGGGAACATCAATAAAATCGCCTGAGTGTATTTAAAACCCGCAAACCAATAATAGGCTGCTTCGGTGTGATTTAAAACGCCGTGGGCAGCGCTCATCCAATCAAAAAGCAGATTGTAGCTACAAATGCTCAAACCTGCACAGAGACCCATGGCAATCTGAATGCCACCCAGCACAAATAACGGATTCCAGGTTTTTTTTAAAATCCAGCCAGCGCAAAAACTGCCACAGGCCAAGCCAAAAATAAAGGCAGAGATCATCAAATCAAAGGAGTGGGTGGATGAACCCAAGACCAAACTCAAGAGGCGAACCCAACAGATCTCATAAATGAAAGAGGAGAGGCCGGTTCCCAGGGAAACACCCATCAGCAATTTAAACTGCAGATCTGAGAGTGGCAATTTCTCAATGGCAGTGGTTTCTTGAGCTGTTTCTTCTGGTATGGCAGGGATCTCTGTTTGGCGCATCATCAAATAGAAAGCTAACCCGAGAATCAAATTGAGAGAGCTGGCCGCCGTCAATGTTCCTGGCGTGCCCAAGTGGGGAATGAGCACAAACGAGGCCAAAAGAATCCCCAGGGCACCCCCCAATGAATTGGTAAAGTACAAACTGGGCAACGAGCGTTTGCCGCCGTCCCCGAGGATCGAGATCAACCCCACAGCCAAACAAGGAAATGTCATGCCCAACAAGATCGCCCAAGGTGCGGTTATCAGCAAGGCTGCCAGTAGTTTGAGCAGCGAAAGTCCCCCAGGCAGACCTTTGACGTAGGGGCCAAATTGATAAATGCCCGCGTTGACGGCTTTAAAGAGCGGATGATAAAACAGGCCACCGAGGCCGATTAAGACTTCGGCCAAGGCGTACATATAAAAGGGGTTTTTGAGGGCCCGGACATATTTTCCGCCCAAAAAAGATCCTGCTGCCATACCGCCCATAAATAGGGTCAGCGTCAGCATTTGACCATAAGAGGCATGCCCCAATAAGAGCTTTAAATAGCGGGCCCAGACAGACTCATAGATCAGGGCTGCCACGCCTGAGAGGCCAAAGAGGAGATAAATTGTCGTTAAAAACAGACTGGAAACATTCACTGCCACAGCGCATTCTGCTTGTTTGGATCAATTTTAATCATGGTATTATAAAGCATATCAACGCCTTGCAGGAATCCATGTTTGAAAATCTCACGATAACAGCGATTCTTTTGGTCTCGGGTACCTATTTGTTTTTGCGGGTTAAAAGAGTCAGCACACGAAAACCAGCTTCTGGAGCCGGTTGTGGTTCTGGGTGTGGCAGTTGTGGTACGCCTACACCCCCCTCACGGGAAGTGCCTTTGCGCATGCACTCTTCTTGAGTGTTATGAAAACCTTTATTGCACTTCCGGTTTGGGGTGAAAAATACCTCCGTATTTTTCTGGATTGGGCCTTGCCAACGCTGATGGCCCCAGGCAACCTGATCTCGGGTCCCTTTTCTTCGGATTCTGCCATCCTCTTTTACACCACCCAGGAGGGGCGTCAAATTCTGGAGGCTGACCCTGCTGTGCAAAAGCTTCAGAGCGATTGGCAATTGCAGTGGAATATTTTTGAGCC
>CAZRFI010000008.1:19821-27413 GCA_964598905.1 uncultured Candidatus Sericytochromatia bacterium | reverse complement strand
CGAAAACGGGGGGATTTGGCCCTCTCTGCAGCTGAATTATTGCGTTTGGTCCATGAATTTCCCCATCCCCATTTTTTGGCCAGTTTTATCGATGCTGAGCTGTTTACCGTTTGGTCTTCCCATGTCTATACCCGCCAAGACGCACATCAGTTTGTGGCCCATTGTTACCACTTACATCCGGTTTTAATCCGCCAACCCCAGCCTTTTGGACCCGTACCACCGGGATCGAGTCCCCATATGAATAACCTGGATGGCCATTATTTACAGCAGTATTATGAGGCGGGTGCGCGTTTTCAGATTATTGATCATTCCCAATTTTTGGGTGTGACCCTCAGTGAAGATGAAGATGTTCCCATGGATGCCAAGCCGATGAGCCCTGAACAACGAAAGACAGCGATCGAAAAATTTGGCCAGAATTACTGCCTGCCCGTGCACCGCTTCTTTTACAAAACACCGATCTTTTTTCGCCTTTAAAGTCTTCTGCTTGCTTAAACTCGCGGAAAGTCCTGTGTTAGAATAGCAATATTGCGGGTGTGGCGGAACGGCAGACGCGCCAGACTTAGGATCTGGTGCCTTCGGGCGTGGAGGTTCAAGTCCTCTCACCCGCATTTTTCCTTTTTTGTTCGGCCGCCGTTTTAAACCCGTTCACGGGATTGGCTGTGTCACACCTGTTCCAAGGCCTGGGCCAGATCCGCAATTAAATCTGCCTGATCTTCGATTCCCACCGAAATGCGAATCAAACCATCCGAAAGCCCCACTGCGTGGCGCTGTTGCGGTGGTATTGCGGCGTGGGTCATGGTGGCGGGATGCCCAATCAGCGACTCCACACCGCCCAGGCTTTCCGCCAACGAGAAAAGCTGCGTTGAGCGGGCCACGGTTTTACCCGCCTCCAGTCCCCCGGCTACTTCAAATGAGATCATACCCCCAAACCCGCTCATCTGTTTGCAGGCCAAGGCATATTGGGGATGGCTGGGCAGGCCTGGATAGTGGATCTTTGCTATTTTGGGATGTTTTTCCAGGTATTCAGCCAGTGCCAGGGCGTTTTCCTGATGGGCCCGCATGCGCAAAGCCAGGGTTTTGATCCCGCGCAGAGTGAGCCAGCAGTCCATGGGGCCGGGAACGGAGCCCAGGCTGTTTTGCAAAAATTGGAGTTGTTGGTGAAGATCTTGATTATTGGTCAAGACAGCACCCCCGACCACGTCGCTGTGCCCACCCAGGTATTTGGTGGTGCTGTGCACAACCAGATCTGCTCCCAGTGTGAGTGGTTGCTGAAAATAGGGACTCATAAAGGTATTGTCGACCACCAGAATCAGGTTGTGTTCACGGGCCAAGCTGGCAATTTGTGCAATATCATAGAGGCGCAAGAGGGGGTTTGTGGGGGTTTCGAGCCAAATCATGCGTGTCTCAGAGCGAATTGCGGCCTCAATGAGGGCGGTGTCACGGGCGTCGACAAAATCAAAGCCCAGGCCCAGACGTTGAAAGACCTTGGTAAAAACACGGTAGGTGCCACCATAGAGGTCATTGCAAGCAATCACATGGTCTCCGGCATTGAGCAAAGAGATCACGCTGCTGGTTGCAGCCATGCCTGAGGCAAATGCCAGGCCGTATTTACCTTCTTCGAGGCTGGCCAAACAACTTTCCAGGGCTGTGCGGGTGGGGTTGCCTGTGCGCGAATATTCATAGCCTTTGTGTTCGCCTATGTCTGTTTGGGTATAGGTTGAAGTTTGGTAGATCGGGACAATTGTAGCGCCTGTTGCTGTGTCGGCAGCTTGGCCCACATGAATCGCACGGGTTGCAAAATGCATAAATAGCTCTCCAATAATGATCGGGATTTGCATCTCATTGTATCAGGCGGACTTGAATCACTGACATTCAGCCCACAAATGATCCATAATGAAAAACAGACAGCTTTGCCAGATACGGAACAAGACACAACAACTCGGAGCAATGCGGAACAATCCCTGGCAGATCTGCGTCTCTCGAAAATAGACGAATTAAACAGGAAAGAAACTATGGCACAAAAATTCAGCTCATCCACACTCGCTCAATCAGGTGTGCTGCTGTTTTTTCTGGCTGCCTGTCAACCTGTCAGCCCTGTTACAAACCCTCCCAGTCCCTCCCCTTCAGCCAGTTCAGCCGTTCCCTCGGCGACCCCAACGCCAGCCGTGACGCCTTCAGCCAGTCCAACTGCGCCATCAGCGACACCGACGCCCGCAGCGACCCCTTCCGCCACTCCCTCTCCCCTTCCAACGGCAACGCCCACTGTGGTTGCTCCGACCCCCACTCCTTCTGCCAGTTCTGATTTGCCATTGCTGGCTTTGCCCGAACTCAAATTTGCCCGTTTAAAAACCATTGCGGGTTTAGCAACACCCGGCACGGCTGAAAATGGCACCCGCGCAGAGTTGGCTTCGATGCCTGAAAATGTCAGCGCCATTGAGGCCGATGATGAGGGCAATATTTGGATTCTGGACCGCTCCAATGGCCGCTTGGTCTATGTCACTGCGGAAATGACCCGCCCGACAAGCAACGCCAACAGTGTGCCTGATTACCGGCTGTTCTGGGTGCGCAAAACCGATTTAGACACTCCTTCCGGCATGGTCTTGGACCGCAAAAATGGTTTCTTCTACATCGTCGAGCAGAATGCCCATCGGGTCATCAAAGTCGATAAAAAAGATTTCACCCACACCGTTGTCGCAGGCAATGGCCGTCAGGGTTATACCGGAGATGGTCCCGCCACTGAGCAAAGTCTGAGTCAGCCAACAGATGTGGCGCTGGATCGGCTGGGCAATTTGTATATTACCGATACGGGCAATCACCTGATTCGCAAGGTTACCCCCGATGGCAAAATGACGACCATTGCAGGCCAATATATCAGAGACACCAAAGTCGTGGATACCGATGGCGATGGCAAATTGACCGATGAGGTTCCCTCCTTGATTCCCCTCGGTGAGACCAGTGGTGATGGGGATGTGGCTTATAAATCCCGCGTCAACGCCCCTACTTATCTCGCCGTTGATAATTTTGGCGCCGTTTATTTTACGAGTAAGTCCAATACCATTCGCCGGGTACTGAATGACCGCATGGATCGCTACGCCGGCTCTGGCCAAGAAGGGTATAACGGTGATAATTTTCATTCTCTGCTTGCCAACCTCTATCAGCCGACCGAGCTGAATATGGGGCCCGATGGTCTGCTCTATTTTGTCGATTTTCGCAACAACCGTTTGCGCCGAATTCGGGCCAATGGTTTTATTGAAGATGTGGCGGGCAATGGACGCACCAACGAATACGTTTTTTCGCTGGTGGATTTAGAAGTGATGGAAATTCAGCCCGTGGCTTTTGGCTTTGATGCCAAAGGCAATTTTTATCTCTCAGATAAAGCGCATTACCGTTTGCGTCTGGGCGAAAAGCAAAGTTAATTGTTAATAACAGGAACCATTGAAGTATGAAGTATTTACAAACACGTTTATCATCAGGAATCAAAATAACCTTTCTTTTGCTCTTGCTGCTCTTTGTGGGTTGTGAAAATGCCAACCTCGATCCCGGTGGCGTGGAAAAAGGCAAAGGCAAAGTCGTGGATTTTGCCATGGAACCAAATATCCGTGTGGCTTTGTATCTGGATTCAGAATTAAAAGCGGGCAAGAAACCCAATCTCGAATACGGTTCAATGGATGCCCACTTTGTCACCTTGGATAACACGACTTTTATGGTCGAGTGGAATGATTTAGAGGATTTTAAATCGCTCAAAAAGGGCCAAGAGATTCCCTATCGGGCTTCGGGTTATATTGCCCGTCTGGAAAAAAATGGTAAAGTCTTTCAGGTGATTCGCCTCAATGAAATTTAAACGTATCAGTTTGACGTTTCTGCTTTTGGGCGGTTTTTTGACAGCCTGCAGCCCCTCGGCAGAACAATTATATGAAAAGGCAAACGCCCATTTTGCCAAAGATCAGTTCGAAGAAGCCATTCCCCTCTATGAACAATTGCAGCTCAAAGATGCAAATAACAGCAGCGCTTTGGCCAAATTGACGATCTCTTATTCCTTTATACAACAGTGGAAAAAATGTTCAGAGACCGGAGAATTGGCTTTTGAGCGCAAAATCGATCTGATGGAACTCTATCTCCGTGTGGGAGATTGTTATGAGCATCAGAATCAGCCCAAAAAAGCCTTAAAAACCTACCAAGAAGGCATCAAACGCTACCCAGATCAAATGGATCTGAAAGAAAAAGCGGCGCCGCTGTTCTTTGCCGAAGGCCAATATTCAGAAGCGGTAGACTATTTCAAAATTTTGACTGTGGCTTATCCTGAACGGGAAGATTTTTTGCTGAATATTGGCTATGCCCTCGATCGGCAAAAAAAATATACCGAAGCAGAAACTTATTTTAATAAAGTTTTGGCGATTAACGCCCAGGATTCCAGTGCATTTTATGGCTTGGCGATGATTTATGAACACCAAAATCAAATTCCCAAGGCCATTTCGTTTTATCAGCAAACCCTCAAATGGCATCCCACTCATTTGAGTGCGCTCTACAATCTGGCTCAAATTTATGAGCAGAACAATCAGAAATCCGAGGCTGTGAAAACCTGGAAAAACTATATCCAGACAGCCAAAGGCAAGCCCAACCAGAAAGCTTTTCTGGCCAAGGCAGAGGCCCAACTCAAGAAACTTCAAGGAGGTGCTTCCTGAGTTACAGGATGACGATCTCGACAAAGTTAGGTATACTACAGTGTTTATAAGAAACGCTAAAAGCGCCGAAAATCAAAATACAAACCAAATCATAGTGAAAGACACGATTTGCAAGGAGAAAATGAGCATGAAAAAATTACTACTGACCGCAGCAAGCGTTAATCTCGCCCTGTCCCTGGTGGCTTGCGGCCCAGGTCCCGTCGATCCCAAGGCCAGCCCATCCCCCACGGCCACCCCAACGGCAACAGCGACCCCTGCCCCCGCAGTGAGCGCGACCCCTGCTCCTGTTACCACGCCTGTGCCTGCAGGCACACCCGCCCCGATCTCCACTCCCATACCTGATCCCAATGCTGATGCCCAAGTAACTACCGCATCTGCCATGTTGGATCGTTCCAATTTCCACTACAAGTTTAGCTTGACTGGTTCTGGATTGGGCTCACTGGATAATTATCAGTTCCTGCAGGTCAAAATGGGCCCATCTACCATTCCTTTGGTTGTGGATGGCGCCAGCAAGGTGAATAATGTTCAGTTATTTAACTTGAGCATTGCCGAAACCATGATTGGTTTTGAATCTGTACTTGACCAAGGTGCACCCACCAGTGGCGACGAAATCGAAGTCACTTTTGAACGTAAAAATGACCCCAGAGGCCGTCGCAGTTCTAAAGTTCGTTTGACCGTTACCGGATAAAAAATTCAGCAGGGTGTTTCGGCACCTCTGTTTGACATTGAAGAAAGATCTCCATCTATGGGGATCTTTTTTGCATGTCTTGATTAACACTTGCTGAACACAAAGTGTTCGTTTGCTGAATGAACACTCCCTTAACGGCAGATTGAGCTGTTAGGCTGAAAACATCTGATTGTGAAGGGGTTTACTTATGTTATCGACGGTTTGTAGTGCTGCTATCTCGGGTGTGATGGGGTATATTGTCGAGGTTGAGGTCGATCTGGCTTATGGTTTGCCAGGTATGACGTTGGTGGGGCTGCCCGATACCGCCGTTCAAGAGGCCCGTGAACGGGTCCGCAGTGCTGTGCGCAATTCCGAATTTCAGTTTCCGGCCCAAAAAATCACCGTCAATATGGCTCCGGCCCATACGCGTAAAACCGGCCCGGTTTTTGATCTGGCCGTGGCCGTGGGGGTTTTGCTCTCATCAGAGCAGGTCGTCTGTGACGCGATCGATCAGTGGGTGATGATGGGGGAATTGTCTCTCAATGGTACTTTGCGTCCCGTTTATGGTGTGCTGGCTTTTGCCCAGGCTGCACTGCGTGCAGGCAAGACCCATTTATTGGTACCTCGGGCCAATGCCGCTGAAGCGGCTTTGGTAGAGGGGCTGGCAGTCTATGCTGCTGATTCGCTTCAAGAGGCTGTGAAAATATTGGCTCGGCCGTCAGCATTTGTACCCTGTCGGGCAGTATCACTCTCTGCGCTGGCCTGTTTAAGCGCTTCCGGTTCTACTTCAGGTTCTACTTCTGGGCCAGATTTTGCCGATGTCAAAGGGCAGATCTACGCCAAACGGGGGCTGGAAATTGCTGCTGCCGGAGGCCACAATCTCTTGATGATGGGGCCACCGGGTTCTGGTAAGACCCTCTTGGCCCGGCGTCTGCCGGGTATTTTGCCACCTTTGACGCCAACAGAAGCCCTTGAAACCACCACCCTTTACAGCATTTCGGGCAGGCTTTCTCAAGATGCTCCCCAGGGTTTGATCCAAACCCGGCCCTTTCGGGCTCCCCACCATGCCATTACCCTGGTCGCCCTGCTCGGTGGACAGCGTTTCGCCCGCCCTGGTGAAATTTCGCTGGCCCACAATGGCGTGCTCTTTCTCGATGAACTCTTGGAGTTTCGCCGTGAAGTGCTGGAGGTCTTGCGCCAGCCGCTTGAAGATCGCCAGGTGACCATCTCACGGGCGCAAGGAGCCTGGGTTTACCCAGCAGACGTGATTCTGGTCGCGGCGATGAATCCCTGCCCCTGTGGCTATGCTGGAGACGTTCTGCAGGCCTGCCAGTGTACACCCGGTCAGCTTGAACGCTATATGAACCGACTTTCAGGGCCGCTGCTCGACCGGATCGATTTACATCTGGAAGTGCCCCGTCTGCAAGCCCTGGAATTGTTAAGTCCGCCCCAGGCAGAACCCTCTGCTTTGGTCCGTGAGCGGGTTTTGGCCGCGCGCCAGCGACAAACCGAGCGCTTTCAGGGCTCTGCGATCAAATGCAACGCCCAGATGCAGGCCCTGGAGATTCGCAAATACTGTGAGTTGGATTTGCCCTCGCGGCAATTATTGCAACAGGCCGTGCAACAGATGCAGCTCAGTGCTCGGGCTTATGATCGCATTCTCAAATTGGCGCGCACAATGGCAGATTTGGTGGGAGCGGAAAAAATAGAGCTGACCCAAGTGGCGGAGGCCATTCAGTATCGCTGTCTGGACCGCCGCCAACGCCGGGTAGCCTGATTTTCAATTTTGGATTAATCCAAAATTTTAATTCGGGATTAATCCAAAAAAGCGACTTCAGACTCTGCCGAGCCCTTCACGGGGCGATTGGCCAAAGCCAAGCCATCACTTTGGGGATCCAGGGCCTGATTCAGGAGGGCTTGGGTGGGAGCTGAGGCAAAGCCTGAACGCACAGCCACAAATTCCATGATCTGATCCACGCCCACGATCAAAATGCCGACCCCGTGCAAAATTTCGTCTTTGCGGTTTTCGGCATAGAGTTTGGCCTCTTCAGCTGCCCCGATCAAGCCTTCGTATGCGGCCTGCAAGCCTGGCAGGAGTTCTTCCTGCCAGAGGGCCTGATCGGCTGCTGCGATCTGCTGTTTATCGAGTTCTGCCAGTTTGCGGCCGGCATTGTGAATCTGGCGATCGAGTCCGGCCAGATAGTCCTGGGCTGAGATGTCTTGCTTGTAAAAGGCGTCGATCA
>CAZRFI010000008.1:0-19721 GCA_964598905.1 uncultured Candidatus Sericytochromatia bacterium | reverse complement strand
TGCGGCTTGCCCCGCTTTTTTAATTCCGTTTTCAGCCTCTGGGCTGGCTTTGATCATGGCATTACCTGAAACTTGCATATCTCCCATAAAATCCTCCGAAAGTGATTGTATTAAAATGTCTGTATTACTTCCTCTGTCAGTCAAATGCCCACTGATCTTGTGTTCCTTTAAAGCGATTTAGACAAAAATTAATCTTGGAGCGCTGTTGCTGCCGCCTGAGGCCTTGTGACTGTTATAATAGCTCACATGGCAAAAACAAAAAATTCCCCCCCTGCAATTAAAAAAGTCGGCTTTGTCAGCCTCGGTTGCCCCAAGGCATTGGTGGACAGTGAGCGCATTCTCACCCAACTGCGGGCCGAAGGTTATGAAGTGGCTCCCTCTTACGAAGAGGCCCATGCGGTGATCGTGAATACCTGTGGCTTTATCACCCCCGCGATCGAAGAATCGTTAGAGGCGATTGGCGAAGCCATGGACGCCACGGGCAAAGTGATTGTCACCGGCTGTCTGGGTGAGCGCCCCGAAACCATTCGCGAACGCTATCCGCGTGTGCATGCCATTACCGGTTCTATGTCGGATGACGCGGTTTTGCACGCCATTCATGAGCTGATTCCCCCTGACCAAAACCCCCACACGGCCCTGGTGCCCGAAGCCGGTGTCAAACTCACGCCGCGCCATTTTAGCTATCTCAAAATCGCTGAAGGCTGCAACCACACCTGCAGTTTTTGTATTATTCCCAAATTGCGGGGCAAACAGGTCTCGCGCGACAGCAAAGACCTGCTGGGTGAAGCCTGGCGGCTTTTGCGCAGCGGCACCCGCGAATTGCTGGTGATCGCCCAAGACACCAGCGCTTACGGGGTGGACCTGCGCCACCGCAGCAGCACCTTTCTGGGCCAGGAAATTCCCGCCCATTTGGTGGATCTCACCACTCAACTCGGCGAAACCGGGGCGTGGGTGCGTTTGCACTATGTCTATCCCTATCCCTTTGTTGAGAAACTGGTGGAATTGATGGCCCAGGGCAAAATTCTGCCCTACCTTGATGTGCCCTTTCAACATGCCAGTCCAGCGGTCTTGCGCCGCATGCGCCGCCCTGGTGCCGCTCAACAGCTCGAATATGTGCAGCGTTGGCGCGAAATTTGCCCAGAGATTGTGCTGCGTTCGACCTTTATTGTCGGTTTTCCCGGTGAAACTGAGGAAGACTTCCAAATGCTTTTGGACTTCCTCGAAGCCGCCCAATTGGACAGAGTAGGCTGCTTTACCTATTCAGAGGTACCCGAAGCTGACGCCACAGGCTTTGGCGATCTGGTGCCCGAAGATGTCAAAGATGAGCGCTACGAACGCTTTATGGCTGTTCAGCAGACCATTTCGGCGCGCAAATTGGCGGCCCGTATTGGCACTGAGATCGACGTTGTGATCGACGATTATAACGAAGAGGCGGGCCAGTTGATTGGCCGCAGCTGGGCCGATGCCCCTGAAATTGATGGCCAGGTCTTTTGTGTCCATGGTGATTTGGCTGAAACCCCCGAAGCCCGCGCTTTGCCAGCCGGTTCGATCAAAATTGGCGATCGGGTGCGTGTGCGCGTTGAAGACGCCGATGACTATGACCTCTATGGTGAGGTTGTGGGGCTTAATCCCTGGAATATCCAGCTCAATGACCGACGCTGAGACGATAGATCCTGCTGACGTCGCGGTTGTTTACGCTCGGCCCGCGCTTTTACCGGCTTTTTGCGCCACTTTGGATATTGTCGCCCGCGAGCGGATGTATATTGAAATGACCGAGGCGCCAAGCCAAGAGCAATTGGCGACCTTTCAGATGCGCATGTTGGCCCTGAATATGCCGGTTTTTTATGCCTTGGCCGGTGAGCGTGTGCTGGGCTGGGCAGATATTTCAGCGGCGGGCAATCCCCGCCTGGCGCATCGGGGTTTTTTGGGCATGGGTTTGCTGCCCGAGGCACGTGGCTTGGGCCTGGGCCAAAAATTGCTCGAAGCCGCCCTCACACATGCCCGAGAACAGACCTCACTTGAAAAGGTCGAGTTGTTGGTCTTTACCAGCAATATTGCTGCCATTGGGCTCTATCGCAAGTTTGGTTTTGAAGAAATTGGTGTGATTCGCCACTTTCGCAAACTCGATGGGGTCTATTTTGACTGTTTGGAGATGGAGCTGTTTTTACGTGAGCAGCCCACACATTTAGGGGTGTTTTAAGTGCAGATCAAAAATGCCTGCGCCTATCGGAACGCGATCATGGTGGGCAAAATGTTCATCTTTGTCAAAGCTCCCGTTGCGGTTTAAATCCAGCCAGAGACCATCGTCCCGCCACATGCCATTGTGATTCTGGCTTTCAAAGGCCAGGGCTTTGATCGTCAATCCGTTTAAGCTGAGTTCGCCTGCGTAATAACAGCGGGCGTAGAAGCGATAACCGTTCATGCGGGCATTAAAAAAGTACCAAATCTGATAAGGACTTGTGTAGGGTTGACCGTCACTGCCGATCAGATCGACGGTCAGAGCCACTGAGCCTGAACCATCGGGACTGGGATCACCATCATCCGTGAGATCTTCGTTATTGTTGCGGTCGAGGTAAAATTTATGGTCCTGAATCAGAAAACTGTAAATCGGATCTGCGCTGTTGCCCAGGCGAAAATAACCATAGAGTTTGGGACCAGCGGCTGGGGGTTCATTTTGAAGTTTTTCAGCGGCTTGGCTGTCTGTCGCAAATGAGGTTTGCCCCCAACTCAAATCCGAGGGCAGATCATCTCCTGTGTATTTGAGATCATGACTGATATCGACGACCCAGGGTTTGGCTGCTGTGGCGGGCGCTTGGCCAGGGATCTCAAAAGCCAGCCGCTCTTGTACTTGGGTGCCTCCGCTGGGCCAGTTGCGATAGAGGCGCAATTCATAGCGGCCGGGGACTTGAGGTGTTTGGAAGGTGGGGACGCTACCCTTTTCTAGAAAAAATTGGGCTCCCCAATCTTGCTCAGGGGCCTCGGCGGGCACCAGGGTCAGCCAATCGTTGGCAGAGACCTTGCTAAGCACCTGTACTTCCAGGGCTTGAGCAGGCGTTGGCGAGGACGTCAAGCGCAAAGCGGGTCCTTGGGTTTGGGGCTGTTCTGTGTTAATGGCCGTTTGGTTAATGGGAGCTTGAGTCGTGCTGTTTTGGGCGTCTGGTTTGGGCCTGAGCAGCAAGGCGCCTATTCCCAAGACCAAAAATAAGGCTAAAAGCATCCAAAGCAGGCCAGAAGAAACCCCTCGCTCCCGGCTGTACTGCCTGAAAA
The DNA here is from genome assembly GCA_964598905.1 of uncultured Candidatus Sericytochromatia bacterium. Taxonomy (GTDB): domain Bacteria; phylum Cyanobacteriota; class Sericytochromatia; order UBA7694; family UBA7694. The sequence goes on along the minus strand of CAZRFI010000008.1, from coordinate 16,454 downwards.
AAAACAAACTCTTTTTTGAATTGGTATTTGCCATACAAACCTCTGCGAAACGGGATACATGTATTATCGCATCCCTGTCAAATGCGAATCTGAAATCCTGGGAGCCAAATTGTGAACGAGCCAAAATGTTAAACTGGCAATAATCCCAAGCTTTCAAGGAGAATCTCATGCCTCTTCCCACTTATCAGGAGCTGCTCAAGGTGGCGTGTGAGGCCGCCTGGGTGGCCGGCCGCCAGACCTTGGCCCATTTTAATACCGGTGTTGCGGTTGAATGGAAATCTGATCATTCGCCTGTGACCGTTGCTGATCGCGAAGCTGAACGCACCCTGCGCCGGATGATCAACCAGGCCTTTCCCAACCATGCCATTTTGGGGGAGGAATATGGTGAGCAGCCGGGTAGCGACCCAATTCGCTGGATTCTCGACCCGATTGACGGCACCCGCTCGTTTGCGCGAGGCATTCCGCTCTATGGTGTGCAAGTAGGGGTGGAGGTCATGGGTGAGCCCGTGGTGGGGGTGATTTATTTGCCGGTCTTGGATGAGCTGGTGGCCGCTTATCAGGGGGGCGGTTGCACACTCAATGGCCGGCCTTGCCGGGTCTCGCAGGTCAAAGAGCGCGATCAGGCTCTGCTCTTGGCCCACGACCTGAACTTGATTCAAAAGCGCTGGCAGGGTTTGGCTACTTTGGTGGGGCAAGTGCAAGGGCTTCGCAATTGGGGCGATTGTTATTCCTTTGTGCAGGTGGCCACGGGCAGAGCCGAGATGGTGCTTGAACCGCGCATGAGCAGTTGGGACAATGCCCCTCTGCTCACAATTTTAGAAGAGGCAGGTGGTTTGTTTACTAACTGGCGGGGTGAGCGCACGATTCATGGCGGCGAGGCCCTGGCCAGCAATGGACATTTTCACCCCTTTTTACTGGATGCACTTGCAGATAGCGTACCCTTGCCGCCAGAACTCAATTCCTGAGCTCAGGCCTTGACCTCGGAAGCCGCAGACTCAGCGGCATAGCGCTTCATATCGCGAATCATGGCGACCAGACCATTGGAGCGTGTGCCTGAGAGGTGTTGATCGAGGCCAATGCGTTGAAAGACATTCAGCTCAGCCTGTAAGATCGCCGCTGGTTTTTGGCCCGAGAGCAAGCGGATCAGCAAGCTGACCAGCCCTTTGACAATCATGGCTTCGCTGTCGGCTGTGTAGATCATGGTGCCATGGGTGGCATCGTATTCGGCGTTGAGCCAGACATTGGACTGGCAACCCAGAATCCGTTTGGCTTCACTTTTGTGCTCAGCATCCAGGGGCGGCAATTCGAGCCCCAGTTCAATCAGGTGTTCATATTTTTCCGACCAGTCGGAAAAAAAAGCAAAGTCGTCGACAATGCTGTCTTGGATTTCGTTGATACTCTGCGTCATGGAACGGCTTAACCCATCAGCCCCTTGATCCAATTTAAGACGAAAACCCCATTGGTTTTCGACACCTTGGGATCAGCCTTGACCTGAGACAGGCGCTCGACAAAGACCTGTTTTTCTTCGGCTTTCATATCGCTGCGGCCCTGCCATTCAAAGAAACTGTCTTGGGCCATTTGGTTGACGGTTTCTCTGCTGATTTCTGTGACCGTTTCAATTTCTTCGTTGGAGAAATTACCCTGGATATGCGACATCGCTGTCTCAATATCTTGATCGAGCAGGGGCTTGTCTTTTTCTTTTTCGAGCATGTCCATTTGGCGCAGCAAAGAGGCCATTTGGACCTTGTGAATAATGCCTTTGTCGACCAGGAGTTTGTCAAATGTGACAACATTGCCGATCTTGACCTCGGGTTGGAGGAAGGCAAAACCCACAGGTTTGTCTTCTTGGCTGAGTTTATTGGATTTGATCAATTGCTTTTTGGCAATGTCGATCTGGGAGATAATCGGGGTAAAGAGCGCGCCTTCGTCGGTATAGGTCATGATCATCAGACTTTTGCGATCCGGGCTAATGGCGATCAGATCACAGGGATCGTCCACTTCGCTGAAGCGCTTGCCAGGCAATAAAATCGTGCCCTGGTGCGAGTAGTCCTGCATGGAGAAGATCAACACGGCAGGCTCTTTGCTGACATCGGCCAAAACAGCGAAGATCAGGCCGAGTTTATCGTCGAGGGTCAGATTGCCCAAAATGCCGTGTTCTGTGTAGATCCGCTCTTTTTGGCGATTGGCGGGGTTGATCACCAGAATATCCGGGGTTTGGTGGTCGGTGATATACATGGTTTTGGTCTGTTGTGAATAGGCCACGTTGATCGCTTTTTTGCTGCCGGGATCGCGAACCTGTAATTGGGCTGTGGTTTGGCTCAGGGCAAAGTCTGCCATGGTCAGGGTGCCAGCGGCCCGGTCCATGAGGAAAATGCCGCTGTTCTGGTTGGGGGGAATAAAAAAGTCGTAGGGACCGCGCTGGATCTGATTGGTGGGAATCATGGTGTTGAGCAGCATATTCATCTGATAGGCCTGGTTCTTGAGCCAGACATAACCCCCTTTGAAGCTGGGGGTAATCTCGGATCTGCCGCGATCTTGTACACCTGTAAACAGGCCTTTGTCGTTAAACAGGGCCACTTTATTGGAGGCATAAGCCACCCAGTCGCCTTGAAAAGCGGGGGAGGGCATGTCAAAAGAAGCCCATTCGTCCATGGTATTGGTATTGGGGTCATTGGCTGTGCGATCCCGCAGCAGCAGACGGCCACTGTCGTGCTCAAGCAGGTAATTGCACTGCAGGGCTTCAATTTTCATGAGGATATATGTCTGAACAGCCATGGCCAGTTGAGAGGCGGAGGCCAGGTTTTGTTGAACGGCCAAAGAGCAGAGTTTTTGAACGGATTCGCTAGTCGTTATCGGCATACCTAAATCAAACCAGATTTCCCAATTTGGTATTTTCCATTGCAAATCCCGTCTTTGAGCCGGGCAATTGCTTTTTACAGTTATATCACGCTCAATCTGCTTGATACGAATTTCCAGCAAATTGAACAGTTAGCTACATTGTACCCCGATTTGCAAAAATACATGTGCCCCAGGGCACATCATGCCCACGCTTTGAAAAAGAAAATGCAAGCCGCTTGCATTTAACTTGCCGATCCCACTATACTTAAATAACCCCATTCACCCACAGGAAACCCGTTTTTTGAAAATGCTTCTCCCAGATCGTTCGCTTAAACATGTGGACCAACTTGGCGCCAGCCTTTCTTTGGTCTGTGCGCTGCACTGCGCGCTGCAGCCGCTTTTGCTCGTGGCTTTGCCACTGGTCGGATTGGGGTTTCTGATGAACGAATTGCTTGAAACGATCTTTTTGGCCTTTTCGCTGACCTTGGCTGCTTGGTCTTTTTTCTCGGGCTATGCCCATCACCGCCGCTCGGCTGTTTTTGCTTTTTGGGGGGTGGCAGCGACTTTGATTGCCCTGAGTCGGATGCCTTGGTTTGAAGCTTATGAAATGATCTTGGCTGTTTGCGGTGCTTTGTCTTTGGTCTCGGGCCATTTGCTCAATCAATACCTGCATCGCCAAGCCCATGCCGTGGTCTATTCGGAGATCCCCTCCGAAACGGTGCTGACAGGGCAGCTGGTGGCTGTAGACGCTCACGCCTGTAAACACTGAATTCGGGCGTTTCTGTTTTTTTTTAGGCCTCTCTCGGCGTGTTGCTGGTTGCTTTCTTTTTGGTATATTTAATCGTTTTTGTCTATTGAAAATATAATAATAAACGATTTGACTTATTAATTGATCTCCCGCATACTAAACTCAAAACGTATACAAACCGAAGGAGATACCCAAGATGAAAAACAGTGAAGGTCAAAAAGTACCCCAGGTCGTGTTTAAAACCCGTACCCCCGAAGGCAATTGGCTGGATGTCTCGACCGATGATGTCTTTGCAGGCAAAACTGTGGTGGTCTTTTCGCTGCCGGGGGCTTTTACCCCCACCTGCTCCAGCACCCATGTCCCCGGTTATAACGCGCTTGCACCCGTTTTTCGTGAAAATGGCGTGGATGAAATTGTCTGCTTGTCCGTGAACGACGCCTTTGTCATGGAGGCCTGGAAAAAAGACCAAAGCGCTGAACAAATCCGCTTTTTGCCCGATGGCAATGGTGAATTTAGCGAGGCTTTGGGCCTGCTCGTAGATAAAAGTGCAATTGGTTTTGGCAAACGCTCTTGGCGCTATTCGATGCTGGTGCGTGATGGCGTGATCGAAAAGATGTTTCTCGAACCCGAAAAACCTGGTGATCCCTTTGAGGTCTCCGATGCCGATACCATGTTGAATTTTATCAATCCCGAAGCCAAAACCCCTGAGTATATTTCTCTGCTCAGCCGGGCCGGTTGCCCCCACTGTGCCCGCGCCAAAAATATGCTCAAAGCCCGTGGTTTGGCCTTTGAAGAAATTGAACTCAATGACCGCGTGACCACCCGCTCGATTGAAGCGATCACGGGCAAAGCCACCACCCCCCAAATTTTTATAGGGGGCCGCCATATTGGTGGGGCCGACGATTTGGCTGCCTTTTTAGGCTAGAGAATAAACGAGAGAGGTTTTTATCATGAAGGTATATCAGACAGACGTAGCAGTGATTGGCGGTGGGACTGCTGGATTGGCTGCTTGGCGCGAAGCCACGCGGGCTGGTGCCCAGGCTCTCTTGATCGAAGGGGGGCCCTATGGCACAACCTGTGCGCGGGTTGGCTGTATGCCCAGCAAGCTTTTGATTGCTGCCGCTGAATCCGCCCGCAGTGTGCGTCTGGCCCCTGCCTTCGGGGTGGAAGCCTCTCTCAATCGGATCGATGGCCAAGCCGTGATGCAGCGGGTGCGGAGTGAACGCGACCGCTTTGTGGGCTTTGTGCTCGAAGGGGTTGAAAATATTCCTGCGGAGCAGCGCTTGCAGGGCTATGCCCGTTTTCTCAATCCGAATTTGCTGCAAGTGGGTGAAGAGATCCAAATTGAAGCCAAAACTGTGGTGATAGCAACGGGTTCGAGCCCTTCGTTACCGCCACTATTACAAGGCTTGGGGGACCGCTTGGTGGATAACGAGGCCCTGTTTAATTGGTTGGATTTGCCGCGCTCGGTGGCGGTTTTTGGGGCCGGGATTATCGGCCTGGAGCTGGGCCAAGCTTTACATCAACTCGGTGTACGTATCCACCTTTTTGGGGCTCGTGGTGCTGTGGCAGGGCTCAATGATCCCTTGGTCAAAGCCGAGGCTGCTCGTCTCTTTGCCGCCGAATTTCCCTTTCAGCCCGATGCCCAGGTCGAAAAGGTCGAGCGCACCGAAGCCGGTGTGAGCGTGACCTACCGCTCAGAGGCGGGCAGTCTGGTCAGCGAAAACTTTGATTGTGTTTTGGCTGCGACTGGGCGCAAACCCAATCTGGGCAATTTGGGCCTGGAAAATCTGGACCTGACTGTGAATGCGCAAGGTGTGCCCCATTTTGATGCGCTGACGATGCAAGTGGGAGACCTGCCGGTGTTTTTGGCAGGAGATGTGAATAGCGATCGCCCGCTCTTACACGAAGCTGCAGACGAAGGCCGGATTGCCGGCCACAATTCAGCGATGTGGCCGCATATTCAGGCCGGCCATCGCCGCTCTCCGATTGCGGTTGTCTTTACCCATCCCCAGGTGGCGATGATTGGTCAACGCTATGATCAACTTGATCTTTCCTGTACGGCGATCGGTGAGGTCTCGTTTGCGAGTCAAGGTCGCAGTCGGGTGATGCTTGAAAACGCTGGGCTGCTGCGGATCTATGCTGATTACCGCACACGCCGTTTACTTGGCGCTGAGATGATTGGCCCCCGTGCCGAACATCTGGCCCATTTATTGGCTTGGGCCCATCAACAGCAACTCACGATTGATGCCCTATTGGAGATGCCTTTTTACCATCCCGTGATTGAAGAAGGGGTGCGAACCGCGTTGCAGGCCACCCACAAGGCCTTGCAGGCTGGGCCACCCAAAGGCTGCGGCGACTGCGCCTTGCCCGAATTGCAGGATATGCTTGCCTAGCAGCTATTCCCGCTTTTGGTAGAGCCTTGCCACGTCTTTGCCCCAGGAGAAAAAGGTTTCGACCTCGCTGAGCAATTCCAGGCGGGGATCGTCAAGCGTATGCGTCAGAACCAAAAGGCGCGTGCCGGGCTTGCACTCTTTAAAAAACTTCTCCAGAATGGCCTCCCGCAGGGGCACAGGGAAACAGGTCCAAGCGGCGTAAAAGAGTGTGCCACGCGAAAAATTGAAGTGCAAAAAGTCCAAGTTGAGAAATTGCAAACCGGCAAAATCCAGATTGTGTGGTGGCTCTGAGAGTTCTGTCATGATCTCTTTGGCGTTGAGAATGAAGGTATTCAGCGCCTCCAGGCCGATCGCTTGAATGCCAAAGACCTGCTGCATAAAAAAGCAAAAATGCCCCGTGCCACAGCCGAGTTCAACAAAGACCTCATCGGGCCGGATCTCCAGCTTTTCGGTCAGGCGCAGCAGAGCTACCCAGGGAGTTGCCCCGTAGATATAGCGTTCGTCTTGGGCGATTTTGCGGTGAATGCGCTCCATCAGCGAGATATCGTGGGCACCATATTGCACGCGGATATAACGCCGTTCAAAGGCCTCCATCACGGGCCGCAATTGGGGGTATTTGGCCAGGATCTGTTTTTTTTGGCTGTTAAAAATAAAGGGACGACTGAGTTGGTCGGCTTTGCGGTAGACAAAGCCAATCATGCGGTGCAGATTCAACATAAAACAGCCTCCTTCAGCAGTATCGCCGGGGAGGCAGTATACCAGAGGGAGGCCGTTTGGAATGGGGTTGTTTAATTGCCGATTTGGCGCAGGGAGGCTTTCATGCTTTCGATCAGTTCAAGCATGGGATCTTTGCCAGGATTGGGGTTGGAATTGATTTCGGGGGGCAACTCGTTTCGACTGGCTTCGGGCAAGAGCAGCCCTCGGGGTTGAGAGCCTTCGGTGGTCAAAAACTGCAGCAGCGGTGCCGCTGTTTGGGCATTGCCAGGGTCGATAAACTGGGCATCGATGGCTTGAATATCTGAACCAATGGTTTGGGTATCGGGCAGGTTTAAAACCGAGGCCGCCACATGATCTGCTTCTTGTTCGTAGCGGTCGCTGGGTTGAGCGACCTCTGGCTTTGTTTCTTGAGTGTTGACGTCGCTGACTCCGCCCGTGTGTTGAACTGCGTGGCTGGTTTCATGGTTCACCCCCGGTTTGTCCGAATTTCCCTGGTTGGCGTAGGGGTTGTGGGGAAATCCGTTGAATATGGTTGTCATTGATGATCTCCTTCAGGATGCAAGGCATTCTTGCAAAAGTCGGGCTTCAGGCAGGTTGGGACTGAGTCGGCGGGCAGCGTTGAGATAGCGGTGCGTGCGGGGCAGATCGTTGAGGACAAAGAAAATATAGCCCAAACACAGGTAGGCATAAGGGTTTCGGTTATTGAGCAAGAGCGATTCGTGCAGCAAGGTGGCTGCTTGCTTGAGCAAGGCTTTTTGCGTGTACTGGCTCTGTTGAAATTGTGCCAAAAACGCCACAGCTCTTTTGTAGAGCTCTTCTGAGCGCTTCTGACGATCCTGGTCGCGGGCTCCAGCTTCCTGCCGGGCAGACGCCAGCGCTTGGAAATCCAGCATTCCCTTGTGTGCCTCTCTTTTGACTACTTGATCTGATTATACCCCCGCTCTGGCGATTTAATACACCCGCAAGCAGGATTTTTAAGGTTGGCTAGAGGGACTGACCTGTTCTTTTTCCTGCCACCCCAATAAAAGCGCGCAGATCGCCCCAATTTGGGCCACTTCGTGGTTCTTGATCGAGATATCTTCTGCTGAGCCTGTAATACAGGTTTCGAGCAAAATGGCCTTTTTATTCAGCAGCTCTGCCGGATCTGTCGGAAACATCAGACGGGTCATGGCCAAGGCCGTGCGTTGTCGGTCGGCAGCTTCTCCGAGGATCCAGCCCGAGAGCTTTTCGTGGTTCAACATGCGCCCGGCTGAACGCTGTGGGGATGTTTGTGTAGACGTTTGCGTGCTGTTGGGGCTGGGACTGCTGGAAGAGGCCGAGACGGGTGTGTTTGAAGGGACTGCGACAGCGCTGAGCAATTGAGCGCTGATCCAGCCCCGCTCTTTGTCGTTGATCTGGAGTTCGATCCAGGTATGGCCTTCTGCCACTTCTGTTTTGCCGGTGCCCGTGTATGCTTCGCCGCCCTGCAGGCGCATCAACACCTCCGCTTGCAATGAGGGTTTGCTGCGGATATTGAGCAGGCCCTGGGCCGTTTTCCAACGCGGAGAGGCCGTGGGAGCAAGCTCTTTGGCCACTTCTGCCGCTGCAGAGACGCCATTGAGATTTGTCTCTCCGCTGGGGTTTGTTGCTGGATTCTCAACCGGGCTCGGTGTGGCTGAAAAGACGATGGGGCTGGGCGCTTCTGCGGCTTTTTGCCAGGGCCGCCAGAGGCTGAAAATCCCCAGAATCAGCAGCAGGCCGAGGGTCGCGAGACCTGTGATCAGGCGGTGGCGCGAGAGCAGGGCCTGAAATTGGCCCAGGGGCTTGGCACTCCAAAAGGAGGCATTGGCGGCTTTGGCCTCGGGGGTGGCGTGGCTTTGCAGCAAAAAGCCACAGCCCGCGCAGAACTGGTCGCCGGGCAAGATCGCGCGGTGGCATTGGGGACAGGAAAACAAATCTGACTCAGACATAGCGCACTCTCTTGTTTGGTTGGGATTTTAGCAGGCCTCGGGGCGGGTGTACAGAGAAAAGGGGGCCTGAGGGATCAATTGACAATCCCGCGCGAAACAGATTAGGGTAGGTATCAGGAGATTAACGCAATGATTCGCCTTTTAAACACCCTCTATACCCGTCTGATAACACCTAAACGTTACCAACTTTTACAAGATCTTGGCCTCCTGTGGCTGCGCCTGACCCTCGGCTGGCTGATGCTCGGCCATGGCATGGGCAAGTTGGCCAAATATGAAACTTTGTCCAGCCAATTCCTCGATCCCTTTGGGATTGGCCCAGGAGCCAGTCTCTTGCTGGCCATCTTTGCCGAAGTGGTCTGTTCTGGGCTGATTATGTTGGGCTTGGCTACCCGCTTTGCGGCCTTAAATTGGTTTATTACAATGTGTGTCGCCGCTTTTATTGCCCATGCTGCCGACCCTCTGAATAAAAAAGAACCCGCCCTGCTGTTTCTGATCCCTGCCGTCACGTTGATGGCGACAGGGGCTGGCCGTTTTTCAGCGGATCGGCTGGTGATCAGACCCGCCACAGCCGCCAGCCCAGAATAGCTGGCCCAGAATAGCTGGCCCGAACAAGGTGATTGAAGCAAACGCCCACTGGCTCCTCAGCAACAAAACCGCTAAACTGGAACCATCTGAGCTGGGGGATGCCGAGATGCAAAAGAAGACTTCCATTTCTTGGGGCCATTTTGGGGGCGATAACCTCTTTGTCTTGTTGTTTTTGTTGGTCTGCAGTTTTGGTCTGAATATGTGTTTTGTGCGTTCTGCCTTAGCCAAACCTGTGCAGGTCTACTCCAAATCCCTGCAAGGCGCTTCGCTCAAGGTCGTACAAATTGACCTCTCCGATCCGGCCACCCATCTGGAGATGGTGCTGGCCAATCAAGCCCCCCAGGCCAATAACAGCGAAAAAAGTTATGGTGATGAGTCGTTTGGTGCAATGGTGCGCCGCAGCAAGGCCTCAGCCATGATCAATGGCACCTTTTTTAGCAAAGATGCGCAAAAACGTGTGATGGGCAATATGGTCAGCGGCGGGCGCTTTCTCAAATACAGCCCCTGGGAAAATTTTGGCACGACCTTGGGCATCACCGCTTCGGGCAAACCCGAGATGAAGACCCTGCGCGCTGGAGAAGACATCCACTGGAAAAATTATTGGTTTTCGGTGACCTGTGGCCCGCGCCTGCTCAAACAGGGGGCTGTTTGGATCAATCCCGATCTGGAGGGCTTTAAAGATCCCCATGTGTTGGGGGCTGCCAATCGTTCGGCTCTGGGTTTTAGTCAAGATGGTAAAACCCTCTATCTGGTCATTTTTTATGGTGGCGTGACCCTGCAAAAAGAGGCCCAGGTGATGAAAGCCCTCGGGGCCTATGAAGCGATGAACCTCGATGGTGGGGCTTCACAGGGCTTGGCCCAGGGCGGGAGTATTCTCTTGGCCCCAGGTCGTTATTTGACCAATGCCATTGCGGTTTACGATAGCCGTTTTCCAGCTACAGCAGCCTTGCAGGCAGCCCGCCGAGATTTTCAGGGGGCAACGCCCACTGTACAGAACCTGCTTGCTTTTCGCCCTTCGACTCCGCTCAGGGCGACGCCATCGCCTACAACCAGGGCGACGGCTTCACCTGTGCCCACTGCCAGAGTGACAGCCAAACCCTCGCCACGTCCGAGCCTTCAGCTGAGTGCTTTGCCCACGGCCCAGCAAGCTCCCCAGCCCGCTGCTACTTCACGCTTGGTCAGTAGCAAGATTACGCCGCTGACAGCCCCCAAATACTTTTTTTGGTATGTCTACCGCAAAGATTACGCCAAGGCCTGGGAATTGCTCAGCGAAAAGAGCAAGACTGTGATTGTGCGTGAAATTGCCCTGGCTGTGAATGAGCCCGTCCATTATTCGGAGCAGAACATTCGCAGAGCCATGGACAACTATGAAACCCCATTTGCAGAGACTTTTTGGGGGGCGTTTCGCCAGAATCTCGAAATTGAGACCTGGGTCAAACAAAACTTTACACTCTTAGAAACGGGTTCAACACGGGCCTTGGTTCGGGTTGAGCCGATCGGCATCGACCTGCAAATCTTGTTTGAAGACAGCCTTTGGCGACTGGGGTATGCCGAGACCTTTTTTCAGGATCCTTGATCGCCATGCAGCGAGTGGTTTCTGGCGTTATACTTAAGCAGGTAGCGCCACGAAAGGGAAAAAGCCATGCCCACCCTGTCTGAAGATCTCGATCTCCACGCCCATTTTCCTCTGCCAGACTTAAGTGACTGGCAGGCCCAAGTTGAAAAAGAGCTCAAGGGGCTGTCTCTGGAAAAACTGAATAAACAGACCTACGAAGAAATTCTGATTAAGCCGCTTTATACCGCTGCCGATTTGCCTACCGGGCTCGACAGTTATCCCGGTCAAGGTTCGCATCTTCGCGGAGAAAGTGCCGCTGGGTATGTCGCTTTGCCTTGGCAGGTTTGCCAAGAACTTCCCAGCCCCAATGCCGCCAGTTGGAACGAAGCAGCCCTTCACGATTTGGGCAAGGGCCTTGATGCGCTCTGGCTCGAAACGATGCCACTTAATTCAGTTGAAGATCTGGGGGTGGCTTTTGCGGGACTGGGTCAGACGCCTGTGTATCTGCGCACTTCGTCTCCGAGTTTGCCCTTGGGGGCCTTACTCTTGGGGCATTGGCAGAAAACCGAACAGGATCTCGCTGGGCTTCGGGGCGGGGTATTGGCCGACCCCTTGGCTGACTTGGCGGCACACGGGCATTTGCCCGCCGCTTTGGAACAGATTTTGGACCAGCAGGCCGCTTTGAGCCGGGAATTGGCCCAGGTGGCTCCGGGCTATTTTTCGCTGGCCTTGGATGGCCGTGTTTGGCACCAGGCTGGGGCTTCGGCCACGCAGGAGTTGGCCTGTCTCTTGGCCTCTGCTGTGAGCTATCTGCGGGCGTTTGATGACCGAGGTGTTGGGCCTGAAACCCTGATTCCCCGCCTGCATTGGACCTTGGCGATTGGCCCCGACTTTTTGCTGGAATTGGCCAAAATCCGCGCCTTGCGACTGCTCTGGCAGCGAGTCTTGGGGTCCTATGGTCTGAAGGGTTCGCTCTGGTTACATGCCGCCAGCTCCCCCAATTATCTCAGCCAGGTTCAGCCCTATACCAATCTCTTACGGGTCACCAGCCAGGCCTTTTGCGCAGTTTTGGGCGGGGTATCGAGTTTGCAAACTGCCTGTTTTAACCAGCCCTTTGAGCTTCAAAAGGGGGGCTATCCCGATGAATTTGCCCGCCGCCAGGCCCGCAATGTGCAGTTGATTCTGCGCGAAGAGAGCAATCTGGCCCGTTTGATTGATCCCCTCGGCGGGGCCTATGCCATTGAAGCTCTGACACAGCAGGTGGCCGAGCAGGCCTGGGCGCTCTTTCAAAAAATTGAGCAGGCAGGTGGGATGATGGCGGCCCTGAAAAGCGGTTTGCCCCAAACCATGATTGCCACAACCCGTTTGCAACGTCAAAAAGATCAATCCACCCGCAAGCAGGGTTTGGTGGGTACCAGCGTATACGCCCTGTCGGCAGATGAAAGTGAGAGCCTGCATCTTTTTCCTCCCGTGCCTGAGCCTACACCGGGGCCTCTGCGTCCAGGTATGCCGGTCTGGTTGCCCAAACCAGAGGCGCTTCAGGCCCCCGATTTGCGCCAGCAACTGACCACCTCTGCTTTACACGGCGCTCAATGGCGTGAATTGCAAGCCGCTTTTTGTCCCTATCCTGATCAGGGGGCGCAGGTCTCTGCTCTGGGGCTATTTAGGGCTGCAGAACCTTTTGAAGCCCTGCGGGCCCGGGTTGCTGCGCTGCCACAACCCCCTACCATTTTGCTCTTGCCACTGGGTGAGCGCAAATTCTATCAGCCCCGCGTGGATTTTTGCCTGGGATTTTTGCAAGTCGCAGGTTTGACTGTTGAAGTGCCCGCCGCTTTTGCCTCTGCTGAGGCAGCGGCTGAAGCCTGGGTTCAAAGTGGCGCAGATGCAGCTGTTCTCTGCTCTGGGGACACCCTTTATCCTGAGTTGGTGCCGGGTCTGTTAGACGCAGCCCAGACCAAAGGGTTGGCAGACAAACAGCCTTTGCTTTTGGCAGGGTATCCCAAAGAGCAGGTCGAACATTACCAAACCCTGGGCATTGCTCAATTTTTATACCTGGGCGCTGATCTGGTGGCAACGCTCAACACCCTCCTGGATCAACTGAGTGCAGGGGAAGGGATTTAAACCATGAAACACCCTGATTTTACACAATTACCGCTTTTTGAAAACGCCTCAGCCAAGATAGCGCCAGATACTGTGCAAAATGCCGGACTTTGGCAAGCGGGCTTTGAAGCTCAAACCGGATCCAGTCCAACTGCCCGTGTTTGGGAAACCCTGGAGCAGATCCCGGTCAAACCGCTGTACACCCCCGAAGACCTGATTGACTCTGCCCATTTGGGCTATCTCTCAGGCCTGCCGCCTTATCTGCGCGGGCCCTATGGTTCGATGTACACCCTGCGGCCTTGGACCGTGCGCCAATACGCCGGTTTTTCGACGGCCGAAGAGAGCAATGCTTTTTACCGGCGCAATTTGGCCGCGGGTCAAAAAGGGCTCTCGGTGGCCTTTGATTTGGCCACACACCGGGGCTATGACTCAGACCACCCGCGTGTGGAAGGAGATGTTGGCAAAGCCGGGGTGGCGATCGACAGCGTCGAAGACATGAAGATTCTCTTTGCTGGCATTCCCCTCGACCAGATGTCGGTCTCAATGACGATGAATGGCGCAGTACTGCCGATCATGGCCTTTTTTATTGTGGCGGCCGAGGAGCAAGGCGTGAGCCAAGATAAACTCACCGGCACAATTCAGAACGATATCCTCAAAGAGTACATGGTGCGCAATACCTATATCTACCCCCCCACGCCATCGATGCGGATCATTGCAGATATTTTCCAGCACACGGCTGCTTTTATGCCCAAATTTAACAGTATCAGCATCTCGGGTTACCATATGCAAGAAGCCGGGGCCACGGCTGACCTGGAAATGGCGTATACCCTGGCTGATGGCCTGGAATATGTGAAAACAGGCTTGGCTGCGGGCATGAGCGTGGATGCCTTTGCCCCCCGGCTCTCGTTTTTCTGGGCCCAGGGCATGAATGTCTTTATGGAAATCGCCAAAATGCGCGCAGCGCGGGTGCTCTGGGCACGTCTGCTCAAGCCCTTTGAACCCCAGAATCCCAAATCCCTGGCTCTGCGCACCCATTCCCAGACTTCGGGCTGGACTCTGACCGAGCAGGACCCTTTTAACAATGTTGTGCGCACCTGCATGGAGGCCATGGCGGCGGCGCTGGGACATACCCAGTCGCTGCACACCAATTCCCTCGATGAAGCGATTGCTCTGCCCACCGACTTCTCAGCCCGGATTGCCCGCAATACCCAGCTCTATTTGCAGGACGAAACCGGCATCTGTCGCGTGATTGACCCCTTTGGCGGAAGCTGGTATCTGGAGGCCCTGACCGGTGCCCTGATCGACAAAGGCTGGGCCCATTTGCGCGAGGTCGAAGGTTATGGTGGTATGACCCAGGCTCTCGAAGCTGGGATTCCCAAAATGCGGATCGAAGAGGCCGCAGCCCGCCGCCAGGCCCGAATTGACTCGGGCCAGGAGATCATTGTGGGGGTCAACCGCTGGCGGCCTGAGCAGGTCGAGAGCATGCCCATTCTCGAAGTCGACAATACCGCTGTGCGCGAGTCTCAGGTGGCACGCTTGAATCAAATCAAAGCGGGCCGTGATACGGCTGCTGTGCAGCGCGCTTTAGCGGCTTTGACCCGCTCGGCTGAGAGCGGTGAGGGCAATTTGCTGGCTTTGGCGGTGGATGCCGCTCGCTTGCGGGCGACATTGGGAGAGATTTCCGATGCCTTGGAGCAAGTCTGGGGCCGTTTTCAGGCCCGCAACCGCCTGATCTCTGGCGTCTACAGCCAAGAATACGCCCTCGAAACTGAATCCGGGGCCACCACCATTGCCTCGGTGCGGGCCCTGACGGATCACTTTGCGGCGGGAGAAGGCCGCCGCCCACGCATTTTGGTCGCCAAATTGGGTCAAGATGGTCACGACCGGGGGGCCAAGGTGATTGCCACGGCCTATGCGGATATGGGCTTTGATGTCGATGTGGGGCCTCTGTTTCAGACCCCCGAAGAGACGGCCCGCCAAGCGGTTGACAACGATGTACACGTGATTGGCATGAGTTCGCTGGCTGGCGGCCACAAAACGCTCTTGCCGCAACTGATCTCAGAACTTGAAAAATTGGGCCGGGATGATATTATCGTGGTATGTGGGGGCGTGATCCCCGCCCAGGACTACGCCTACCTAATCGAACGCGGTGCTGCAGCGATTTTTGGCCCAGGCACTTCGATTCCCGGCGCGGCCCGCACAGTGATGGATTTGATTCAAGCGCGCTTCGGCCCCGAAGCAGAGGAGAGTGAATGAGCCAGGACATTTTACACGAACTAAAACATGCCCAAGAACTGAGCTTTAACGAAGTGCAGCGCCTGATTGAGCAGCTCGGCTTTCGCCAGGTGAGTATCAGTCGCCTGCATTTTATTTATGCCCATGATCAGATCCGCGAATTGCTCAGTTTGCAAAACGTCGATGGCAAGGTCAAACCTTGGCAGGTGCGACAGGTACTCTATTTGGTTCACAAATACCAGCTTCAGGAGGCCAAGTCATGAAACCCCAGCGTTATACGATCAGCATTTCTTACAGCGAAGCAGATCAGGGCTATATTGCCCAGGTGCCGGAGTTGGCTTTTTGCTCAGCCTTTGGCGTCACGCCCCGCGATGCCCTCGATGAGGTCGAACGCGCTATGGCCGCTTGGCTGGATGCTGCCCGGAATGAAGACAAACCCCTACCTGAGCCGCGCCCTGCCAAAGCAGATTTTCACGTCGATTGAGCGCCTATTTACCTCTTTAAAGGACCAGAGCGCATAGCTGTAGTCTTTTTTGGGGTCCAGCGGCTCCAGATTGGCATTGCGGGTCAGGATTTCATTGGCTGCGCCCGTGGTGGTGCTGTCGGTGGCCCCCACCTGTTGGCCATTAAAATAGAGGAAGGCGTGTTGGCTGCCGTGGTGCAGATTGCGGCCCGAAACCAGAAATAAGCGATCAATGGCGGCGAGTTTTCATCGGAGGTTTTGTCCAGTGCGTCATAAGCCAGGGGCAAACGCCAATCTTCGTCGATAAAATGCCCGACGGTCTTGTTGTATTTGCTGGTGTATTTGCCCACTTTCAGGCGGCCTTTAAACAGGTCTTGGTGGGTGCCCATCAGCTCGTTTTTGAGCTGAATTTTAAAGGGGAACATGCCCGTTTGGGCGATGGATTTGGTCTCGTGGATGTCTTCACATTTGGCTTCACCCACTTCGCCCACACCCAATTCGGGGGTATTGCAAAGAGTGCTGACCCAGGGTTTTCCATCGGGTTTAAAAAACTGGAGCGAGAGCTGGCCTCCGGCGACGAGTGGGCCTTCGAGCATAAAATCCAGATTGAGATTATTCGGGGTCCAGGCCGGGGTGTGGTATTTGGGCTCTTTCTTGGGATCGGGCCAGACGCGGTCGTGGTCGTAGGTATTGAGAATTAGCGAGCGCTGAATGACCTTGGGGCCGGTCTGGGCACTTGCTTGAGTCAAGCTGGGCAAGCCAGCACAAGTGAGGCACAGAGAAAAACGGAGCGTTTTTGCATGATTCAAAACCCTTTCATTGCGTGTCTGCCTCAGTATAACGGGCCTGCTATTTTTGACAAGGGGGA
>CAZRFI010000007.1:34889-40190 GCA_964598905.1 uncultured Candidatus Sericytochromatia bacterium | reverse complement strand
CCTGACCAGCACCTGAAACTTTTTCCAGGGCTTGCATCGCCAAATTAAACTGACCCCGATTCGCTTTATACAAATCACCGAGTTTTTCGCTGATGCCGAGCAATAATTGGGCCTCTTCGCTCGACAAAGCCGCAGGGGGCGCGGCGGCTTTGCCCAGAGTAACGGCCTGAGCAGGAACACCACTGGGCGGTGATGCAGTCGCCAAGCTATCCGAGCGCATTTCTGGCATGCGCAGGGGAGCCAAGGGCGCTGTGGCTTGAACAGATGAGCGCGCAGGCGTGGGATTGGCTTCGAGCCCTTGCAAAGCAGCTGGATCAAGGGGCTGGGTCTTCAAGCGACTGTTAAACATCATTTGATCAAATTATCCACCTGGTTCAAGCGATTGACAAATCCCTGATAAATAGACTGAACGGCCTGCAATTGAATCTTGACGGCATTTTGCTCCACGGGGGTCATTTGTGCCAATTGGGCCTGGGAGCGGGTAATAAATTGGGAGTACTCTTGGTCCACCATGGTTTTGGTCTGCTGCAACTCTTTGTGCAAGCGGGAAGAGAGCGGCAAAAGATGTTGCTGCACCTGTTCTGCAGAGGCTGGGCGACCGTTGAGCAAATAGCCACTGATCTGGCCCTGGGCATTGCTTTGCACGACCACGCCATACGGTGCCAAGGCCTGTTGATCGGCCTTTTGCATCAGGCTCTGAATTTGGCCCAATTGGCCTTTAAAATCTGTGCTGGGGGGTTGGAAAATAGGCAAAGGCGCAACCGGGGGTTTGGCTGCGCCATTTTGCATCTGCTGACGAAGTTGATCGGGACTGCCCAGCGTCAAAGGCGCTGGCTGGGGGGGCGCTGGCAACGTTGGCGCAGGCTGGGGGGGCGCCGGAGCAACAGGCTTTTTGGCCCACAATTGACCAGGGGCAAGTAAGCCCGGGGTGGGCGAAGGCAGATTGGGTGTATTTTGCATTAGCTAATTAACTTCCACATCCAGCGTTGGGTCCAGGAAGGGGTGCCCAGCAACCGGCCGCGAAGGGTGTAAATCTGACCGTTTTTGACCGTCAGGTAAGCTTCGCGGAGGAGGGCGTGCGCTTCCTCGTTGAGTTGATCATAGTCATCTTTGGCCAAAACTTGCTTAAACGCTCTGCTCAAAGGGTGCTTGCGGGGATTGTGAAAGAGATAAAGGGCGTGTTTATCGGCCAGTTCAATCACCTCATCGCGAAAAACCATCAAATCAGTGATTTCAAGGGGGGTGCCAAAGCGGTCAAAGAGCACAGGGCCCTGACGGGTCTGACGCAGACTCATATGCAAATAGTCTTCGATAATCAGGCGCTCGAATTTGCTAAAATCTGCATTTTGGTGAATGAGTTTGTCTGTTAAAGAGAGCAGATCATAGACCCAATCCACATTTTGAATAAAGCGGCGGACAAAGAAAAGCATTTGGTCAATCGGGCTGGAACGCAGCATTCCTGTGGGATGGGTGGATTTACGAAGGTAGACGGTCTGGGAGGTCTGCATGCGTTTTGGCCTTTCTTTAACAATCTCTTAATTATAATTTAACATCATTTAATCTAAATTTCAAGTCCCCTTGCGAAGTTTTTCTGGCGTTTAAACAGCCGGGCCAAAATGTTGAAAACCAGCGGGTTGATTCAAGTCCAAAGGTAAATGCCCAGGCCGGTTTAAGCGCAGCGGTGGAGCCTGGGTGATTTGACCGATTACCCGCCAACCAAGCGTCTCAGCTTGCGCTGCCCATTCCGGTGCCAGACTGGCCAGCAGGGCATAATCTTCGCCACCGTGAATGATCCAATCCCAGGGGTCTTGGCTCATTGTCTTTGCCAACTCCCACACTGCGGGCAAAACAGGCACCAGCTCAAGCGCCAAATCACAGCCAAGCGCTGGGCCACATAACAATTGCAGCGAGCGCCCCAGACCATCGCTGGCATCGGTCAGTGAAAAACGCTGAGGGCCGAGCAGGTTTGAAAGGCTTAAAGCCATTTCAAGCAAAGGCTCAGGCCTGAGTTGTTTTTGCTTAAGCATCTCAAAACCAGGTAAAACCTGTTCCAAACAAAAGAGACCCGCGGCCGCAGCGCCAAAATCCCCGCAGGCCAGAATCAGATCGCCGGCTCTGGCACAGCTTTGCAGACGGGGCAAAGCCGTTTGCCCCAATAAGCTGATCGCAATCACCAGACCCGATTCTGAACGGGTGGTGTCTCCGCCGATTAAATCGACCTGCCAGCGCTCAGCCGCCAAACGCAGACCGGCAAAAAATGCCCGAATCCAGGCATCCTCAAAGCTGCTTGGCAATGCCAGACCCAGTGTAAATGCCAAGGGCCGACCAGCCATGGCCGCAATATCACTTAAATTGACCGCCAGCGCTTTGTGGGCGAGATCCGCAGGGGAAAAATAGGCCCTGCGAAAATGCACATTTTCAATCAATAAATCGGTGGTCCAAAGCAGTGAGCCTGCTGCTGGGGCGTTTAAAACCGCGGTGTCATCGCCAATGCCCAAACCCATTTGGAGGTGAAAACGGGGGAAGTCACGGGCCAGGGAGATGATCTCGGCCTCGTGCATGGTGTTTATAAAACCTGACTGGCCAAACGCTGAAAGAGCTTTTCGAGGGTCTTCATCTCATTTTCGAGGGTTTGAAATTCGCGTTTGTCAATTTTGACCCCCACCCGCCGAGAGATGTCTAAAAAGTCGTGGCGACTGCGCAAATAATCCCAACGCTGTTTAATGCTCGACAATTCAAACAGGACCAGGTTCTTTTGCAGGGCCTGTTTAAAGCCTGGATCGGCCAAATTGGCAAAGCCAATCTGACGTTGGGCATAGTGAAAAAGCAGTGGGCCCGGCAGCTCAGCCAGACGCAGAGGCAAATTTTTGTTGAGCACTGGGTCGAGATAACGGGCCTGAACCCAACCACTCTGTTTGCTCTGAAGTCGAATCTGACACCAGAGTTCCCCATCGGAACCATAACCAAGACTCTGCAGCGGCAAAAGCACCTGAGAAATCCGAGCCAAATTGCCACTGCCCAAATCGGGCCCCGGTCTGACCAGCACATTTTGCTGAGGAATATAGACCTGATAGGCATTCGCAGGCAGGCTCAGACCTGCCCAAAGCAGGCCGAGCCAAAGCAGACGTTTCATAGCGGCAAAAAGTCTCAGGCCTTGGAAATTTCGTGGCGGGCCACAACCTGGAAGAATTCCAGACGGTCGCCGACCTCTAATTCATTGTAGTTTTGCACACCCACACCAAATTCATAGCCAGAGGCCACTTCTTTGACATCGTCTTTAAAACGCTTGAGCGAAGAGATTTTTCCTGTAAAGACCACTTCTTCTTTGCGCCAGACACGTACGCGGGAGCTGCGTTCGCATTTGCCGTCTTTCATGTAACTGCCCGCAATTGCTGTGGCCTGTTTGCCGACCTTAAAGACCGCACGCACTTCAGCCTCACCCGTGGTGTTTTCAATCATTTCGGGTTCAAGCAGACCTTCCATGGCCTTTTCGATATCTTCAATCAATTTATAGATGATATCGTAATAGCGAATTTCAATTTGCTCGCGCTCGGCCACACGTTTGGCGTTATTATCCGCTTTGACGTTAAAGCCCAATACCAAGGCATTTGAGGCAGAAGCCAACATAATGTCGTACTCAGAAATTTCACCGGTGGCATTGTGAATGATCTGGAGCTGAATGCGCTCATCTGAGAGGCGTTCCAGTGATTGTTTGATCGCGTCCACAGAGCCATGAATGTCGGCTTTGAGCACCACATTCAACTCTTTAATTTTGCCCTCTTTGACATTCTCATAGAGATTGGAGAGGCTGATACGGCGACTGCGGGATTCGATCTCCTGCTTTTCTGCGTATTCCTCAGCCAAAGCTTTGGCAATTTTCTCGTTTTTCACGACCTGGAATTGGGTTCCCGCTTCGGGCACATCCTGAAAGCCCAGGATTTCCACGGGAATCGAGGGCCCGGCTTTTTTGAGGTGTTTGCCGCGTTCATTGGTCATGGCGCGAACTTTACCCGCGACCGAACCGACCACAAACGAATCGCCCGCCCGCAGGGTTCCGCCTTGAATCAAAACGGTACCAACCGCACCGCGGCCTTTGTCGAGTTTGGACTCAATCACGATGCCAACAGCAGGTTTGTCGGGATTGGCTTTGAGTTCCATCAGTTCAGCGACCAAAAGAATCATCTCAAGCAGATCGTCTACCCCATCGCCACTTTTGGCAGAAACGGGCACAATTACGGTATCGCCACCCCATTCTTCGGGAACCAGGGCGTATTCGGTCAACTGTTGTTTGACCCGCTCTGGGTCAGCGCCGGGTTTGTCCATTTTATTGATCGCCACGATGATTTGCACCTTGGCAGCGCGGGCGTGGTTGATCGCCTCAATGGTCTGGGGCATGATTCCGTCATCAGCGGCCACAACCAGAATCGCCATATCCGTCACATGAGCACCACGGGCACGCATCGCAGTAAACGCTTCATGACCAGGGGTGTCTAAAAAGACGATGGGCTTCTCATCGACATGAACCAAATAGGCCCCAATGCGCTGGGTAATCCCACCGACTTCGGCGTCGGTCACTTTGGTCTTGCGAATATAGTCCAATAGCGAGGTCTTGCCATGGTCAACGTGGCCCATGATCGTGACAATCGGCGGACGGGGTTTGAGTTTAGCCGGATCTTCGTTGGCAGGTGCTGGAGCAGGGCGCACATGGAGGCGGGCCTCTTTGGGAGCTTCCGTGGCGGAAGGCATGATCACTTCATACCCCAGTTCATGGGCCACCATTTCAGCGGTTTCCAGCTCCAGAATGTGATTGATCGTGGTCATCACACCTTTCATAAACAGAGCCTTAATGACCTCGGAAGCACCAATCCCCATTTTCTCAGCCAATTGGCTGACGGTGATATTGTGATGCAACTCCACTTTTTTCTCCTGGGGAGTGGCCAATTCGACACGTTCCTGGAATTGCTGCTTTTCACGGCGCTTTTCCTGACGCATTTGGGTTTTGCTTTTGCGTGGGGGAGAAGATTGACCGGGGGAGTTCCCGCCGCCACGGTTATAATTTCCGGGACGGTTATGCGAAGAAGGCTGGCCTCTGAAGCCACCGCTGGGAGCTTGAGAGGGGGGCGAAGGGGCGAAACGGCCACCGCCACCTTGATTCGCTGAAGGCGGTGTTGGGGTGAAACGGCCACCGCCGCCCTGGTTCTGAGAAGGTTGTGAAGGCACAAAACGGCCACCGCCACCCTGGTTCTGAGAAGGTTGTGAAGGCACAAAACGGCCACCGCCACCCTGGTTCTGAGAAGGTTG
>CAZRFI010000007.1:26863-34789 GCA_964598905.1 uncultured Candidatus Sericytochromatia bacterium | reverse complement strand
GAGAAGGTTGTGAAGGCACAAAACGGCCACCGCCACCCTGGTTCTGAGAAGGTTGCGAAGGCACAAAACGGCCACCGCCACCCTGGTTCTGAGAAGGTTGCGAAGGCACAAAACGGCCACCGCCACCCTGGTTCTGATAGGGCTGCGAAGGCACAAAACGGCCACCGCCACCCTGGCTTTGAGGAGGACGACTTGAGTTCTGAGTCACATCAGCAGGGGGGGAGGCCGACTGATGCGGACGAGAGCTGGCCTGTGGCTGGGGCTCTCTGGGGGGAGAAGCAGAAGAAGCGGCAGGACGAGCGGGGGTATTGTCTACAGCAGGAGTGGGTGCAGAAGCCGTTTGAGCAGCAGGTGTTGTTGGGGCAGCCTGTGATGGCAAGGCTGCCGATTTGTCATTTTTAAAACCTGTCACCAATTGCCGGGCGACACTGCCATCAACTACAGCATTGTAGTGAATACCAAATTTGGAATCTTCTTTAAACTCAATCCCCAATTTACGGCACATACTTGCAATTTCGGGATAATCGACATCCAGGCCGAAAAGGGTGGAAATCTCTTTTTTAACTTCTGAAATACGTTTTTTACTCATGCTCTATTCTTCTTCTGCTTCATTAGTCCTGCCACAGCACACTTACAAGGCGTCGGGGGTTTATTTCCCTGGTATAACACAGGGACGGGTGTCGCCATATCAGGCTTTGTTAGGGGGTACACGAAAGACTGTGTACCTGATACACCCAGATTTGCAGACCAGCCGACGGGCCTGACCACAGCTCAGAATAACATAGTTTTGGCTTAAAAACCAAGCTGAAAGCCCGAAGCCTAAGGCTATCCGTGCTTATCAGAGGGCAAAGCCTGCCTGAGGTTCACACAAAATACCCGGATCAGATCGTCGGGAATCTCACCCCAACGTTTTTGCAAGAGCCTTCTTTTTTGCAACCGATCCAAACAGCCCGGATGCATGCAGAGATACAAACTGGGGCCACCCGAAAGAGCCGAACGAACCCAAACCGGCCCCTGCCCCTGTTTTTGCAAACGAAAGAGCAGGTGGCGGTGATTCAGACACCGGCAAACCAAACAACGCCTGAGTTCGGAGCGCATGCCTTAGGTATTGCGCACTTTTTCCTGAGCAGCTTGCTGCATTTCCATTTTTTGTTTCCGCAGCTCGCTTTCGGTCAGAATATCGAGGTGGCAATTGGTCAAATGAGCGGCCAAACGGACGTTTTGTCCTTCGCGACCAATGGCCAGCGAGAGCTGGTCGTCGGGCACAATAATCAAGGCATCATTTTTCTCACCTTTTAAATTGACCTGCACAACTTTGGCCGGGCTCAAAGCATTGGTAATAAAGGTCGCGAGGTCTTCGCTCCAACGCACAATGTCAATTTTCTCGCCTTTGAGTTCGTCAATAATCGGGTGAATGCGCGAACCCCGAGAGCCAATACAAGCGCCCACAGGATCGACATTGCCTTTGATTGAGTGCACTGCAATTTTGGTGCGGAAGCCGGCATCGCGGGCAATCGATTTGATCACGACAGTGCCATCAGCGACTTCGGGAATTTCAATCTCGAACAGGCAACGGACCAGACCCGAATTGGCACGGGAAATCACAATATGGGGTCCCCGTTGGGTTTCTTTGATTTCAGACAAATAGACCCGCACCTTGTCACCGTAGCGGTAGCGATCGTTTGGCAATTGCTCCGAAGGGGGCAAGACCAACTCAGATTTGTTGTTGAGCTTGACGATCACATTGTTTTTTTCCAGGCGCTGGATCGTAGCTGTGACCATGGTGCCGACGCGATCGCGGTATTCTTCAAGAATGGCCTTTTTCTCGGCCTCGCGCAGGCGCTGGGTAATCGCCTGTTTTGCGACCTGGGTGGCCAGGCGCTCAAATTCTCGGGTGGAAAGAACCATTTCCATACGCAATTGCTCTCCCACCTGGGCCTCTGGATGCTTTTTATGGGCATCTTTGAGGGAAACCTGGTTGGGGGTTTCGGGGGTGGATTCCACCACTTCGCGCAGCATATAGACCTTGATCTCATTTTGGTTGCTGGTATCAATCCGCAGCTCGACCTCAGAGTCCTTGTCCATTTTGCCCATTTCTTGCATTTTTTTGCGATAGGCGCCCAAAAGTGCGGACTCAATCACTTCAATCACACTGTGAGCCGTAATGCCACGTTCACGTTCAATTTGTTTTAAGGCCTCAGTAAAAGTTTCTGCCAGTTTCATGCCTTGTGTGCCAATTCCCTTTATCTATTGTTCAACCCTGGATAATTCAGACCCAAAAGGGGTCCGCTGTGTTGATCAGACCAGTTTCAGACGAAAAAATAAACGCTCAACCACAGCGTGAAGGCGTTTTGTTAACTGTTAAATTGTCCTCAGTGAAGGTATTATAACCCATGGCTCTAGGGCTGTCTAGCAGCATCAAAAGCGCATGAATTGCCTCTGAGCGGGTTTAAAAGGCCTCCAGAAAAAGAGAACCCCCTCCCTCTCAGTCTGACCCGATATCAAACCATCCAGTCAGACTGAGCGGAACAGTGTCAGCGTGTGTTTTTCTCAGAACACACGCTGTTTGGAGCAAGTATTGCACTTAGCTCTCAGCTGTACTTTCCCAAAAGCCAATTGGGTTATTTTCGGTATCAAGAATCAGGGCAATAAACCCCATATCCGCCACGGGTTCTTTGGGCAGGATCACTTTTGCACCCAAAGCCAGTGCTTTTTCAAGCATGACATCAATCGATTCCACACTGACATAATTGGCTGGAATTTGGCCGGGACTTTGCCGCAACATCATTCCCCCTCCAAGTCCGGGTTTGCCATCGATAGTCTGAGTCTGTATAAACGTATACTCAAAATCTGGGTATTTTTGGGTTTGAAACTGCCAACCCAACAGTTCGCCATAAAATTTTTGGGCCCGAGCTAAATCATCGACAGGCATTTCAAAATGATCAATGGTGGGCATAAAAAGGTCTCCTCAATAAAATATGTTTACGAATCACATTCGCAAGTATACGATCTGTATAATATCCTGTCAAGCCACATTTTTGCCAGAGACTTGGTGTTTATAATCGTTCGTAGTAATATGTCTGAAGGTATTTGCTGCCCCTTCTGACCCCACCTGGGTGGTTCCAATGCAATTCCCCAGGTCTAAGAAGCAGCAAAACGCGCCGATTCCCCCTCACTTTGGTCTCCTTGCCAAAGCGTGATGTTTGCCGACGGAGTGTTTGATGTTTCCTGAAAACGGTAAGATTTGGTCCAACGGAAAATTAATTCCCTGGAACGATGCAAAAGTTCATGTCATGACCCATGGTTTACACTATGGCAGTGGTATCTTTGAGGGCATTCGGGTCTACGACTCACCCGATGGCCCGATGGTGTTCCGTTTGGATGACCATTTACACCGCTTCTATGAATCGGCCAAGGTCTACCAGTTTCACATGCCCTATTCGATTGAGACCCTCAAAACGGCCACCCTTGAAGTCGTTCGCGAAAATAATTTCCGCAATTGTTATATCCGCCCGGTGGCCTTTGTCGGCTACGGCAAATTGGGGGTTTTGCCCAATCGCGAAAATATTGAAGTTCATATCGGTTCCTGGGAATGGGGTTCGTATATGGGCGAAGAGGCAATCACCCAAGGGGCCCGCGTTACAATTACCAGCTGGAAAAAATTTCACTCCCAGATGTTTCCAGTCATGGCAAAGGCCACGGGGCAATATCTCAACTCAATGCTGGCTGTCATGGACGCCAAAGATCGGGGATTTGACGAAGCCGTTTTGCTGAATGAGTATGGTGATATTGCCGAAGGCAGCGGTGAAAATATTTTTATTGTTAAAAATGGTAAGATTCTTACCAATCCCATCAACGCCTCTATTTTGGCAGGCATTACCCGCGACACCATTTTACAGGTGGCCACAGACCTGGGCTACCCAGTTGAAATTGGAGCCCTGACCGTTGGTCAATTCATGACTTCTGACGAAGCCTTTTTTACAGGTACTGCGGCGGAAGTTACCCCCATACGGGAAGTGGATCGGCGTGAAATTGGATCAAATGGGCATTGGCCGGTTACCCGGCACATGCAAGAAACCTATTTTCGAATTGTGAAGGGGCTGGAGCCCCGCTACAGACATTGGCTAACACCAGTTTATAAGTAAGGAGCATCGACCGTTGCGTTATCAGAAACTCTTTGCGGCAGCACTGCTGAGTGCAACCCTCTTCAGTTTTGGCTCAGGACCCGCTTTGGCACAACTTTCCGCGGTGAATTTCACCGATGTACCGGCTGAGCACTGGGCTGCCCAAGCGGTAAAAGACCTCGTGGACAAATACGGCGTCATGCAGGGTTTTCCTGACAAGACATTCCGTGGAACCCGTAATATCAGCCGCTTTGAAGCAGCTGCAGCCTTTTTGCGCATCATGGATCAACTCGCCCAAACCGAAGAGTTGACCAAACGCATCGGCAAAGTGGCCCTCGAAGACCTCAAGACCCTGCGCACCCTTAACGATGAATTTAAGCAGGAAATTGACACCATCAAAAAGCAACATGCCGACCAGGGTGCCAAGATCAAACAATTGGAAGAAGCCTTGGCGAAGCTCAAAGAAGACATCGGTTCGGTGCGTTTTGGCGGCATGATCAGCGTTGGCGCTGAAGACGTCATGGAAGACAATTTCCGCCCTGGTTATACGGCCTCTTTCTCTTTGAATATGCGTATTGCCGCCACCGAAAAGACCACCATCCGCTCGGCTCTGTCTGGCGATTTCAGCTCGATTCAAGACGAGAACAAAGAAGGTGAAAGTGGCAAAAAGTCCCAATTCAAAGAAAACAAAGATATCAGCGTGGGTTTTGGCGAAGCCTGGTTTGACCACCGCGAAAGCGGCTTTCTCAATCCCCGTGTCAAGTTTGGCTTTATGGGTGTGACCCGTTTGATCCAGCCCTTTACCTCCATTCCCAATCAATTTGGCAATAGCATTATTGGCGTCCTGGATTCTCCCGCTGTCAGCCGGGCCTCACCCAACCTCTTTGGTTCCAGCCGAGGCATCCGCCTGACCCGCAGTTTTATTGCCGGAACAGAGTTTTCTGAGGGCATTTTCAGCGGCGCAATTGCCGCCAGTCCGGATGTCTTTTACGGCCAGCTTAAATTGAATCTGGGTTTTGCCCAGCTCAAAGTGGTCAGTGAAGGGGATCAGTCGCTGGTGATTGGTGAGCCTGTTTTGGATCCGCTGCACAACCACACGGTTATTTTGGATCTGGGCAACGACACCTTTGGTCTGGGTTTGCAAGCCACCTTCCGCGGTCTCGCCGATGAAATCAACTTCCGTGGTGCGGCTGCCTCGACCAATTGGTCCTTCAGTGGATTCAGCATTGGGGCTTCGGGCAAGTTCGAAAGTGAAAAAACATACCAGCAGGTGATTGCGGGTGTGTATCTTTCCAGCCCTTCCAATCTCAAACAGATGAATCCCGAATGGCCCGATACCAATATCCCCAGCCTGCTTGTGGCGGTACAATCACCGTTTACGATGCAAGGGGGCGAACTCTTTGAAGGTTCTCCCGATGAGGTCGGTGATTTGGCGGGATTTATGGTCCAATTGACCTACGACAATCCCGTGATTCCCAATTTGACCTTGGAATTGGGACGCCGTCAGAAAGTCTTTGGTCAGCGCGTGGCCACAGACAGCAAGTTTGACAAGACCACCTTCGCGGTCTCTTCGTCCTTCTTCTTCTGATTCTTTGCATATCAAGGCTGCTTTCCTGTTGGGAGGGCAGCCTTGGGCATGTTATACTGCTGCATCGGGTTGGATTCTCAGCATGATAGAACTTAATCGTATGTACATCATTGGTAGTACATCATTTACGGCTTCCGCTGATCCAACTGGCTCTACTCTTACGGCATCCCTCTCAATCCCACGTGAAGATGCTGTCTCTCTGAAATCTGAAAGGAATACGCACAATGAAAGTTGTATTGACAAAAAATCACGATAAACTGGGCATGAACGGAAGCGTAGTAGACGTATCTGAAGGCTATGCTCGCAATTTCTTACTGCCTCAGCAAATGGCCCTGGTTGCCACTCCCAACGTGCTGAAGCACTTCGAAGAGCGCAAAAAGGCGATCGCCAAAAAAGAAGCTGCCATTTTGACAAATGCCCAAGCATTGGCTGAAAAAATTGAAGCCCTGTCTATCACCATCGCTGAGCGCGTGGGTGAAGAAGGCAAACTCTACGGCACTGTCACCAGCAAAGAAGTGGTAAGTGCCCTGGCTGAACAGGCCAATATTGAAATCGACAAAAAACAGGTAGATATCCGCTTGTCCATCCGCCACGTGGGTGAGCACAATGCGCATATCAAACTGCACCCCAAAGTGATTGCTGTTCTGAAGGTTCAGGTTGTCGCTCAGGAAGGATGATCTCCACCACCGAGTTACCTGAACGCACGCCCCCCCATAACAAAGACGCTGAAGTCGCTGTTCTGGGGGGGATGCTTCTGGACAGCGAAGCTCTGTCCCAGGTGATTGAGATCCTGGATCCCGATTCATTTTATGTTCCCGCCCACAATCTGATCTACGAACAGATTCGCCTCTTGTTTTCCAAAGGCCAGCCCGTGGATATTCTCAGTTTGGCCGATGCGCTCAAAAGCCAAGATGCGCTCGACAGATCGGGTGGGACCTCTTATTTGCTTTCGCTGGTCAACAGCATTCCGACCACCGCCAATATTGAATATTACGCCCGCATTATCGAGCGCAATGCGATCCTGCGCAAATTGATCCGGGCCGGGACTGAGATTGTCAGCTTGGGCTACCAGACCGAAGAAGCAGATATTGGTATTCTGCTCAACAAAGCTGAGCAAAAGATCTTTGAAATTGGCCAAAACCGCCTGGGCAAAGGTCTGGAGCATATCCAGCCGACCCTTTGGAAGCTCTTTGAAGATCTCGAAAATGTCTACAATAACCCCGATATCTTGGAAAAGCGCCACCTCACCACCGGGATTATCGACCTCAATGCCCTGCTCGGCGGTGGATTTAACCCTTCAGATCTGGTGATTCTGGCGGCCCGGCCTTCGATGGGCAAAACCAGTTTGGCGATCAATATTGGCACCCATATGGCGATCGAATACAAAAAACCTGTGGCCGTGTTTAGTTTGGAAATGTCCAAAGAGCAATTGATCACCCGCATGTTGTGTACCGAGGCCTCAATGAGTTCGCGCAACCTGCGCTCGGGCACCTTACACGCCGACGAGTGGCATACCCTCTCCAATGCCATCGCCCGCCTGTCCGAAGCGCCGATTTATATCGACGATTCCAGTACCATCACCCCAGCTGAAATCCGCGCCAAAGCCCGCCGCCTCAAAGCCGAGCACCAGGAATTGGCACTGATCATCATCGACTATTTGCAATTGATGGATGGCGGCAGTGGCAGCGGCCACGACACCAACCGCGTGCAAGAACTCTCCAAGATCTCACGGTCGATGAAACAATTGGCCCGCGAATTAAACGTGCCTGTGATTGGCCTGAGCCAGCTCAGCCGCGCCGTGGAAAGCAGACCGAACAAACGACCCATGTTGAGTGACTTACGTGAATGTGTAACTGGAGAGACCGCTGTTTTATTGGCAGATGGACGGCGCGTCCCGATTCAAAGCTTGGTGGGCACCAGACCCGAAGTTCTGGCCGTCAACGAAAGTGGCCACGTGGTCAAAGCCCAGAGCGATAAAGTCTGGCCTGTCGGCCAGAAGCCCGTTTTTGCCGTGCGCTTGGCCAGTGGTCGCTCTATCACAGCCACAGCAGAGCACCGGATTCTGACCTTTGAAGGTTGGCAAAAAATTCAGGATTTGCAGCTTGATGGCACAATTGCTGTCGTTGATAAAATCCCTCAAGAAATTCCGCAGGCAGACTTGCAAACAGGGGAAACCTTCAATCCCAATGCCAGCAATGATCTCTTCTGGGACAG
>CAZRFI010000007.1:14548-26763 GCA_964598905.1 uncultured Candidatus Sericytochromatia bacterium | reverse complement strand
GCCTATTTTGACAAAGAACATACCAAATTTGGCAATCTGATGCTGGACTGAGTTGTGATAACTCGTTAGACTAAATATATCTCCATGATCAAAAAAGATGCAAACATCAGGTGAAACACAATGCCTAATCTCAAACAAACCAGCAAATTACTCGGTCTGGCCCTCGGCATCAGCACCCTCGGACTGAGCCTAAATACCCCTTTTGCCCAAAGCGCAAGTAAGATTGACGTGCGCCTGATCGACAAAGGCGAAGGCAGACCGAAAACGGTCAAAGCCGTGGGGTATATCAATGTGCCGATTGCCAAGGTCTGGAAAGCCCTGACCAATTACGGCAATTACCAAAACTTTATGCCCCGTGTGGCCAGCAGCAAACTGGATTCGCGCTCAGGAAACATGGCCCAGGCCACCCATAAATTGGATGTGCCCTGGCCTTTCTCTGGCACTTGGTACACCAACCGCTATGTCGAAAACGCATCCAATCATAGCATTCGCTGGAGCATGATCAAAGGCTCGATTAAACACAATGAAGGTTCCTGGCAGCTCAAACCCCAGGGCAAAGGGACCTATGCCACTTACACAGTCACGGCCGATGTGGGTGTACCGGTGATTCCCCAGTGGATGTATGGTGAACTCACAAAATCGACAGTTCCAGACATTTTTCATGGCGTGGAAAGTCATTCCGCAAAACTCTAAGAACAGAAAAAGTCATAAGAGAAGCTGGCTGGCACTTTATAGCCGGTCGAACTCTATTTCTTATTTTTGAACTGCTTTGAGCGCTTTCTCACTCTGGCGGTGGCGCAGATATTCAATCGCCATCGGCAGCACAGAGATCGCAATAATACCCATAATCGCAATTTCAAAGTTCTTTTTGACAATCGGAATATTGCCAAAGAGAAAGCCCCCCAAGCCACAGACCCCCACCCACAGCAGTGAGCCCAAGACATTGTAGAGGAAAAAGCGGGGGTAATGCATTTTGCTCACGCCCGCGACAAAAGGCGCAAAGGTGCGCACAATGGGCATAAACCGCGCATAGACAATCGCCCGACCGCCGAATTTGGCATAAAATGCCTGGGTTTTTTCGAGGTATTCTTTTTTAAAGATTTTGCTGTTTTTTCGTTCAAAAACCGGGGGCCCCAAATAATAGCCGATGCCATAATTGGCGGCATCTCCCAAAATAGCGGCAATCACCAACAAAAACAAAACCAGGGCAATATTTAAAGTCCCCAACGCGGCAAAGGTGCCTGCAGCAAAGAGCAGAGAATCGCCCGGCAAAAAAGGCGTGACCACCAAACCTGTTTCACAAAAGATGATCAGAAAGAGAATCAGATAGGTCCACATGCCATAGTTTTGGATAATCGTCTGGAGATGTTCATCGAGATGCAGAAATAAGCCAATAAATTGAGTAAGATATTCCATGAAAGCCTTGTGAATGAATTCTTTATTTTTCTTTGTACTCTATCATGCTCAGGAAGTCTGCGACATCACTTACAGTTTGAAGCGGCTCTTGTCGGTCAATAGGTGTGGTAATCTAAAGAAAACACTGCCAGGAAAGCCCTTGATGAAACTCCCCGCTTTTGTAATCTTGCCCCTGATTAGCTGTTTGTTAAGCTTGAGTTTTTTGTTGCCCGCACCCGCTCAGGCTGCAGTCGAGCAAACCCTGACCTTGCTCTTTACCAACGATACCCACAACCGGCTCGAGCCCTTTGAGCATATCGAACTCAAGCAAAAAGTGGGAGGCGTCGTACGCCGGGCCCGCTATTTTGACAGCGTGCGCCAGAGCAATCCGCAAACCCTGATTCTCGATGCGGGAGATGTTTTCCAAGGTACGCCTTTTTATAATTTTTACCTGGGTGAACCCGATATACAAGCCATGAATATGCTGGGCTACGACGCCATGGCCATGGGCAATCACGACCTCGACAATGGCATGGCCAATCTGCGCCAAAAAGTCCAATATGCCCATTTTCCCGTGCTCTGTGCCAATGTAACCGAAAAGAGCAGCGACCTGCTCGTGTTCAGACCCTTCCAGATCTTTGAACGCAATGGCCTCAAAATTGCCGTCATGGGATTTATCAGCGAACACGCCTGGCAGGCCGTGGCCCTGCCGCAAAAAGAGGGATTGAGCTTTCATGATCCGATTCCGATCGCAAAAAAACTGGTGGCGGAACTTCGGCCCAAAGTCGATTTAATTGTCAGTTTGCACCATATGGGCATCTGGTTTGATGAACCTTTTGCCAAAGCCGTGCCGGGCGTCGATCTGATCATTGGCGGTCACTCACATACAGAAATGGAAAAGGCCCAATTGGTGCCCAACGGCTCTCCCAATGGGATTGGCGGCACCTTGATCATGCACGCGGGCCACATGGGCATGTGGGTCGGACGCCTGGATTTAACCCTGAATCACCGCAAGCAAATTACCCACCACAGCAGCGAGCGGGTGCTGATGGATGGCCGCTGGGATCTTCAGCCCCTGCCAGAAATGCTCGAAACCTATGCCAAACGGTTGCGGACTGATATGGAAAAAACCATCGGCGAGGCTTTGGAAGACTTTTCAGTGGCAGGCAAATACGATGGCCCCTTTGCCCTGGGCAGCCTCTTGGCTGATATCCTGCGCATTTCGCTTAAAAGTGAGATCGGGATTATGAATACAGGCGGGGTCCGCAATGGCCTCAACAAAGGGCCGATACAAGTCGGAGAAATTTTTGAAATTCTGCCCTTTGAAAATCTGGTCAATCATTTCGAGTTGCGGGGCGATCTGCTGCGCAAGGTTGTCGAGACCAGTGCCAGCCGCCTCAAGGTCTCCAAAAATTTGCAGTTTTCGGGACTGGACTACACCCTCGAAGGCAAAAAAGTCACAGAAATACGGGTTCAGGGCAAACCGCTCGACCCCCAGCGCTGGTACAGCGTTTCGGCCCCAGAATATGTTTTTATGGGCAATGAAGCCATTTCCTTTGAGGGGGCCCGCAATGTACAAATGACAGACCGGCGCACTCTGCGCGATATGGTGCTGGACTATATCCGCTTAAATCCCCGTCTGTCACATCCCAAAGAACCGCGCCTGATTCAGAAATAATTAAGCGATCAGGCTGGAATCCTTTCAGATAGTGTGATGAAGGCACATCAACTCAGAAAAAGATAGTGCTAAGATGAATCAGGGCATGATGCCCTTGATCTGAGAAACTGTGTTTTGGGATCTCGCCCACTGCATCGTAGCAAAATCTGAAAGAGGTCTGTCTATTGTGAGCGCTGAACTGTGGAAAAAGGTGAAACATTTGGTCGGTATTCCCGAAGATGGGGATTATGCCGAGTATGATGAACCTGTCGCCCTGTCCATGCCGCCCCAACTCGAACCTCTGCCCGAAGAACCTGTTTTGCCCCGCACGGGCCGCCGTCAGCGCTTCGAACGCTCAAATGGCAATCATTTAAACAATATTATCGGTCTCAATTCAGCCCTCAGTCAAAGTGAAATGCTGATTGTTGAACCCAAATCCTTTGAAGACGCCCTCGAAATTGTCGAGTCACTGCGCAGCCGCAAAGCTGTGATTGTCAATCTCTCCTCTTTGGAGCCAGAGTCGGCCCAACGTTTGATTGACTTTGTTGCAGGCGCCACTCACGCGTTGGATGGTCATCAAGAACGGGTTGGAGACGGTATTTTCTTGTTCTCCCCCAGCAATGTGGTGATCAGCTCCCCCGGCGCAGATCCCTGGGTGAATCAAGATGCCAAAGACCTGTTTTGGCCTGTGAACGCGAAATAAATCATGACGATTGAGTTCGCCGTAATCGGCGGAGGGGTCATGGGTGAGGTCCTTTCTCGCGCAGTGACTTCAGCAGGTGTTTACGCCCCCGAGCAGGTCTTGGTGGTGGATCCCAATCCCAATAAATTGCGCAAACTCCAACAGGAAATAGGCATCAAAACCAGCAGCCAACTCGCCGATGTAGCTCAGGCCCAAACGGTGTTGTTGGCAGTCAAACCCGATAATGTGCCCAAAGTGCTCAGCAGTCTGCAACATGCAAGCCTTTCGGCCAATTTGCTCTTGATTTCGATTGTGGCGGGCGTCTCGATAGACGGTATGGCCGCCTATTTGCCTGAACAGAGCGCGATTATTCGCGTCATGACCAATACCCCCTGTCTGGTCAATGCGGGCATGTCGGTGCTGGCCCCCAATGCCCATGTCAGCGACAGTCAGCAGGCTTTGGCGCTTTCGGTATTTTCAGCTGTGGGTGAGAGTTTGATTTTGCCAGAAAAATACCTCGATGCGGTAACCGGGTTGAGTGGATCTGGACCCGGTTTTGTCTTTTTGATTGTTGATGCCCTGATCGAAGCGGGGGTTTTACAGGGATTGCCCCGCGCCATATCCCGGCAATTGGTCGTACAAACCCTGATCGGCTCCGCGAAACTGATTCAGGAAACCGATAGACACCCCGCTCAGCTTCGTGATATGGTGACTTCACCCGGAGGCACCACCATTGCAGGGATTCAGGTGATGGAAGAATACAAAATCCGGGCCACTCTCCTCAAAACGGTTGAAACCGCCACCCAGCGTTCCAAAGCCCTGGGAGAACGCAATAAGGAAAACAAAATATGACCGGACTGCTCACTTTTTTATCTGCGCTGCGCGGCTTGTTGTATCTCCTGATTTTGGCACGCATGATTATTTCTTTTTTGCCCCATGCAGATATGCGGCATCCCCTGGTGAAATTTGTCTATGGCGCAACAGAGCCCCTTCTGGCTCCTTTTCGCGCGATTTTGCCCAGCACCCGCATCGGAATCGATTTTTCACCGCTGCTGCTCTTGCTGGTCATGGACATGATTATCCGCATTGCTGAGAATATGCTGCGGTAGGTCACTCGACAAATTCGTAGAGCAATTTGCGCAGACGCTTTTCGGCCTGTTTGATTTTGCGGCAGACTTCCATCTGAGACATGTCCAGTTGCTCGGCAATCACGGCCTGTGTCAGGTCTTCAAAATAGCGCAGCCTGAGCAATTGCTGGTCCAAGGGCTCGAGTTTTTCAATTCCTTCGAGAATGAACAAACGCGTATCCATGCGATTTTGGGTTCCCCCCTCATCTGAGCTGAGAGAGTCTAGCAGGGTGCGTTTTTCCTGGTTTTCGTCGTTCACTTCTTGATCTAACCAGACCATGCGTGAGCGGCGTTCAAAGGTCCGGGCTTCTTCTGCCGTTTCAATCGGCACATCCAAGACTGCGGCAATCTCCAAAAGCGTGGGCTCACGATCAAACTCTTGCTGCAGGCGTTTTTCGATATTGCTCAGGCGATAGGCCAATTCCTGCAGGGCGCGGGGGCCTTTGAGCAATTGTTGGCGATCGCGCAAATAATGGCGGATATGCCCAGTGATAAAATGGGTGGCGTAGGTTTTAAACGAGGCCGCTTGGGTCGGATCGTAACGCTTATACGATTCCAGCAAGCCAATCATACCCACCTGCATCAGATCTTCAACCGGATCAGCGGTGCGCCGTGCCAAACTATAGGCAATACGCTGCACCAAATAGCCATAATCCACCACCGCATCGTCAGCACTGGCGGGAAAATGAGCTAAACGTTTATTTGAATCTTCAGACATGCCTGATTTTGAATTCACCTGCAGGTTCTGGAACGGGGCCTTGATTTAAGAAAATGCGTATTCAAACGGGGTTGAAGCCATTCTATTGTACCAGAGGCAACATCTGACTGGGAGTCCAGCTTTTTGGGGACTGGGCTCTGCTTGCGGTACAATAGGGGTCGATCTTCTCCAGAATGAGGTATTCCATGGCAGCAACAGAACGCGGGCAATGGCAGTCCCGATTTGGCTTTATTATGGCCGCAGCGGGTTCGGCAATTGGTTTGGGCAATATTGTCTTCTTTGGTGCCAACGCCTATAAATATGGTGCGGGGGCATTTTATCTGCCCTATTTAATCGCCCTTTTCTGTGTGGGAATCCCCGTCATGGTATTGGAGCTGGGGCTGGGCAGTTATACCCGCCGCGCCTTCCCACCTTCTTTGCACAAAATTGCCGGTCGCATGGGCGAATTCTGGGGCTGGTTTGCCCTGATCAGCGCCACCTTGATCACGATGTATTACATCACGATCCTGGCCTGGTGTCTGGGCATGTTGCTCGGCGCACTGGGGCCGCTTTGGCAACCCGAACAAACGCTCACCGCCTTTAAAGAAGTGGGCAAATTGCCCAATCCCACCGGCTATTTCTTTGAAATGATCAGCCAGTGGTCGACTGTGATTTTTGTGGTTTTGATCTGGGCTGCCAATCTCTTTGTGGTCGCCAAAGGCGTGCAGACGATTGAGTGGGTCAATAAAATTTTCCTGCCGCTGATGTGGTTGTTTATGGGCTTGCTGATTGTGAGAGGGCTGACGCTGCCGAATGGGCTCGACGGCCTCTATTTGCTCTTTACTCCCAATTTTGAGGTCATGGGCAATATTGAAGTCTGGAAAGGGGCTTTTAGCCAAATTTTCTTTACGCTCTCACTCGGTTTTGGGATCATGACGGCCTACGCCAGCTATTTGCCCGAAGATGCCGATCAGGTTTCCAATCCTTTGATTATCAGCTTCATGAACTGTGGCTTTGAATTTTTGGCAG
Source organism: uncultured Candidatus Sericytochromatia bacterium (assembly GCA_964598905.1). Lineage (GTDB taxonomy): Bacteria > Cyanobacteriota > Sericytochromatia > UBA7694 > UBA7694. Next base: position 20,176 of record CAZRFI010000007.1, on the reverse strand, counting down.
GCATCGCCATTTTTACCATGCTCTTTAGCTTCTCCATTGTGCCCAAAGCCAGCACCCTGAGTATGACCTTCTTTGTGATTCCCGAAGGCATTGCCCGCATGCCAGGAGGCCCCCTACTCGTAAGCGCCTTTGGGGTTTTGTTCTTTATCCTGCTGCTGCTGGCGGGTGTGACCTCCAGCGTCTCCCTGGTCGAGGGTCTGGCTTCGGCCCTGATTGATAAATTTTCCTCCAGCCGGGGTGCTTTGGTGCGGATCTTTGCCGCAGTGGGTTGTCTCGGCAGTGTGGCCTTTGCCCTGCCCTTGATTGTCGATCCCTCTTTGGCCAGCAACGGCACCTTGGGTCTGACCCTGATCGATCTGGTGGATCATTGGGCTTTTGGCTATGGTCTCTTAATCGGAGGACTGATGGAATGTATTTTGGTGGGCTGGGTCTTTGGCGCCAAACGCCTGCGAGAGCATATCAATATCCACGCCAAGATCAAATTACCCGCCCTGTTTGACCTCCTGATCAAATGGGTCATTCCCGCTGTTTTGCTGTTTATTATAGGCAGCTCAGCCTGGCAAGAACTCAAAGGCATCTATGGCCATGATTTTGTGATTCAGGGCTTTCAGCCCTGGTTGCCCTGGCTCTGTTTTGCGCTCTTTGCCGCAGGTGGCGCAATCCTGGCCCTGGTCTTGACTTTCGCCAAAGACTATCACCAACCACTGCACACAGAAGAGGAGCCCCAAGCATGAAACGCATACTGATTTTTCTGTGGCTCTGTTTTTTACCCGCCCTGGCCTGGGCCACCCCTGAAAGACCGGGTATTGGTATCAAAGACAATTACCCTCTCAAAGGCCAAGCGATTCAGATCTATGTCAGCCATGCCACGGTGCCACTGGAGCGCTTTCAGGTCAGTGTGACCTACCGTCCCAATAGCATGGTTTCGCGCACAGAAGAATTGGGGTCTCCCGATGCCAATGGCTACCTCAGCTGGACCCCCAAAGATGCAGGGGTGACGATTCTCAAAGCAACTCTCCCTGGTAGCAAAGACAAAGATTTGAGCTTTAGCAAACAGGTTTCTGTGCGCTACGGCAGTTTTCCCCTGATGGGCCTGTTGATCTTTCTGCTCGCTTCGTTGACCTTGTCTGGTGGCTTGGCTTGGACCCTGGTCAAAAGCAAACCGGCCTAAGTTAATCACGTTCTGCCCCAACTTAACACCCGCAAAAGCCTGTCTCTGCTGGTATGATGTGAATAAGGCTGAAACAGGCCTTAATTCGCTTGAAAAGAGATGCAAAACCGATGACCACCGAAACCCTGCAAAAACAGGACTATAAAGTCAAAGATATGTCCCTGGCTGAATGGGGCCGCAAAGAAATCCGCTTGGCCGAGGCTGAAATGCCTGGATTGATGGCCTTGCGCACAGAATATGGCCAGCTCAAACCCCTCAAAGGATCCAGAATTGCCGGTTGTTTGCACATGACAATTCAGACCGCCGTCTTGATCGAAACCCTGGTTGAATTGGGCGCCGAAGTGCGCTGGTCTTCGTGTAATATTTTTTCGACCCAGGACCACGCGGCAGCCGCTGTGGCCGCCGCTGGCGTGCCGGTTTTTGCCTGGAAAGGCATGAACGAAGAGGAGTTTGACTGGTGCATTGAACAGACCCTGTTTTTCGACAACGAAAAAAAACAGAATCCCCTCAATCTGATCCTCGATGACGGTGGCGACTTAACCAATATGGTACTGGACCGCTATCCCGAATTGGCAGAGGGTATCAGAGGGCTGTCCGAAGAGACCACCACAGGCGTACACCGCCTCTACGAACGTATGGCCAAAGGCACCCTGCCCATGCCTGCGATCAATGTCAACGACTCCGTGACCAAATCCAAATTTGACAATAAATACGGCTGCAAAGAATCCGCGGTTGATGCCATTCGCCGTGCCACAGATATTATGATGGCCGGAAAAGTGGCTGTGGTCGCTGGTTATGGCGATGTCGGCAAAGGCACTGCCGCTTCTTTACGCGGTGCTGGTGCCCGTGTAATAGTGACCGAAATTGATCCCATTTGCGCCTTGCAGGCCTCCATGGACGGTTATGCTGTCAAAAAAATGGATGATGCCGTCAAAGAAGCGGATATTATCGTGACCGCCACCGGCAACCGCGATATCATCAGCGAGCGCCATTTTCTCAATCTCAAAGACAAGGCGATTGTTTGCAATATTGGCCATTTTGACATCGAAATTGACATGGCCTGGCTCAACAAGCACCACGGTCATACCAAAGACCAGATCAAACCCCAGGTGGATATGTACACCATCAATGGCAAAGATCTGATTATCTTGGCTGAAGGCCGTTTGGTCAATCTGGGTTGTGCCACGGGCCACCCTTCGTTTGTGATGTCCAATTCCTTCACCAATCAGGTGCTGGCGCAGCTCGAACTCTGGCAGCATCGTGAGCGCTACGAGAATCAGGTCTATACCTTGCCCAAACACCTCGATGAAAAAGTCGCGCGCCTGCATTTGGAAAAACTCGGTGTCGAACTCGAAACCCTGAGCTCAAGCCAGGCAGAATATCTGGGCTTAGATATCGCTGGGCCTTATAAACCCGAAATGTATCGCTACTAAAAGCAAAACGATCCGTTTGTCCCGATCTTAGCCATTAATTTGGATGGGGTCGGGACATTTGCATAAAGATATCTTGTTTTGCCAAGCTTTCGAGGTTTTGAGGGGAAAGACAAAAACAATCCACACCCACTCCCTGAAGATGAAGCCATTCTTCGGGACTGGCAACCGCCCCCTGAAAAAGAACACGGGTATGGGGGGGCGCCTGTTGCCGGATTTGGGCCACCCATTCGTAACAGGCGGTTCCCTGTAAAGCGGTTTGCAATAATAAGATATCCGGACTCAAAACCAAAGCCCCAGGTAAGTCTTTCAGCGAACTGACTTCAACCACGGGCAAAAGACCCCAAAGTCCAATTTTTTCATAATAGAGTTGTGCCCGGCGCGCGCCCAAAAGTGTGGGAGAAAAAGCCAAAGCCTGAATACCTGCGACTTTGGCCTGTAAAATCTGGTATTCATCTACCAGTGGCGCTTGCAACAAAACAAAGGTCTCAGGGGCAGACTGGCGAAAATCTGAAAGTTGCTCTGGCAAAAACAATTGGGCATCGGCGTTCAGACAGGTTCCCGTCTCATTGTCCTGAAACAGAGTACTCGGCGTTAAGTGTTCACCTGGGTTTGCTGAAATCTGGGTCAAGACCAACGGCAGAGCAGAGGGGCGCAGAGGTTGCTGCTCCTGCCGTGAACGCAACTCTAGCGCTCGCTGCTCCAGTTCAAAGAAAGACACTTCCTGACGGGCCTGTTGCAATGCAGCTTTGTATTGCTCAATTTGATAGGCACGCGTTTCTGACAGAATCTGCTCATGGCTCATCAGACGACACCCCTTTTTCCCTTGAAACCTAATTGCCAGCTAAAAAATGAAAAAAGCCTTGAGCAAAACCCTGTGGTTCTCTAATTAAAGCAGATTCGCCTCAAAAAATTAAGCCCCCCACATGGGAAAGGGCTCAAATCGGTCGCGTAAATCAGCTAGACATTAAACAAGAAATGCAAAACATCGCCATCTTGAACGACATACTCTTTGCCTTCGGTCCGCATCCAGCCACGGTTACGGGCCTCAGGGTAGCTCCCTGCTTCGAGCAATTGGGAACAGGGGATCACTTCGGCACGAATAAAACCATGTTCAAAATCTGTGTGAATTTTGCCCGCAGCTTGGGGCGCTTTGCTACCAGCTTCAACCGTCCAGGCCCTGACTTCTTTTTCACCAGAGGTAATAAAGGTAATTAAACCCAGAGTTTCATAGCCAATTTTGATTAAGCGGTGCAAGCCAGGCTCTGAAACACCCAATTCATCGAGATAGGCTTTGGCTTCATCGGCCTCCAATTCAGCCAGTTCACATTCGATCTGTGCGCTGATTTTGACGACCTGAGCCCCCTCTTTGGCCGCGTGTTCACGCACCCATTTGACATAGTCATTGTCTTCGAGCAAATGCTCTTCGGCGACATTGGCAACATAAATGACAGGTTTGTGGGTCAAAAGTCCAAAGTCTCTCGGAATAGGCATTTCATAGTGTCCAGCTCGGGCAGGTTGCCCCTGTTCCAAAAGTGCATAGATTTCTTCAGCCAGCGCCAATAGCGCGAGTTGCTCTTTGTCTTTATTGCCTTTGGTTGCTTTTTTCAAGCGATCAATGCGTTTTTCGAGCGTGGACATATCTGAGAGAATCAATTCCAAATTGATAATTTCGATGTCTTCCAAGGGATTGACACGGCCTGCCACATGGATAATATTGTCATCTTCAAAACATCTCACAACATGGGCGATGGCATCCACTTCGCGGATATGCGCCAGAAATTGATTGCCCAGGCCTTCGCCCTGACTGGCCCCTTTGACCAAGCCCGCAATGTCAACAAACTCGACGGTGGTGGGAATGATGGGGGGAATGCGCTCGCCTTTGGTAAACATGCGCGAAAGAGCGCCCAAACGCTCATCGGGAACAGCCACCATACCGACGTTTTTATCAATCGTGGCAAAAGGGAAATTGGCGGCCACAGCGCCAGCACGGGTAATAGCATTAAACAGTGTCGATTTGCCCACATTGGGCAAACCCACAATACCGATTCCTAAACTCATGGGATGTCCTTAATCAAAATGAAATGGTTGGTTGAATGGTTAATTATATAGTGATTTCTGTCTGAGCGGATAGAAATCAACGCTCGGGAAAACTGGATCTGGTATGGGTCTTGAGGCCGAATCCCCAAAAGCATATATTAAATATATATTAAATATGGGCCCCTGGCCACAAGCTTTGTTCAGGTCTTATCGACAAGAAAAACAACCAAAAATCTATTTTTGCACAAGGCGGTTGTCCATGCTGATACCCTCTAACAACTTCGTCAAACTGGCCATTGGTGCCGGTCATGCCGTCCGTGTGGAGCTTTCAAACCAATTGTTTTACCCCATCGCCGTTGATATCAATAATCCCTCTCAGCCGCTCATGGGCGGGTCTGTGGGTAACCGCAGTGGCCGAGCCAACCGCTTGGGGGACCCCAATATTGGCGGAAATACAGCCGCTTATGCCGCCGACTTCGCGGCCCTGACCGGAGATCCCCTCGGCGTTGTCAAAATCAATACTGCCAATGGCCCCATTTTTACCCTAACCCGTTACGATGGCACGGGCATCATCACCATTGAAGAACCCCAACTCAATGGTCCTTACTCTTCTGTTCCCCGCTATATTGTCAAAGCCGATGGCACCATTTACGATTGCCTCGAAGCGCGTGGTGTGGATAACGAAACCGCTCCCAATACCTATAACAACCTCTCCCACTGGGAATTTGCGGCCTCTGCACCCGGTGGTTACGCAGGCCTGACATATACCCCACCGGCTCCCTTTAACGTGGCGGCAAATATCACCGAAAACCACTACACTCGCGCCGTCGGTCGGGTGTCTTTCCGTCCCAAAAGCGGAGCCTCATCGGGGGTAATTCAAGATCAATTGCAGCGCGCCCAAGGCAGTCTCGACACCATGAGCCGCATTTTGCGCAGTTTGCACGATGAAGCCAAAGGCCCCCTGTCGAATATCGTGATTCGTTAAAT
>CAZRFI010000007.1:11592-14448 GCA_964598905.1 uncultured Candidatus Sericytochromatia bacterium | reverse complement strand
TCGTTAAATAAAACAGGAACCGTCTTTAGCTAAAAAGACAGACCCTTAGCGGTAATTGTTAAACACCAGGGGAATTTCAATCTCCTCTTGTTCACGCAAAAATTGCATGACAGTCTGAAGATCATCTTTGCTTTTGGAAAAAACCCGAACGGACTCGCCCTGAATGGTGGGTTTGACCGTTTTGAACTGATCGCGAATCATTTTCGAGACTTTTTTGGCTGTCTCTGTGTCCATGGCTTTGATCAGGGTCACAGTCTGTTTGAGCTTGCCACCCAAAGCGGATTCGGGGTCTTCGAATTTGAGGATTTTGGGGTTGAGTTTGCGGGCAATCACGCGTGAAATTAGCATCTGCTGCAGAGCCGTCAATTTCATTTCGTCTTCACCACGCAACGTAATCAGATCGTCACTCAAATCAATTTCAGCCAGGGCATTTTTAAAATCATAGCGGGTCAAGATTTCTTTTTTAACCTGATCGACCGCATTGCGCAATTCCTGAAAATCAAATTCACTGACAATATCAAATGAGGCTTCTTTCGCCATAAGAGATCCACCTTGAACCAAATTATTTCGTTTGAATTCAATTTACCACAGACAGATCGTTAAGAAGATCTGTTCTTCACAGGAAAACAAAAGCAGATTGGCAGGATGCGTCTTGGCTTGCAGAAGCTATCCATAGTACCATTAGAAAAGTATCCAGATAGCAAGCAGTTTTGACGGAAATTCTCAGAGGAAAGGTGGTGGTGATCGTTGTCTGAAGATAAGGACTCAAAAACAGAAGACGCGACACCCAAACGCCGAAGTGAAGCCCGTCAAAAAGGACAAATCCTCAAAAGCAAAGAAGTCAACACCGCTGCTTTGATCTTTGTGGCTGCTTATGCCCTCAACATGTCTGGCCCTCATATTTACAAAACCATTTTTAAATATATGCAGGCCACCTATTTCGAAATTCCGCATATCATGAAAAATTTTCACCAGGCAGATTTGCATTCTTATGCGCTTAAATCTGTGCAGGTGATCTTTATGATGGTGGGCCCCATTTTTGCGGCGGTTTTTATGACGGCCCTGCTTGTTGAGATAGTACAGGTTGGTATTTTAATCACGGGCAAGCCCCTCAAAGCCCAATTAGAGCGTATCAACCCGATCAAGGGTTTTAAGCGCATTTTTGCGATCAAATCATTGGTCGAGCTGGTTAAAAATGCGATCAAAACCTCGATTATTGGCTGGGTGGTCTACACGACCCTGAGAGACAATATCGACACCGTCATCTACACCATCAAAAACAGCATTCCCGATGCCCTACAATTGGCAGGCAATCTGATTGTGACAATCGCAAAAAAAGCAGCGGTCTGTATGATCATCGTGGCCTTTATTGACTATTTTTACCAGCGCTGGGAATTTGAAAAATCCATGCGCATGTCCAAACAAGAAGTCAAAGATGAATACAAACAGAGCGAAGGCGACCCCCATATCAAAGGCAAACAGAAGCAGAAAATGCGCCAGATGAGTATGGGTCAAGTCCGTCAGGCGGTGCCCGATGCCTCCGCAGTGGTGTCCAACCCCACCCACTATGCGATCGGTATTCGCTATGAAGATGGCATGAGTGCACCCAAGGTCGTGGCCCGTGGCCGGGATGAACTGGCCATTTATATCAAAGAAGTGGCCAAAGAACACGATATCCCGATCTTCGAAGATCCGCCTCTGGCGCGTGGTCTTTACAATAGTTGCGATTTGGGCGAGTTTATCCACCCCGATTTTTATATGGCCATCGCCAAAATCATCGCCTATCTGATGAAACAAAAAGGTGGAAAAATGGCCCCACCCGATGAAGATGGCATCAAACCCCGGGCCGTACGCATGGGCAATACCATGTCTGAAGAAGATCGTGAAACCCTGGGCGGAGAAGATGAGCGCGGCCCCGAAAAACCACTTTAAAGCGGTTTCTGGCGCTGTGCAGACCTCTTCAGGGGCTAAAAAACAGGGATTGCTTCTCTGCTTCGGCATTTAAATCCAAGCCAAATTGGGCTGGGTATAAGACATTCCAGAGAAAAAGTCCCTGGGGAGGCGCAGTCAGACCCACCAAATTGCGGTCTGTGCTGCTCAAAATTTGGACCAGCCGCTCAGCGGGGAAACGCCCGCGTGCAATGTCCAAGACCGTACCAACCAGTGTACGCACCATATTGTAGAGAAAACTCTGGGCTTGAATCTCCAATGTGATCAGACCATTGGCCTTTGTATGTAAACGGGCTTGCTCAATCTCAATCACAAACTGGGTGCGGTAAGAGCCACTTTTACAAAAGGCCTCAAAATTATGGCGACCCAACAATTGGGGCCACAATTCAGACAGCAAATCACGCTCAAAGGCATGGGGATAATGCCAGCAATAGCGGGAATTAAAGGGCAAAACGCGGGTTTCGGGCCAAATAAAATAACGGTAAACACGGCTCAAGGCCGAAAAACGGGCATGGAACTCTGGCGGCAATTCGTGGGCACTTAAAACCGCCATATCTGCAGGTAAATGGCGTTGCAGCGCCAAAGGCAGACGTTCAAGCGGAAAGGCCTTGGGGGTTTGAAAATGCACAAATTGGGCGCGGGCATGCACCCCAGCATCGGTGCGACCAGCACAAATTGTGGGACAGACATGGCCCAATACCTTTGCCAAAGCCATTTCCAAATGCAATTGGACGGTGCGTTGCCTGGGCTGAACCTGATAGCCTTGAAAATGGGTACCTTCGTAAACCAGATGCAACCCCAGATGGCGCAGGGGAATATCGCTTTCAGTCACGGCTGTTCTGGGTGCAATTGGACCACATCCCCTTCGAGAATCACGGCTGTGGGCACCAAAACGCCCAGGGTGAC
>CAZRFI010000007.1:4164-11492 GCA_964598905.1 uncultured Candidatus Sericytochromatia bacterium | reverse complement strand
CAACCCAAAACGTTTAATCGCCATCGGAGCGCTCTTTCCAGACAATCACATCCCCTTCAACAATCAGCCAATTGCGGGTATAAATCCCCAAGGTTAAGAGACTGACAACCGCATCCAAAGGCCGATAGGTGCGCACAATCCGCAAATTGATCACTCCACCATTGGGTTGCCCTCCCTGGCCTGCCGTTTCTTCTGTCAGAATCCGATTCAAAACCGTACTCTCAGCTTCACTATAGCCAAAGACATATTCCAATTGTTTTTCTCGGTAAAAATGTTTACGCACCTCAAAGCGCTGCCCCTTCAGAATCTGTTCTTGATTAAACAGAACACTTTCATCCAGAAAGCTCTGCAAATTCAGCCGGTAACAGGCCGTCAGACTGCACAGCAGCAGCAAGAAAAAAAACCGCTGGGGCCAAGCCATGAGATTCAGGAGATCAACACATCGCCGCTATTGGTGCGTGCAGTTAAAGTGCCTTCTCCACTGCCCAAACGGCCCTGCAGAAAATGTTCGTTGACTTCTTGCCCTTCCAGGCTGAGGCGGCATTCCACATCGCCACTGCGGCTGGCTACATCCAGTTTGCACTGGCTGTCTGGACGCACAATCAAATCAATATCACCGCTGTTGGAGATCAGGCTGACGGCAGCAGAAGGGGCAATTGAGAGGTCACCCTGCAGGTCGCCACTGGCAGAATTGAGCGAGGTTTCGGCCTGCAAACGACCAGAAATTTCAATATCACCGCTGGTGGTCTGCAATTCCAGCTTGCCTTTGCCTTCGAGCAATTGCATGCTGATATCCGCACTCAGGCTCTCGGCTTTAAGGGAATGGGCAACAGCTGCTTCAATCCGCAGATAGCCACTTTGACTGTTGACACTGGCCTGATAGAATGAGCCTTTTAAGAGAATATCACCCGATCGGCTGGTGGCTTTGAATTGCTCACTGATCTGATCGGCCCGGATCGTGCCACTTTGGGTTTCGAGTTCGAGGGTTTTGAGTGCCACCTGCTCCACACGCAGATCGCCGCTGTGGCTTTTGAGGTGGCATTCCCCCTGCACATGGCTGAGGTTACTGACTGAGATATCCTGACCCAGGGTGGAGAGTTCCAAATGCAAAGCCGCAGGGATCTGCAATTTGACATGGACCTTGATCTGATCGGACTTCAAAAGATCCAAGCCAGCCAAACTGAGTTGGGTGGATTTACCCTCTTCTTTGAGCTGCAATTGAATACTTTCGAGCGCGTTGCCCAATAAAGTCACACCGCGCATGGGTTTCTTTTCCAGCAGTGCAACGATCTCACTTGCCGACTCACCTGCAGAGACCTCAATATCACCCCAGGCATTGTGAAAAATCAGATTTTCGCACCCACTGGGCAAACCCAGCTTTTGCGCTGAGCTGATTTCAGCAGAGGTATCCGCTTCTGGAGAGGTCGCACCGCGCGAAGCCACGTTTTGACGAATACCGTCGATGGTTTTTTCGAAGTTGGGCCCCAATTGACTGGTCACCGAGCCAATCAAATTGGAAACCGAGCCCATAAAATTTTCAATGCTGGGCCCCATCTGTTTCATGATATTTTCCCCGCTGCGCTCTTCAGCCGGAGGAGTGGGAGGGGGGGCCTGAAAAGAAGTCGCAGTGGTAGGCCCCGACTTACCCATCAGTGCTTCCAGCAGGGTATCTGCCTCATCGACTGTGATTCGGTTTTCTTGGAGCATTTTTAAAATCAATTTGCGTTCTTCAGACATGGCATTGCGCCTTTCAAAATAAAATGGGAACAGAATTTCAACACTCTGTCCCTATTTTAACCCGCCGAGAGCATTGGGGGAAAGGGCGCAGGCAGGGGCAACGGAGTGTGTTAAAATACAGTGTCTAATAATCCGGTCCAATATCCCGGCCCAAATAGCCATTTTAATTGAACAGGCATAAGATAACAGGCAAGCACCATGAGCGACTCAACCCAGGAAAAAATTGCAACCCTGCAAGCTTTACACACGCAAATTCAGAGTAGCGAAGAACAGGCTCTGAAAAAACGGCATGCCAAAGGCAAGAAAACAGCGAGAGAACGCCTAGATTTGCTCTTAGATCCTGGTAGTTTTGTCGAATTCGATAAATTTTCAGTTCACCGCTGTGATCATTTTGGCATGGACGAGAAAAAAATTCTGGGTGATGGGGTAATCACGGGCTGGGGCAAAATCAATGGCCGCCCAGTCTATGTTTTCTCCAATGATTTTACGGTTTTCGGGGGTTCTCTGGGTGAAGTCTTTGCCGAAAAAATCTGTAAAATTATGGACTTGGCCGTGCAAAACGGTGCGCCCGTGATTGGCATCAACGATTCTGGCGGTGCTCGGATCCAAGAGGGCGTGGTCAGTCTGGCTGGTTATGCCGATATTTTCTACCGCAATGTACAGACCTCTGGGGTCGTGCCCCAAATTTCGGTGATCATGGGTCCCTGTGCCGGGGGGGCCGTTTACTCTCCGGCCCTGACTGATTTTACCTTTATGGTCGAAGGCACCAGCCATATGTTTATCACCGGCCCCGACGTGGTTAAAGCCGTCACCGGAGAAGAAATTACCTTTGAGGCCCTTGGCGGAGCAGATACCCATACCCGGCTCAGTGGCGTGGCCCATTTTGCCTTTCCCGACGAAGCAGAGTGCCTCGAAAACGTGCGCTACCTGATGGGCTTTTTGCCCAGCAATAATCTCGACGCAGCCCCGATTTTTCCGGCCAGCGATCCGGCTGACCGTTGCGATGAAAGCCTGAACAGTTTTATTCCCGACAATCCCAATAAACCCTACGATATGCACACAATTATTCAAAGTGTGGTCGACGATGGGGTCTTTTTTGAAGTCCAAGGCGCGCATGCGGGCAATATTTTAACCGGCTTTGCGCGCATGGACGGCAAAACCGTGGGTTTGGTCGCCAATCAGCCAATGGTGCTGGCTGGCACCTTGGATATCGACGCATCAGTCAAAGGTGCGCGTTTTGTACGTTTTTGCGATGCCTTTAATATCCCGCTGATCACCTTTGTCGATGTGCCAGGCTTTTTGCCGGGCCGCGAGCAGGAACATGGCGGAATTATTCGCCATGGCGCCAAATTGCTCTATGCCTATGCCGAAGCCAGCGTCCCCAAAATCACCTTGATTACGCGCAAGGCCTATGGCGGAGCCTATGACGTGATGTGCAGCAAGCACCTGCATGCGGACATCAACTTTGCCTGGCCAACCGCAGAAATTGCAGTCATGGGCTCCGATGGGGCCGTTCAGATTATTTTTAGGCGCCAAATTCAGACTGCGACAGACCCTGCTGCCGAGGCCAAAAAACTCACCGAAGAGTACAAAGCAAAATTTGCCAATCCCTATATCGCCGCCGAACGCGGCTATATCGACGACGTGATCTTGCCCGCAGAGACCCGCAAATACCTGATTCGGGCTTTGGAAATGAACCAAAGCAAACGCGAAGCCCGTCCCAAACGCAAACATGGGAATATCCCTTTATGAGTCTCAAAATCGAAGTCTTGAGCGGCCAGCCCACGGATGCTGAAATTGCGGCTTTAAGTGCTGCGCTCTGGGTTTGGCAGCAAAAACAACAAAACATGCCAGAGACGCCAGCGGCTCCCTCGGCCTGGCAACGCTCGGGTCTGCTCAATACCACAGCCCTGGGCGGCTGGCCCTTAAAGGGCTCGACCTGGGAGTGTAGCGAGCGACTTGCGCAGCCATGGCAAAGTTAAAAACCCCACTCACTCAGGGGGATGAGCCCCTCAGCGGGGGACAAAGACGGGCTGAGATCGCCGGCATTCTCTTACAAAATGGCTGGGATGTACTGGTACAACGCCTGGGTTTGCTCGAATTTCTGCCCGGCGGCTGGCGCAGAACCCTCTTGGTGAGCAGTGTTTTGCCCGACAGCGATCTGGACTCGGACAAACCCCCACCTTTGCCCGTGCCTCAGGCCATGCGCCAGACGCTCGAACAATTGGGGCCCACCTTTGTCAAACTCGGTCAGGTCTTGAGTACCCGTGCGGATCTGCTGCCGGAAGACTATATTCTTGAGCTCAAAAAACTTCAGCAAAATGTGCCCCCTGTGCCCTGGGCACAAATGGAACCCGTGCTGCTGGAGGAGTGGAATGCCAAACAATACCTGATAGCCAGCGGCGACCCCTCCCACGTGATTCGCAAAGCTGAACGGGTCGAAGATATCTTTGAAAGTTTTAATCCGGTGCCCATCGCAGCAGGCTCGCTTGGCCAAGCCTACCGCGCCCGCATGCGCACGGGTGAAGAATGCAAAGAGGTGATTGTCAAATTGCAGCGCCCGGGCATTTTGCCCGTGGTTGATGCGGATATCCGCATTCTCAAAGACCTCGTGGGCCTTGTCGAGCGCACCCGCTGGGGCAAAACGTATAATTTCATGGACATGGTCAACGAGTTCGCTTCGGTGATTCGCAACGAGTTGGATTTTTTTCAAGAGGCCTCCAATACCGAGACCATTGGGGCCAATCTGCGCCAATTTTATAAAAATAACGAAGTACAAACCCCGCAGATCTACTGGGAATACTCCAGTTTGCGCATGCTCACAATGGAGTTTATTGAAGGCGAAAATATCGAGCTGTTTTTTACCAACCGGGCTGAAAACTTGCTTTCAGGCCCACCGTCAGAAGAGACCGAGCTTTCGGCCCTGGATCGCGAGCGCAAATACCTGTCCAAAATCATCACCAACAGCTTCTTGCATCAAATCTTTATCGACGGTTTTTTTCATGCCGATCCCCATCCAGGCAATCTGCTGCTGGTTTTTGACCCCAAGCAGGGCCATATGCGGGTCGTGCTCTTGGATTTTGGCATGGTGGGCCGCGTGGATCCACGCTCCCGGACGATCTTGATCGATTTTCTGCTGGCGATCATCAAATTTGATTCGCGCCGGGCCACAGATCGGATCATGGAATTTGGCAAAGCCCCAGCGGATATCAACCGCCACCAATTCGCGCAAGATTTGGACCATATTCTGCGCTCCACCTTGGGTCGCCCCTTGCGAGAAGTGCAGGTCGGCAAAATTTTGCAAGATATTCTCGATATGACCATGCGCTACCGCATTCAATTGCCGGGCATTTTTATCACCCTGCTGCGGGTCTTGATCACGACCGAAGGCATTTGCCGTCAATTGGACCGTGACTATATCTTGATTCAAGCCGCAGAGCCCTTTGTTGTCCAGGCGATTAAAAACCAATTTTTACAGACTTTTACCCTGCGCGATATGGCCCGTGTGGGTCTGGAACTCAGTTCTTTGCTCACGGCCCTGCCCCGCCAATTGGATGATTTTTTGGTCAATCTCAACAGTGGCCGGGTTCAGTTTATTACCGAACACCGCAATCTCGAAGGCTTGGAGCGCGCCCTCAGGGTCTTGGGCAACCGCATTGCCGCCGGTTTACTCGTCTGTGGCTTAAGTGTCAGCTCGGCGATTTCACTGGCTCTGCCCGCGGGCCCCAAATTATTTGGCATACCGCTGCTTAGCATGGGTCTATTTACCCTCTCGACCCTTTTGGGTATGTGGCTATTAAACGGCATCAATCGCCGAGAATAACGGGTGATTTCCAGGGCAATTAACGCTTGATAAAGCGCTGCATATGGACTTCGAGTTCGAGTGGTGAAAAGGGTTTGGGAATATAATCATTGGCACCCATATTAAAGGCATTGAGCACATTTTGCTGATTGTTTTGGGCCGTCATAATGATCACAGGCAGTTCATGGGGCGTGTATTTTTTTCGCAGCTGAGAGAGAATATCAAACCCCGTCATATCCGGCAATTGTAAGTCCAAGAGTACCAGATCCACGGAGGTCTGCTCCAAAGCCAGCAATGCTCCGCCACCTTCGGTATAAATATCCAATTGAAACCGGGATTCAAAGCGATTTCTCAAAATCGTAATCAGGCAAGGATCGTCTTCAACAATCATAATTTTGGGTAAAACCACAGCCTCAGACAGAACATCCAGATCAGACATGATCCGATTGCGGCCCGCTTTTTTTGCCTGGTAGAGCAGACGATCGGCATTGCTCATGGCTGAGCTGATCGAGTCAGCGGGCTTCACCGGATAGACCCCAGCCGAAAAAGTGACATGAAATGACAATTTTTCCTCGGTTTCAAAGACCTGCTGATGCAATTCTTTTAGGCATTTCTGCAAAACCACCAAGGCCTCGGCAGGATCTGTTGCGGGCATCAGAATCGCCATTTCTTCGCCCCCCCAACGGGCAATAAAATCAGAGGGTCGCAGGGTGTATTTGAGGATTTCTGATACTTTTTGCAAAACCAAATCCCCCATGGCATGCCCATAGATATCATTGATTTGTTTAAAATGGTCCATATCGAGTTCGGCCAAGGTCAGGGGCAGACCTTTGCGCTGAGCCAACTCATGCTCTTTGGCATAGATCTCATGAAAGGCACCGCGATTGAGTAAGCCCGTCAAAAAATCGCGCTGAGAGGCCTGTTCAGAGCGTTCTTTTTGTAAGAGACGTTTCGATACCGCCGTAACCAAAGGCACGACACTGTTGAGGGGTTTTTCAAAATAGAGATCTGCGCCCAAGGCATAACACTCACTGCTGGCAGAGAGGCCTCTGGAAGACAAAACCACAATCGGGATATTGGCAAAGCGATTGGAGATCCGCAGATCCAATAATAAATTGCGGCCATCGCCATCGGGCAAAATCAGATCGAGAATCACCAATTCAACCGTTTCCTCATTCATGATTTTCCAAGCCTGGGCAATGGTGCTGCAGTGGGTGACCAGATAGCCCTCTGCTTCGAGACTGAGTTTGAGAAAATGCTGTATATCCGGGTCATCATCCACCACCAAAATCCGGCGGTTGTTTTTATCGCGCCCCGCCACAGTCTCAGTGATCAGTGCAATCAGGGCCTGAAGCTGTTGATACAGTTCTTTTTCAGAGGACTCTTCAACCATGGCCGCCAATTGTGAAATCTGCGCAAAGCCAAAAGTGCCCGCCGATCCCCTGAGAATATGGGAAAGACGGCGAATCGAATCACGAATTTCTTCAATACAGGTTAAGTCGGCAAAGACGTCTGTAATTTCTTGAATGCGGCTGTGTAAATCCAACCAAAAGATCGCTGTTTTGCGGTTTTCTTCGGCAAGTTCAGTTTGGCTGGGAAACCCATTTAAAAGCCCAGATAGACGCAGAACCAGATCCGGCTCGGAACGGTTTAAAATCAACAAGGCCTGTTCAGAGAGGCCATTTAACTGAGGCAGGTGCTGCAAAATCTCCAATAGGCGTATGGCCTCGCGCCGCAAACGAATATGTTCCTCTAATTGGGCTTGAAGCTCACGCAATGTGGCCAATTT
>CAZRFI010000007.1:0-4064 GCA_964598905.1 uncultured Candidatus Sericytochromatia bacterium | reverse complement strand
TCTCAACGTATTGTTTTGAGTTGTTCTTGAAATTAACGTCTCGCGAAAAGATAATTTAACATTTGATGAGCCTTGATTTTAGCTCCTGCAAACTCCTTTTGGTTGATGATAACCCAACCAATCTCGACATGCTCTCCCGGCGCCTGACACGCAAAGGCTTTCAGATAATCACCGCAAAATCTGGCCGAGAGGCCTTGGCATTGCTCGAAAATGAATCCATTGATTTGGTTCTTCTCGATTTGATGATGCCCGAAATGGATGGAATTGGGGTTTTGGGCCATATCCGCAAGCGCTTTTCGATGGCTCATTTGCCCGTGATAGTTGTGACAGCCAAAAGTGAAAGAGAACATTTGGTCGAAGCCTTTAACGCTGGCGCCAATGACTATATTTCAAAACCGATTGATTTTGAAGTACTTTTGGCGCGCACCCGCAGCCATATTGAACACCGCTATCTCGAACTCTCTCTGCGGGCCAGCGAAGAGCATTACCGCGACTTGTTTGACCATGCCAGTGATCTGATTTTCAGTTTTAATGCCGCAGGTGAACTGCTTTATTTCAATCCATCCCTGGAGCACGCCAGTGGCTTTAGCTCCGAAGAATTGCAGGACACCTCTTGTTTTAAACTCTTCTCAGCCCCGCATCAAAGCTGGGAAACACTTTTGCAGGAAACCCGTCAAAGTGATGGTTCCAGCCAAGTAGAACTATTGCTCAAAACCGCCAAAGAGACAGATTTATTTTTGGAGGGCAATCTCAGCGCACGTGAACGCCAAGGCAACCTCGAAGCCTACAGGGGTATTTTTCATGATATTTCAGCCCGGAAACAGGCCGAGAACATGAAAAATGCCTTTGTTTCTATGGTCAGCCACGAATTGCGCACCCCGCTGACCGCGATTCACGGCTCCTTGTCGTTGCTTTTAAAAGGCCTCGCAGGCCCGCTAAATTCAGATATGACAGAGCTATTAGACATTTCTCACCGCAATTCTGAACGCCTGATCTTTTTAATTAACGATATTCTCGATATCGAAAAAATGGAAGCCGGTAAAATGGATTTTCGGTTTGAACGCCTTTCGCTGCGGGAATTGGCTGAACAAGCCTTAATCAACAATCAGGCTTATGCCGATCAATACCAGGTGACATACCATTTAGTCGCAGGCCCGATCGCGGCCTGGATCTGGGGTGACCGCGAAAGATTGAATCAGGTTTTGGCCAATCTGCTCTCCAATGCAGCCAAGTTCTCTCAGCCCCAAAGCCAAGTCGAACTGAGTCTCACAGCAGGAGAAAAGGGGGCCTATCGGCTCACCGTGACAGATCAGGGCTCGGGCATTCCGGCCGCCTTTCGCAGCCAAATTTTTTCAAAATTTGCCCAGGCGGATAATTCCAGTACCCGCAGTAAGGGTGGCACCGGACTGGGCTTGGCAATCAGCAAAGAAATTATCGAGCAACACGGTGGGACCCTGAATTTTTGGTCTAAACCCGGCCTTACGCGCTTTTATTTCGATTTACCCCCAGCAGAGGAAAAATAAGATGAGCCCCCCAAAATTGGAAAGAATCCTTTTGGTTGAAGACGATCCAGATATCCAATTCATTGCCCGCATGGCCCTTCAGCGCATCAGTGGCTACCAAGTCGAGGTCTGCAATAATGGCATTGAGGCCCTCCAGAAATTGCCTCTTTTTCAACCACAGATGGTGGTAATGGATATGATGATGCCCGAAATGGACGGTTTAACGACCTTTCAGGAAATGAGAAAAATCCCCGCATTTGCCCATTTACCTGTGGTGATCATGACAGCCAAGGCCCAGGCCCACGAAATTGAAAACTACAAACGCGAGGGCATTCACGACGTGATTATCAAACCCTTTGAGCCCGCGGAACTGGGCAAACAATTGGAACAAATCTGGCAGAGCCTTGCCCGCTAACCCCCTATGCAAGGATCTGAGTCTGAAAGTTTAACCAACTATTATCGCAAACGGCTGTATGAACGCATTCAAGTAATTAGGCCACTCTATCATCGCCTTCAGCGCTTTGAAAAAAACCGCCTGATGTTGACGCGAATTTTGGTTTCTTTGCAAAAGGCTGAGGCTTTTCCTGCGATTACGCAGGCAGCCACAAAGGCATTGCGTTCCCCCCTATCTGAATGGGCCGAAAATATACAGGCTTTAAAGTCAAGCTTGGAACAAGATGAAACACTGAGTCCAAAAGAGGGAACGGGCCTGATCCTGCAGTCACTCACGGAGCTACTTCCTGTCGCGCAAGAGCGCGAAACCTATCTGCAGGATTTGCAGACGGTACGCAATATTGCCCACAGGCTGGCGGGTTCTGGGGGAACCTATGGTTTTAAAGACATCAGCCAATTGGCCCGATTGGTCGAATCAGCAGAACCCCATGACTTGGTGCTGGCCCTGCAACATTTGCTGCTGCTCTTAGATCAACATGCCGTGAATGAACAGCCCACAGACCCACAGGCGATTTTATTGATTCAAAAAGACCCGGATTTAAGCTACCTGATTCAACACCATTTGCAAGCGGCAGGTTTGCACTGTCAGGCCGTCCAAAGTGCTTATGAAGCCTGGCAGGAAATCAGCAAAACCACTTATCCCATCATTATTACAGATCTGGTTCTGCCCGATTTGGATGGACGCCGCTTGATTTTTGAATTGCACCAGAACCCAGACAGCGAACAAAGCAAGATTATCGTACTGGCTTCGCCCAAGCAATTAAACAGCCTTGAAAACATCACGGTTTCAGCGGTTATAAGCAAACCGCTACAACCCGAAGTCCTGGTCAAAAAAGTACAGGAATTGCTGCGACTTTCTCAGCCTGCTCCCCTCCCCTTGGAGCAGGATCAGTTGACAGGGCTGCCCCAATTCGGCGCTTTGCAAAGGTATATCCACTCATCGCTACAGCCTGACTCGGTTTTGCTCTTATTTGCGCTGCCCGAAGCCCCGTCTGAACGCCTGAGAAATTTTACCCAATTGCTCAAAGCCCAAATCAATCCCCAGGATTTTCTTGCCAATGATAGCCAAGACCATTTTTTGTTGTTTTTGCCCAGCTTGGCTGATGCTGAACTTCTGCCCTTTTTAAAGGGGCTGCGGAGCACCTTTGCGAGTGTATCTCCCGAATTGCTAGCCCCGCAGGCCCTCAGTATCGCCTGGAATAAACGCATTGGAGCCCCGCTTGAAACCCAAGTCCAGGCCTTGGAGCAAAATTTAAAGCCCTTTGAGTCCGTGGTGGGTTCAGCGCCTTTACTTGAAGCTCAGAAAGCCCCCCATCGCAAGCCAAAAGGCAGACCCATCCGAATTTTGCTGGCAGATGATGATCCCCTTGTGGCCGCCATTTTGCGTTTTCGGATCGAACAAGAAGGACTGCAATTTGAGGCCCTGGATGATGGAGAACAGGTGTTGCCCTCTCTCTCCGCCGACCTGCCAGGTCTGCTGATTCTGGATGTCAAAATGCCAGGCAAAGATGGCTTCACCGTCCTCACAGAACTTCGCAAAATCTATTCGGCAGAGAGCTTACCCGTGATGATGTTAACCTCCTTGGGCAACGAAAGCCATGTCATTCGGGGGCTCGAAAGTGGTGCCAATGACTATATGCAAAAGCCCTTTTCTCCCGATGAACTTATCAGTCGTTTGCATCTGTTGCTGCGCAAGCAGGCTCAGCGCTCGGGCTAAATCCCAGAGTCAAGCTTGGGCTGAAAGCCTTTGCGCTCCATTTTTCCCCACTGCCCTTTGAGCCCCAGCAGGGTTTTGAGTGTGCCTTTAAAGCGCCACCAAGCAGAAAGTTGGCGATAGCCCACATTTTCAGCCAGGGCAATCCAGGCCAAGCGAAAAATATCTCTCACTTTTTGATACCTGAAAAAGACCCACTGTTCGAGACAGAGCGAGAAAAAAGAGATCAGCGTGCCATAGCCAAAAGCCAAGGCCCCAAATGCAATTAAATATTCCCACGACAAACTTCCACGCAGCCAGCTCAAAGGAAAAGTAAAATAGCCCAAAAATTCGACCAAAACGCCCAGGGTTTCCAAAAGCAAAAAATAGGGAAAGACAATCCAGCCCAAAATGCC
>CAZRFI010000006.1:22598-41684 GCA_964598905.1 uncultured Candidatus Sericytochromatia bacterium | reverse complement strand
TTTAGTTTTTGCAAACAGCGCTTTCCTGACCCCTCTGCTTTAACTGCGCAATTGCTGGCGCAGGGCCTGCGCACTGTGGTGATAGTCGATCCGGGGGTCAAACAGGAGGCCGCCTACCCCATTTACGAGAGTGGCAGGCAATTGCAGGTTTTTATTCGCGATCAGCAAGACCGTGAATATGTGGGAGAAGTTTGGCCCGAACCCGTTGTTTGGCCAGATTTTTCACAACCAGAAGTTCGATCCTGGTGGGGGCGCTGCCAGGATTTTTACCGCACAAAGGGCGTGGCTGGGCTGTGGATCGACATGAATGAACCTGCGGTGTTTAAAACCCCTGGCAAAACCCTGCCCTTGAACCTGCGCCAGGGCAAACACAGCCACGCAGAAATGCACAATCTCTATGGTTACCAAATGGCCATGGCAACCTGGGAAGGGCTCAAGGACCGCAAACCTGATAGCCGCCCCTTTGTCTTGACCCGTTCGGGCTGTCCAGGCATCCAAAAATATGCCCTGGTTTGGACCGGTGACAACAGCAGTTATTGGGAACATTTGGAGATGTCTTTGCCGATGTTAATGAACTTGGGCCTCTCAGGTGTGCCCCTTGTCGGCGCAGATATTGGCGGCTTTTCGGGGGATTGTGACGGTGAATTGCTGCTGCGCTGGACCCAATTGGGGGTCTTGTACCCTTTTATGCGCAACCACGCGGGTAAAGGCAGTCGCCGCCAAGAGCCCTGGCAATTTGGCGAGCCCTGGTTGAGCCTGATTCGATCAGCCTTAGAGCTGCGTTACCAACTTTTGCCCTATCTCTACAGTTTAGCCAAACTGGCGTCTGAAAGGGGTGATCCACTCTTGCGCCCACTTTTATATGCCTACCCGGAAGATCCCCAGACCTGGCAGATACATGATCAATGCCTTTTGGGACCGGATTTGCTGGCCGCACCCGTCTTGCGGCCCGGCCAGAGCCGCCGCGCTGTTTATTTGCCTGCGGGAGCTTGGCAGGATTTTTGGACTGGAAAACGCTACCAGGGGCAGGAGTGGATTCTCTGCGAAACGCCTTTGGCTCAGATGCCGCTTTTCCAGCGCTGTGGCAGTGCTTTGCCGCTTGTGGCCCCGGCGCTTTTTACCACAGATGCCTGGTGGAAAGACCTGATTTGGAAAGTCGCTCCCGATCAGACTATTTTGGGCCGGGTTTGGCAAGATGCCGGCGATGGGGATAGCCCCGGTCAGTGGCGCGAATTGACAGGTTCCTGGGATGGTCAGGAATTGATCCTGAACCAGACACCAACCCATGCCAGTCTGGTGCAGATGCCGGTTTTTCATGGGCCTTTGCGTGGCAATGTCAGCTACGAATACCAAGCGGGCCAATTGTCTCTGGCGCTGCATTCTCAAGCGCTTTTGGAGTGGTAAGATGTACAAACGTGAAAGAGCCACCCCTGAAGAACTCTTGGCCCAACTTCAACCCCAGCACAAATTGCCGATCTGGCGCACGCCCACCTTTCGCCTCAGTCTGGTGGCCCTTTTGATGCTTTTACTGATCTCCAGTTTACGCGGTCAATGGGGCAATCGCGGCAAAATTCCCTCAGTTAAAAACGAGGCCCAAGCCGAATTGGAAAAACTCAAAAAAGCCCCACTCAAAAGCAGTGAAGACTATTATCTGCGCGCAGAGGTACTGCGCGATCATTCCCATTTTTCTGAAGCGATTGATGATTATAACCGCATTCTCAAGGAAAATCCCCGGTCGATCAAAGCCCTGGCCCTGCGTGCCGATAGTTGGACCCAGCTCGGGCAATATGCCAAAGCCCAGGCCGATTGGACTTCGATTCTCAAGCGCTATCCCCAAGACCTGACCGCTCTGAACCAGCGGGGTGTGGCCTCGCTGCGCCTGGGGCAAACGGCAGCGGCCCGCGCAGATTTTGACTTGGCCTTGCGCAAACATCCCCAAGAGGCGGTACTCTGGGCCAATCGCGGGCTCAGCTGGCTCGAAGCCAAAAATTTGCCTTTGGCCAAAACCGATCTCAAAAAAGCCCTGGCTCTCAATCCCAAATTGCCCGAAAGCCATTTTTTCTGGGGACGGCTGCAATTGGCCGAAGAAAATCCCAGCGAGGCACTCAAGGCCTTTTCAAATACCCTGATTTTAAACCCAGAACATATTCAAGCGCGTTATGAAAGAGGGCTCTTGCACAACCGTCTGGGTCCCTGCAAACTGGCCCGCAAAGACCTACAGCAGGCCTGTCGTTTGGGTGATTCGCGGGCCTGCAAACCGCTCAAATGCAGGGCCCAATCATGAGCCCATCGGAAGCCGCTTGGTGTTTGCCACAGCTCCCTCCCCAACATCACAATGTTGAAAAATTTGCCAAAGCGGCTGGGGTCTCGCATTTTTTGGCGCAATTATTGCTCAATCGCCAATTAGACCAGCCCGAAACAGCACAAGAATTTTTAGAACCAGAACCCGTTCTCAATTGGCCCCGCCCAGACTTTGAGACTGAATTGGTCTCACTTTTCCGCGCCATTTATCTGCGCAAGGGGTTGATCGTGATCCATGGGGATTATGATGCCGACGGCCTAACCGGAACCACCATTTTGACCGAATATCTGCGCAGCAGTGGCTTTCAGGTTGAACCCTTTTTGCCCACCCGCTCCCTGGGCTATGGTTTAAATTTGGCAACCCTCGAGCGTTTTGCCGAGTCAGGGGCGCAATTATTGATCACCGTGGACTGTGGGGTGAGCAATCACAAAGAAATTGCCCGTGCCCAAGAATTGGGTATGCAGGTGGTGATCACCGACCACCATGGTTTGGGAGAATCTTTGCCACCGGCAGACTTTGTCCTCCATCCCGAGGTGCTCAAAATTCCAGAGTTAAAAAATCTGTCGGGGGTAGGCATGGCTTATTGGTTGGCCGTCCTACTTTACCCCCATTTTGCCTGCAATCGCCCTCTGGATCATTGGCTTGAATTGGCAGGCATTGGCACCATTGCCGACATGACCCCTTTAAAGGGCTTTAACCGCAGTCTAGTCAAAGCGGCTTTAAAACAGATCAAACACAGCCAACGTCCCGGTCTCTTGGCTTTGCTGCAGCAGAAACAGACGCGGGCCTCAGAACTCGATGAAACGGCTCTGGCCTTTCGGGTCATCCCACTGCTCAATGCGGCGGGTCGATTGCAAAGCCCCATGCTCGCCTTGGATTTATTATTGGCAGAAGACCGAGATGAGGCAGAGAGTTTGGCTGAAAACCTCAATCAAGTCAACCAGGCCCGGCGGGAAATGGGCCAGGCCCTTTTAGACGAAATCACCTCAAAATTGGATCTTGATCTGCCCAGTGGCCCTGTGATACTGGCGGAATCAGGCTGGCCATTTGGCATCTTGGGGATCACCTGTTCTCAATTGGTCGAACGCTATGGCCGCCCTGTGTTTTTGATGGCCATTGATGGAGACATCGCCAAAGCGTCTGTCCGTGCCCCAGAAGGCTTTCATGTCCTGCAAGCGCTACAGAGCTGTGATGGACTTTTTATTAAATATGGGGGCCATGCTCAGGCGGGTGGTTTTTCGATTCGTCTTTCTAATCTGGAAGAACTCAAACAGCGCCTGGGAGACTTCTACACCGCCCTGGGTTCTCCACAATTAATGCCCGTGGCCGAACTCGAACTTAATCTCAAAGCTGTGAATAACGAGCTCTGGGATGATTTGCAGCGGCTGGCGCCTTTTGGCGCAGGCAACCCCTTGCCCAGTTTTGTCGCTCTCAACGTGCCCCTGCAAAAAATCTCTCCCGATCGCAAAGGTTTGCACCTCTTTGCTGAGTTTTCGTCGGGGCTCAAGCTCAAAGGCTGGAATATGTGGCGACCAGAATTGGCGGAACACAGCCATTTTGACCTGCATTTTGAATTGCAGCAAAATACCTGGAAAGGTCGCACCAGTCTCGAATTACAGCTTAAGCAGATTCAACCCCATTCAGAAGCGGTTGTCCCTGCTCCAGCAATACCACGGCAGATATTGACAGTTTCTGCTGAGAGTGAGCCAGGTTTGGGGCCCTGCTTTTTTCATCCTTACACGGGCCGCTATGTCTATTTAACCCCTTTGCCAGGTGAGTTCACTCCGCAAGCGGGCAGTTGGGTCGATGGCCGGCGCCTTTCCCATTTATCACCCACAATCGATGCACAGACTTGGATTCTGTGTCCCCCAGCAGATCTCTTGGGCCAGGATCGGCACAGCATGGCCTGGGAAAACCTGTATTGCAGTCATTTGATCGTGCAATGGCTGCCCAGTGATTCCTTCCTTTTTCAAACGGCTTTAAACTGTACCCAGCCTGAAAAACTGACATTTTTACCGATTGAAATGAAGCTTGCCCCTCCCCCCACTTTTTCAGAATTAAAACAGGCCCAGATGGTTTTGACCAAATTTCAAGAACTTGAGTCTGAAGAACTTCCAGAAACACGCTTGATGATGGCACTGTCACTGGCTCACAGCCGAGCCCGCCTTTTGCTGGCCTGTCTGGCGGATTTAAACCTCACTCGAGAAGGCACATCAGCTTTGAATAACCGTCGCTTGGATCTGCGCGACAGTCCTTCATTCTTGGCCTATTTGTCACGTTTTAATGCAGCCCAAAGCCAACATCAGAAGTGGTGCAAGCGGTCTTTTCAGGCCTTTCAAACCTGGTTGCCTTAAAAAAACCAATAAAATTCCCGCTTGTGTGATCGCAGAGGGATGGCCTATGATAAAGAACGGGTTACAATAAGAATAACGTGCTTTCTTGAAAGGCTGATCATGAAATTGATACCGGATGACGAACTCCAAGCGCTGCTGGTTCCCCATATTCGCGATGTGCCCGATTTTCCCAAACCGGGAATTCTGTTTAAAGATATCACCACCTTGCTCAAAGAGCCCAAGATCTTAAAACTCACTCTGGACCAGATGGCGTTGCGCTTTCAGGATCAAGGGATTGATCATGTGGTTGGAATTGAATCCCGGGGTTTTATTTTTGGCACACCCTTGGCCTATTTGCTCAATGCGGGCTTTGTGCCTGTGCGCAAAGCGGGTAAATTGCCCAGTGCCACTTACCGCAAAGAATATGCCCTGGAATATGGCACAGATGTACTCGAAATTCACAAAGACGCAATTCAACCCGGCGATAAAGTTTTGATCTGCGATGATTTATTGGCCACAGGTGGCACCGCTGCAGCGGCTTTGGCCATGCTCGAAGAATTGGGTGCCCAAGTTGTGGGGGCCTTGTTTGCGATTGAACTGACATTCCTCAAGGGGCGGGAGAAAATACCCAATTGCAAGACAGTCAGCCTGATTCAGTATTAAAAAAATATTTGCCCCTGCCAGGGGAAATTCCGATTAACTCTTATCCCCCTTATGTGGCTTCGCTCTTGGAGCATTTGGTGGAAAAAATGGCCTATGCCACAACAGAAGACATCGCCTTCGCTGAACGGGCTTTTTTTGCTGCTTACGAGTTGCACAAAGAGCAAAAACGCAAATCGGGTGAACCTTATATTATCCACCCCTATGAAGTGGCGCTGATTCTGACCGAGCTCAATGCCAGCGGGGAAATGATCGCCGCTGGATTTTTGCACGATATCCTCGAAGACACCGATTTTACCCATGCTGAGATGACAACGGCTTTTGGTGAAACTGTTACCGCCTTGGTGGATGGCGTGACCAAATTGAGCAAATTCTCCTTTTCTTCCAAAGAAGAGCGGCAGGCTGAAAACTTTAGGCGCATGTTCATGGCCATGGCCCAAGATATTCGCGTTGTCATTATCAAGCTCGCAGACCGCCTGCACAATATGCGCACCCTCGATCATATGTCGGAAGACAAACAGAAAAAAATCGCCCAAGAGACCCTGGATATTTTTGCTCCGCTGGCCCACCGATTGGGGATTGGCCGTCTCAAATGGGAGTTGGAAGATCTCTGCCTGCGCTATCTCTACCCGGATTATTATTGGAGCATTGCCCAATACATTGCCCAGAAGCGCGTTGAACGCGAAGAGGTGATGAGCCGCACGCTGGTTCAGCTCAAAGAGGCCCTGCTCGATGAAGATACCGAGTTCTTTATCGACGGTGAGCCGCGTCCGGACGGGGAAGACAGCAAAAAAAGAACCAAAAAAGTTCAAATTTTTGGCAGACCCAAAAATTTTTATAGTATTTATAATAAAATATCTAAAAAACAAAAAGATTTTAAAGACATCTACGATTATTTTGGTATCCGTGTTTTGGTTGACAGCGAAGCCGATTGTTATTCTGTCTTGGGTATGGTTCACTCGATTTGGAAACCGATTCCCGGCCGCTTTAAAGACTATATCGCCATGCCCAAGCAGAATATGTACCAGTCCCTGCACACCACGGTGATCAGCGAGACAGGGCATCCGCTTGAGGTTCAAATTCGCACCTTTGACATGGACCGCATTGCCGATTTCGGGATCGCTGCCCATTGGAAATACAAACAGGGTGGCAACCAGCCCAAACGCAACAAAAACGATCTGCAATTGACCTGGCTGCGCCAATTGATCGATTGGCAAAAAGACCTCAAAGACGCAGAAGAGTTTATGTCCAATGTCAAAAGCGATCTCTTTGAGGAAGACATCTATATCTTTACCCCGCGCGGTGATGTGCATGTCTTGCCCAAAGGCTCGACGGCCATCGACTTTGCCTATCGGATTCATACCCATGTTGGCAATAGCTGCGTCGGGGCCAAAATGAATGGACGCATGATCTCCTTGCCCACCCCACTCGAAAATGGGGCCCAGGTTGAGATCATGACCTCTAAAAATGGTCAGCCAAGTCTGGACTGGATCAATTTTGTTGTCTCCAATCAGGCCAAAAACAATATCCGCAAATGGTTCAAAAAAGAGCGCCGTGAAGACAGTCTCAAACGCGGCAAAGAGCTGCTCGAAGCCGAATTTGGTAAAGAGAATTACGAGCACTATATCCGCTCCAAAACCTTCGAAGAAATGGCGCAAAAATTCAACCGCAACAGTGTGGAAGATTTAATCGCCACCGTTGGCTATGGTGAAATCACACCCAAACAATTGCTCAACCGCATCAAAACCGGGCCACTGAACCCAGATGTGCTCGACAAAATGATCATCGGTCAAACCGTTTCCCCCGAACAGCGGCGTCGCGAGGTCAAAGGCAAAGGCATTTTGATCGGCGGCGAAGGCGGAGTCTTGGTCTTTTTCCCCCATTGTTGTTTGCCCGTCCCCGGAGAGCCCATTGTCGGGGTCGTCACCCGCACCAAAGGCGTGGCCGTGCATTCCAAAGAGTGCTCCAATTTGGGCCAAGTCAACCCCAAGCGTTTCTTGCCTGCCAGCTGGGGCGAGGTCGAAAAGAGCTTTTACCCGGTTGAATTGCAAATCTATACCATTGATCGCCGGGGCCTGCTCAAAGACGTCGTGGCGCGTATGTCAGACAGCAAGATCAATATCCTCGCCGCCAATGTGGCTACCCACAAAGACAAAACCGCCACGATTGATCTGGTTGTGGAGGTCACAGATATCAAACAGCTGCAGGGGATTATTCAGAAAATCCGCGCCATGAGTGATGTTCTCAACGTGGTCAGAATCGTAAAAACCTCCAAAGCGATCAAACAAATGGCGAGCAAAAAAGAGAGCAAATAAGTTGATGGGGACTCAGGGGGTTTTCTCTTCCAAATATCGCGGATTTATTCCGAGTTGTTTGTTGCTCTGCTTGTCTGCCTGTCACTCGGGGGTTGGGAGCTTGAATCTGCCTGCCATTTTGGCCCAAAGCGACACAGTGCGTCAAGACTGCAAGCCTGTAACGCTTTCTGCCATTCAACCCGAACAACTTCTGTTAGAAGCATTGTTGGAGGGGCTGCCCAGTAAACTCAATCAAGCTGTCTCAGCAGGGGCTGATCTCAACTTTCATTTTAGCAATCAACTTACCCCTTTACATGTAGCTGCTTATGGCGGGCAACTCAGCAGTATTGAGTTTCTTTTGGGAAAAGGGGCGACTCCTCAGAAAAAAGACTGTTTGGGCAATACAGCTTTACATTATGCGGCAGCCAGCCTGAACCCTCAACTGGTTGAGAAACTCTTGGCCAATGGCGCACAGGCAAATGCCGCCAATCAAAAAGGGGATACCCCCCTGCACTTTGCTGCTGCTATTCCACCCCAGCTGTATGCCGATGGTCACAAACAGGCAAAACAAAATCTGTTGATGTCTTTTTTCCCCTTGGTGGAGCGCCTGAAATGGCAATACCGAGATACAGCAAAGTTACAAGCTGACAAAGCCACAACGTTGAACCTCTTGGCCGCCAAATTGCCTGATTTAGATGTGGCCAATCAGGATGGCCGTACCCCCCTTTTTTATGCCGCTATGGCCAAAGATTCACAGGCCATTCGTCTTTTGCTACAAAAGGGGGCTAACCTTAAGACTGTTGACCTTGCAGGCAAAACCCTGTTACATGAATTGGCCAAAGGGCCTTTGCCGATTCAATTTTTACTGAGTTCCCAACCTTTTCTGATTGGTATAACGGAAAAGCTAACTGTCTCAAAGGATCCGGAACTCTTGAATTTGATTTCAGAATTACTGCAAAAGGGTCTCTCAGTTCGGCAACCCACACATCAAGGTCTGTACCCACTCCATTTTGCGGCCCGATTGGGACAAACAGAGATTCTTAAAATGCTTTTGCAATCTGGCGCTGATCTCAAACAGTCTATAACTCCCTTGAATTCAGTAGAAACCCCGGATTCCCTCAGTACAGAACAAAGCCATGAAATGCGCTTTTTACTCAGGCATTACTCCCCTTTGCATTTGGCCGTTTTGAGTGGCAATCGAGAGACGCTTGCCTTTTTACTGGCACAGGGCGCTGATATTGAATCCAAAGTGACAGATGAACCCACCCAAGCACAGGAAGTGAAAGCCGAAACAGCTTTGGATGTGGCCTGTCAGAACAAAAATTTAGAGCTGGTTGATTACTTGCTCAATAACAGGGCCTTAACCGATGATTCTCAACGTTCAGCTTTGGCCATTGCCATTCAGAACAGCGATCTGCCAGTCTTAGAGCGTCTGTTAAAAGCGACTCCAAACTTGAATTGGGTGAACCGCAAAGGGGACAACTTGCTTTCTTTGGCGGTCAAATCCGAATTTGACAATGGACTGAAATTATTGGTAGAGGCGGGGGCCCGGGTTTCGGGCGAACGGAATCCTGTCTTTCCCCGTGCCGCAGAACGCGGCAATTATTTGATACTCGACTATCTTTTAAAAGCGGAAGCAGATCCCAATGCCCAGGATTTTTCGGGACGCTCAGCTTTGACATTTGCCTTAACAGCGGGCAATGCCCCTTTGCAAGCCTGGCTAAAATCCAAGGGTGCGCAGTTAGAAACTTTATCAAAGGCTGGCCACTCTTCTCTCTTTGACTTGCCTGTAGCTCCCACATTCGAGAAACCCTTTCAAAGCAGCCTGAGTTTGGCTGAGATTCAGGCATTGAAGGTGAATGCTGAAGAATGGAAAGGTCTGAATGGCCATGGTGCAACTTTGTTTCAGCACTGGCTCGATAGCAATCGCACAGATTTGGCCCTGTACGCACTGGAACAGGGGGCGGATCTGCAACAGCAAAACAAGGTGGGCAATACCGCTTTACACAGTGCCGTCCAGGTCCGTTCTCAAGCTGCAATTGAGGCCATTTTACAGAAAAATCCAGATTTGGATCAAGAAAACGCTCTGGGTCAGACCCCCTGGCATCTGGCCATTGAAACAGGTCAGCTGGAGTGGGTCAAGCGTCTGGCTCCAGCCCCAACAAAAAAACGGCTTTATCAGGATTATCTCTCTTTTGTTCAAGCGATTGAAGCCAAACATCAGGAAGTTATCCGTGAATTACTGCAGCAGAAATGGGACCTCAATTATCGTTTGAATAGGGGGCTGTCTCTTTTTCATAGCTTGATCTTGGCTGAGAGTCCAACATGGGTGCCTGTGTTTTTGCTACAGGGGGCCTCTCCCCATTTGCCTGCTTACCACTTCAATCAGTTCCTCAGTCCCTTGCATCTTGCTGTAAGCAAAAATTCAATTGAAACCACAGAGTTATTACTCAAATCAGGGGCCGATCTCAATGCTCGGAGTTTCGGTCAAAATCATTCTCTTTTGGGCAGCATTGGCGATACACCCTTGCTCTTTGCTGTTCGGTCTGGGCAATTGCAACAGGTGCAGCTTCTGGTCGGACAAGGGGCAAAGCCAGACGAATACAATTATCTGGGAAAAGATGCCTATACCTTGGCCTGTGAAGGAAAACAGGGAGCGATTTTGCAATGGCTTGTGTCTCAGCTCAACCCGGAACAGCGCCGCAAAATCAGCCAAAAGCTTTTGACCTACTCAGAACAGCCACCCAGTCCAGACATGCGAACCTTGCTCGAAAATCTCTTAAAGCCATGAAAAAGTACTTTTACTCCCTGTGTTTATGTCTAATTTTGGCTGCCTGTTCTGAAACGGGACCGCTGCACTCCCCTGAGCCAAAGGGGGAGAAAAGCACGTCTGCAGACAACCTACTTGATGCTTTGCGAGAGGGGAATCTTCAGCGTGTGGGAACCTATCTCGACCAAGGAGGTGACCCCAATCGACTCTGGACAGAAGGTATTCCAGGGGTGCAAACGGGAGAGAACACACTTTTACACGAAGCTGTGCGCCAGAAGCTCTTTGCCATAGCAGAAATGTTATTAAAAAGGGGGGCCAATCCCAATCTCTTGAACAGCTATGGGCATCCTCCTCTCTGGGGCAGTGAAGATCTGAAACTCTGGGAATTATTAATGAAACACGGGGCCAATCCCCATTTACAAACGCCCAACAGGGCCAGTCCTTTTTCAAATGCGATCTCTGGGGATAATTTTCAAATTATCCAATTTGTGCTCAAGCAGGGTTTTTCTCCTATTCCCAAAGAAGAGAAAGGGGGAGTCCTCTTTACTGCCCAAAGTCCGGGTTTATTTAAGCTTTTGCTGAAAGCGGGTGCCGATTTTCAGGGGCAGGATTTTGAAGGTAAAAGCCTTTTGCATCGCTGGGACAACACCGATATTCTCACTGCCTTGTTGGAAAAGGGGTTGTCTCCCCAGGTTCAGGACAGAGAGGGCAATACCCCTCTGCACAGCTGTGTTTTACCTGAGAAAGCTGAATTATTGTTGGCTTTTCAGGCAGATCCTTGGCGCACAAATAAACAGGGGCAAAGCCCTCTCGATCTTGCCATCGGTAGCGGGAATGTGGAATTGGCACAATTACTGGTCAAACATATGCAAAAATCAAAACCGCAGAAGTCTTTGGCTGATATGCTCATGCAAAACAGCTCCCACATGAGATGGCCTCCGATTTTGGCGGCAATCAGCAGTCAAAACCCCAAGATGTTGAGTTGGTTATTGGAAATGGGGGTGCAACCTCAATCTGCCCAAAATGGGCAGACCCCGCTTTTAGAAGCCCTTGGACAAGCCAATCCTTTGATGCTCAAAACCCTGATGCAAACCCCTGTTGATGTTCATTTGAAAGATGCCATGGGTGTTTCTCCCTTTTTAAATGCCATACTCAAAAATGCAAAACCAGAAATTTTGGCTCTGTTGGTTGAAGCGGGGGCCGACCCGCAGCAAGTCCACGCGAAAACAGGTCAAAATGCCATCCACTTCGCGATTCGGGCCAATCTTTCCCCGGAATCCCTGTTTTGGCTTTTGCAGCAAGGCGTTGATCCCGAGCTAAAGGATCTTGAGCAGAAACAGCCCTTGGAATATATTACAGAATATACGTCACGCACTGTCATCCAGGGCCTGCTCGAAAGTGGCAAATTGCAAAACTTGCTAAGCCAGGCTGAAAAAGCCCGCTTGCAGGCCCAATCCCAAAAGAACACAGCTGTAAGCGCTTATCTGCAATCCCTGATAGAATCTTTGCAGCAGGGAAAGACGCCACTCAATTCATCCGGAGATTGAGTGGCAGCACATTGAAGGGGCGCAGGCGATTGATGGAGTCCGTGCCTTTTTGCGACTCTCTCAAGGGCCAAAATCTTGAGCATATAAAGGATGATGTGCTGTGTACTCCAAAGAATGCTCCAATTTGGGCCAGGTCAACCCCAAGCGTTTCTTGCCTGCCAGCTGGGGCGAGGTCGAAAAGAGCTTTTACCCGGTTGAATTGCAAATCTATACCATTGATCGCCGGGGCCTGCTCAAAGACGTCGTGGCGCGTATGTCAGACAGCAAGATCAATATCCTCGCCGCCAATCAGAAAATCCGCGCCATGATTGATGTTCTCAACGTGGTCAGAATCGTAAAAACCTCCAAAGCGATCAAACAAATGGCGAGCAAAAAAGAGAGCAAATAGGGTTACTGGCCTTGGACTTTTTTATCCATTTGTATTGACTTTTGCCACAAATTCTCTATGATGGGATCAGAGGGATTTACGTCAAATCAGCCACAGAAAAAGTCCATGTATCGCATTAAATATAGCGATTATACTTTCTATTTTGCTTGGGATAGAGAAGACCCTGAACAATTACATATAACTGTTCGACATCTGACAACCCCCGATGACGTCTTGAATGTGTTCTTTGCAGAAGACGACAGCTTAAACGCCCAAACGCATTGGAATGTTCTGCGCCAAAGATTTGAAACCCGCAATCAAACACATTTATTGTATTGGGGTTGGATTGAAAAAACCAGCAAAAAAGTCCTGATTATGACCTGTGTTAATCTAACTGGTGGCATGTATTCGATGGGAGGAAAAGATGTCTAAGAAACGGTCCTATGAAGTTTTGGAACCTGAAGAATTTTCGCCTGAACAGATGGGGGCGATTGATGCGCAAATTGCTCAGGCAGAAGCCGATTTGCAGACCGATGAAGTGCGGGTCAATTTTCGCTGGCAAAAAAACCAATTGGATTTGATCAAACGAGCGGCAGATCAAATAGGCATTCCATATCAGACCTATATGAAAGATGTTTTATTTCGCCAAGCGGTTGAAGATGTCAATACCTTTCAATCCTTGGCGAATGGCCTGAAATAGAGCGAGAGCCTAATTATACTCAAAAGTAGGTCGGAGAATTTGGGAAGAATCCAAATTTGCCATTTGAAGCCTATTTTAGCAATTCACTGACCGATTCACGCTGATTGATTCTAAACACCACGTCGGCAAAGAGTTTGGCGACAGAGACTTCGTCATACCAGGGATTTTGCTTTAAAAAATCTTCCCCGTGAAAGACTGCATCTGTGCCAATCACCTTTTTGATATAGCCTTCGCGCACTGCTTTGTCTAGTTTTTCAACGGCAGCCCCATTAAAATAGGGCATGCTGCAAGCCAGGTAAATATCCTGGGCGCCATTTTCTTTGAGCAATTTGGTGGCGTTGATAATCGTGCCACCCGTGGCGATCATATCGTCGATGATCAGGACATTGCGATCTTTGACACTGCCAATCAGTCTCACACTTTCGATGCTGCTGGGCCGGGAATAATCCCGCTGTTTATCGACAATCGCCAAGTCCGTACCGAGCGTGAGTGAATAGTGGCGGGCACGTTGTACACTGCCCACATCGGGGGCCACCAGGGTTAGATTGCTGAGATCGTAATGCTGTTTGATATGTTTGGTAATGGGCCCAGAGGCATGAATATTTTCAAAATGGGCCGATCTGAAAAAACCTTCCACAGGTTCAGCGTGAATATCCAAGGTGATCACCCGATCTGCGCCCGAGGCCTCTAAGAACATGGCAATTTGGCGCGCAGTAATCGATTCCCGCTCTTTTTTGCGCTCTTGGCGGGCATAAGGGTATTGGGGAATGATCACCGTAATGGTTTGGGCATCGGCGTTGTATGCCGCATCAATTGCCGTGCAGAGCGCCATTAAATTGTCGTTGATGCTGCGGCGCTGATCCGGATCGGCCAGATCACGGGTAAGTGGGTCGTCCATACATTGCACAATATACACGTCATCACCACGGATATTTTCGGTGATCACCGTTTTGACTTCGTGATTGGAAAAGAAAATCTCTTTGGCCGAACGGCGGCAGGAATCTTCCCAGCGCTGATGGCCGTATTGTTCATTGAGCAAATCGTCGAGATGTTTGACCAAGCGGTCAGCAAAACCACTTCCAGAGGAACAGGCCAGAATGCTCATGCGGCCCCGCGACCTGCGGGTTTTCTTGCGGACACCACTGTTGCCCCTTTGGTGCTCCGGATCCAAACGCAGTTGACCGGTACTCATAACTTCCCCCCTATTTTCTTTTTTGGCCGGGCCTGTTTTAAATAAAAGGCGCTTTTAATTGGGGCCAGACCAGAAAAAGGTACACACACTATAACATATCCCCTGCAGTGGTAAAGGGAGGTTTTGCGCTTGTCTAAGAGAAATGGGTGTACAATAGAACTCATTGATTTTTGAAGAAGCCACTTAAGATTTTGAACTTACAAGGAACACTGCAGCCGTGAAAGAACGGAAAATCGGCCCTGCCGTCGTGCGTTTGCTGCAAGGGGATATTATGGCCTGTGAGGTCGATGGACTGATCAATGTCACGGGCAAAGCGCTTTCCCATGTGGAAAACCAGCCAAAACCGGGTTTGAACAGTTCTGAAGACCTGGAGGCCACTTTGTTTACTGGGCAAAACCGCGACAAAGCGGTGGTCATGACCCAGGCCCAATTTCTCAGGGCGAAAAATGTGCTCAATACCCTCAGCGTAGAAACCACCAGCACCAATGGTGCCAAAAAAATTCGCAAAACCATGCGTTCGATTCTCGAAGAAGCCCAAGAACAAGGCTTAGAAAGTCTTGCCATTCCAGCGATTGGCACGGGCATCGGCAAATTTCCGCTGGACAAATCTGCCGAAATTTTGATCGATGAACTGGCCCGCAGTGTCAGTTCTCCCGGAAACCACCTGCGCAAAATCATATTTGTGCTTGAAAACCAGAAGAGTTACAAGGTCTTTGAGCAGGTGCTGGAACAGTTTGATTATTCGGAGTATTTTTGATGTCTGAACCCATTTCTCTTTACCATGGCCATTTTTTCAATCGCAATGGCCTCAAATACCACTATCTCGATCAAGGCCAAGGTGACCCAGTGGTCATGGTCCATGGCAACCCAACTTGGTCGGTCTATTACCGCAATCTGGTCAAAGCCCTGAGCCCTCATTTTCGCTGCATTGTGCCCGACCACATCGGTTGCGGCTTCTCAGATAAACCCGATGACAGCCGCTATAATTATACCCTCGGGAGCCGCATTGACGATTTGGAAGCGCTTTTGAATCACCTGGGGGTAAACAAAAATGTGACCCTGGTTGTGCATGATTGGGGCGGGTTAATCGGTCTGGGCTGGGCCCTGCGCCACATGGATGCAGTCAAACGCCTGGTGATTTTTAATACAGCCGCTTTTCATCTTCCCAATACCAAACGGCAGATTCCCTGGCAATTGGCGTTGGGCCGCCAGACCCGATTGGGTGCCTGGCTGATCGAAAACCTCAACGCCTTCAGTGTAGCGGCCTCTTGGGTCGGTTGTACCGAACATCCCATGTCGGCCAAGCTGCGCAAAATTTACCAATCGCCTTACAACACCAAAACCAATCGCATTGCCACCTTGCGTTTTGTTCAAGATATCCCACTGCACCCAGAAGACCCGGCTTTTGCCCTGGTCTCCGAGGTCGAAGACAATCTCGAACGCTTCCGCCATCTGCCCACCCTGATCTGTTGGGGCTTAAAAGACTTTGTCTTTGACGGTGATTTTCTCAAGGTCTTCGAAGACAAATTGCCCCAGGCCGAGGTTCACCGCTTTGCGCAAGCGGGTCATTATGTGCTTGAAGACATGGCTGCTGAGATTGTGCCACTGGTGCAGGCTTTTATGGGCCAAAAGGCCCCCGAACCCGTACTTTCATGAAGGCCTTGATATGACTGAGGTACTTTCGGCTCCAGCCAATATTGCCACAGCACTCTATGCTT
The DNA here is from genome assembly GCA_964598905.1 of uncultured Candidatus Sericytochromatia bacterium. Lineage (GTDB taxonomy): Bacteria > Cyanobacteriota > Sericytochromatia > UBA7694 > UBA7694. The sequence continues at coordinate 25,801 of CAZRFI010000006.1, read as the reverse complement.
CTTACCAGACTCAACCACAGGCGACGGCCATTATCCTTGCGCAAAAACCCAACCGAATGGGCCAGCTAACTTATACACACCACAGCTTTGAGACCCTGGTCAAAGAATCTGAGGTACTGGCTGCAGGGCTCCAGAATAAAGGAATTGTGCGCGGCATGCGCACCGTTTTGATGGTGCCCCCCAGCCTGGAGTTCTTTGCCTTGATGTTTGCCATGTTAAAATCCGGGATCGTGCCTGTTTTGATTGATCCTGGCATGGGACTCGACAATCTCAAAACCTGTTTGCACGAGGCTCAGCCCGAGGCGTTTGTCGGTGTGACCAAGGCTCACTTGGCACGCAAAATCTTGGGTTGGGGTAAAGACAGTGTCAAAATCAATGTGACAATCGGGCCCAAACTCTTTTGGGCTGGGTCCACTTTAACTGACCTGCGTCGCTTTGGCCGAAAATCGCCATTAACAGGTGTTGCTGATACCCGCCCCGAAGACCTGGCAGCGATTCTATTTACCAGTGGCAGCACCGGCGTTCCCAAAGGCGTTGTCTATCAACACCGACAATTTCTGGCCCAAATTGAAAGGATCCGCGAAACCTATCAGGTTCAAGCCGGAGAGGTCGATTTGGCCACCTTTCCACCTTTTGCTCTGTTTGACCCCGCTTTGGGCATGACTTCAGTGGTGCCCTGGATGGACCCCACCAAACCAGCGCTGGTCAGTCCCGCTTACATCTTTGATGCGATTGAGCGCTTTCAGGTCACACATATGTTTGGCTCCCCCGCTTTGCTCAACCGCATCAGCCGCTATGGCCAAGAAAAACAGATTCATTTGCCTTCGCTGCGCAGAGTGCTCTCCGCTGGCGCACCTGTGCCCTGGCAGACCCTCGAACGCATGCAATCTCTTTTACCTGTTGAGGCTGAAATTTTTACCCCCTATGGTGCAACTGAATGTCTGCCTGTGGCCAGCATTGGTAGCCGTGAAATTCTGGGTGAAACCCAGCTTTTGACCCGTGAGGGCAAGGGGGTTTGTATTGGTAAGGCTGTAAACGGGGTCGAAGTGGCGATCATTCCGATTACCGACACGCCCATTGCAGAATGGGATGATTCTCTGGCTCTGCCAGTGGGGGAATTGGGGGAAATTGTTGTCAAAGGCGATAATGTCACCACCGCTTATTTTAACCGCCAGGCCTCAACCGATTTGGCGAAAATCGCTGACCCAGATGGCAGTGTTCGACACCGCATGGGCGATTTGGGGTATCTTGATGAACAGGCTCGGATTTGGTTCTGTGGCCGCAAGTCCCACCGGGTGATCACCCCCCAAGCAACGCTTTACACCATCCCCTGCGAGGCGATCTTTAATACCCATCCTGACGTCTACCGCACCGGCTTGGTTGGCGTGGGCGAACCCGGTCAGCTCCAGCCCGTGGTCTGCGTCGAACTCGAAAAAAATCCCAGCCAGGCGCAGAATCAGATCATTCTCGATTTACAAGACCTGGCCCAAAAATACCCACATACCCGTACGATTCGGCATTTTTTAATACACCCAGCCTTGCCAGTGGATATCCGCCACAACTCCAAGATCTTTCGCGAAAAACTGGTTCCCTGGGCCACGGAAAAATTGGCTATGGGAGTCTCAAAATGAAAGTCTTTGTCACGGGTGGGGGCGGATTTTTGGGTCTGGCGATAGTGAGACAATTGATCGCCCAGGGCCATGAAGTGGTCAGTTATTCACGCGGGAATTATCCCGAATTAAACGCTTTGGGCGTTGAACACCGCCAGGGTGATCTTGATGCCCCCAATCGCTTGGCTGCAGCCCTCAAAGACTGTCAAGCAGTGGTGCACGTGGCTGCCAAAGCGGGTATTTGGGGCAGCTATGAATCATTTCACAGCGCCAATGTGCGCGGCACTGAAAATGTGATTTCAGCCTGTCAGCAGGCAGGCATTTCCAAATTGGTCTACACGAGTTCGCCCAGCGTGGTTCACAGTGGCCAAGACCTTGAAGGCGTAGACGAAAGCACGCCTTATCCCACCCATTTTGAGGCCTTTTATCCTCAGACCAAAGCGTTGGCTGAGAAAATGATCTTACAGGCCAACAGTGAGACACTCGCCACTGTCTCGCTGCGACCCCATCTAATTTGGGGGCCAGGTGATCCGCATTTTGTGCCCCGGCTGGTGGCCCGCGCCAAAGCCGGTCGCCTGCGTCTGGTTGGCACACGCGATCCCAAAGTTGATACGGTTTATGTCGAAAATGCAGCCACCGCGCATATTCTGGCCTTAAACAAACTTGAACCGGGTGCCACCATTGCGGGCAAAGCCTATTTTATCACCCAAGATCAGCCCGAAACGGTCTCTCAATTTGTCAATCGAATTTTGGCCGCAGCGGGCTTGCCGCCGGTTACCCGCCGGGTGCCTGTGCGCGTGGCTCATTTAGCAGGCTCAGTGCTGGAGTCGGTTTACAGGGCTTTCCATTTGCCTGGAGAGCCCCCCATGACCCGCTTTATGGTCAGCCAGTTTTCGACGGCTCATTGGTTTGATATCTCCGCTGCCCGCCGGGACCTGGGCTATGAACCCCTGATCTCGACGGATGCGGGAATGGTTCAGCTCAAGCGCTGGCTGCAATCGGCTTAGCAAGCCGATTGACTCACTCGTTTTGGGCTTTAACCGGGTGCAATTGACCGCGAATATCCCCGTAAAAGGTCTGGCCTTTGGTGTGCAGGTTAAAATACAGCTCACTGCGTCGGGCGATATGTTCCATGCCCGCTATGGTTTTGACCTTGCCAAAAATCGGTTGGTCAGGCACGACTGGGCAACCTGAGGTAAAGGCACTGACGATGCTGTGGCCGCTGTGAGCGGTTTTGTTGATGTCTTCGTTGCTGAGTTGCAACGAAAAGAGGCCCTGCTTAAAATGTTGTTTAAAGCTGCCTTGCACGCTAAAATCGGCAATGATCGGTCCGAGCATGTCTGGTTTGCCACAATGAATAGGGAACATCACTACCTGCTCCGGATCGACATTCTCCAATTTGACATCGACATAGGCCTTGCTCAGATCTTTGCTAAAACGCAGGCTGCCATGTCCGCGAGATTTGCGATCTTTGCGAGCGACAGAAGGCGCCGTTGACTTAAACTCTTTGGGGGTCAACTCTGGCGTATTGGACTCTTCGTCGGGTTCCTGATGGGGACTGAGAAAGGCCTCAAAGCTGCTGCCAATTTCAGC
>CAZRFI010000006.1:0-22498 GCA_964598905.1 uncultured Candidatus Sericytochromatia bacterium | reverse complement strand
AGGGGATTTGAGCCCCGATCACAATCAAGGCTGCAAAAACAGATATGCCGATCAAGATCTTGGGGGACTTTAGCACTTTTTTGTTTAACATCGTTTATTCCTGTGATTTTTTATACACTATAAACCACGAAACAATTTGCGATCAAGACCTGGGCATTTCTGTCACAATGGCGGTACAATTGACATACAATCCGTATGTCCTTATATACATTCCAACTTGAAAGCAGTGATCCCACTTATGCCAGGAAATATACCCGATTCAATCATCTCTGTGAAAGGTCTGACCAAGGTCTATAAATCTGGGTTTCAGGCATTAAAACAGATAGACCTTGAGATCCACAGGGGCGAAATTTTTGCCCTGCTCGGCCCCAATGGAGCAGGCAAAACCACCCTGATCAGTATTATCTGTGGAATTGTCAATCCCAGTTCGGGAATCGTCAAAGCAGATAATTTTGAGATTGTCAAAGATTACCGCAGGGCCCGCTCGAAAATTGGTCTGGTGCCTCAGGAATTGACCAGTGATATCTTTGAAACGGTTTGGGCCACAGTCCAATTCAGCCGAGGACTCTTTGGCAAAGCCCCCAACCCCGCATATCTTGAACAGGTCCTCAAAGCCCTCTCTCTGTGGGAGAAAAAAGACAGCAAAATCATGACCCTTTCTGGGGGCATGAAACGCCGGGTGATGATTGCCAAGGCGCTCTCACATGAACCGAGTATTCTCTTTCTCGACGAACCCACCGCAGGCGTCGATGTCGAGCTGCGCCGTGAGATGTGGGAGATGGTGCGCCGCCTGCGTGAACAGGGGGTCACAATCATCTTGACCACCCATTATATCGAAGAGGCCGAAGAGATGGCCGACCGCATTGGCGTGATCAACAAGGGCGAGATTATTTTGGTAGAGGACAAAAAGACCCTGATGAAAAAACTGGGCAAAAAGCAATTGGCGATTCATCTGCAAACGCCATTGCACGCGCTGCCTGAGTCCCTGAATGGGTTTCAATTGGCATTATCTGAGGATCAGACCCAATTGATCTATACCTTTGATACCCAAGCCGAACACACGGGTATTCCCGCCCTGCTCAAGCAATTGGGAGAATTGGATCTTGACTTTAAAGACCTGCACACCAGTGAGAGTTCCTTGGAAGATATCTTTGTGCGGTTGATTGGAGAAACGAAATGAATATTTATGCCATCCGGGCCATTTACCAATTTGAATTGGCGCGATTTTTTCGCACCCTCTTTCAGAGCATCGCTTCACCCGTGATCTCCACTTCGCTTTATTTTATAGTCTTTGGCTCAGCGATTGGTTCCCGCATGACAGAGATCGATGGCACGAGTTATGGGGCTTTCATTGTGCCAGGTTTGATCATGCTCTCAGTTTTAACCGAAAGCATTTCCAACGCTTCGTTTGGAATTTATATGCCCAAGTATTCAGGTACGATTTACGAGGTTTTGTCGGCACCAGTTTCCTCATTTGAAATTGTCACAGGTTATGTGGGGGCAGCAGCTACCAAGTCGATCATCCTGGGAGCAATCATTTTGGCCACTGCGCGGCTCTTTGTCGATTTTACGATTTTACATCCACTCTGGATGGGGGTCTTTTTGGTTTTAACTTCTCTGACATTCAGCCTCTTTGGTTTTATTATTGGGATTTGGGCTGATGGCTTCGAAAAATTGCAAATCATTCCAATGATGATCATCACGCCCTTGACCTTTTTGGGAGGCAGCTTTTATTCAATCCACATGTTGCCCCCGTTTTGGCAAAAACTGACCCTGTTTAATCCGATTGTCTACCTTGTCAGTGGCTTTCGCTGGAGTTTTTATGGGGTTTCGGATGTGGGTGTAACTTTGAGTCTGACCATGATTTCGGTCTTTCTGAGCCTGTGTTTGATCACTGTTTGGCTCTTGTTTAAAACGGGGTACAAAATCAAAAATTAGAGATTTTTGCGTCTTTCCATGGCTGCATAATAGCGGGCCCAGCCTGCGTTGATTTTTGCCAATAAAGCCTGGCGGTGTTCGGTATCACTGAGGGGAACTTCTTGAACCAACGCTTCCAGGCTTTTGAGATCTTTGCGCAATTGAAGTTCTTCAGGCAAGACCCCCGCATTTTTGAGAATTTTATATGCCATGCGCGATTCGGGTGGTATATCGCTGTCGTCTTCGAGTACGAGGGGTTGACCGGCTCCAGGCAAATTGTCAAATTCGCCTTGCCGCATGGCGGCCTGAATTTTTTGTTCGACGATTAAATCAAAATTTCCCATAACTCTATTTTAATCCTTATCGTTCGTTTTTTCCAGTGTGTGACACAGCTTGAGATAAATTTGTACTTTAGCCCGAATCTAAATGTCGCAAAAATTAACCATTCCTTTACCTTTAGTTATCCGATAGATAAGAATGGTTTCGTCCAATGCCCAGATAAGATAAGTATCAAAATCAAGTGTTTTTTAAATAGAGGAGTTTTTTAAAATGAATATCAATACCGTTAACACCGCTACTGCTGTTTTAAATCCCGCCACCCCCGCGGCCCCCAAGAAACCCGAAACCCCAGCCAGCCCTTCTTTAAATGAACTCAAAGGGGACAGTCTTGAACTCAAAAAAAGCCCCGTGAATGGTGCCCTGCGGGGTGGCCTGATTGCTGCTGGTGCAGTTGGACTACCTGGATTGATCTATGCTGGCAGTTCCAATGGCGTTGAAAAGGTATTTGCGCTCTATTTGGCTGGTACTGGCGCTGCCGCTGCTGGTGTGACCGGCGCTGTGGCGGGGGCCGTTGCTTCACAGGTTACCGATAGTCCCTGGAAAGGGGCTCTGTTGGGTGCCGTGACCGGTGCTGTGACAGGCGCTGCTGCCCTGGGTGCAATTGGCCGCAGCCTGAATGGTGTCGCTACCGGCGCTGCAATTGGCGCTGTGGGTGGTTTGATTGGTGGCGTGGCCGGAACTTACGCCAGCGAAAAGAAATAAATCTTTATAAACGTAAAAGCCCCTCATTTGAGGGGCTTTTGTTTTGGCTAAATCTTACCTGGGATTACCAGTTTTGATCGCCAATGCAGTAGAGATATCCCCCGGCTGCGACCAAGATATAGCCCTGTTTAGAAACCGCAGGAGAGCTAAAAATGGCATCCCCGATGGTGGGATGGAAATAAGTTGCGCCACCTCCAGTGGCAATGCCCTCTGGAAATTTGCTGCCTGCCAGTTTAGGTTCGCCCAAATACAGGGCCCAACCTGGTTTGCCTTTCTCTGCATCGAGGGTATACAGGCCCCCATCGTGGCGGGGGATAATCACCACCGAGCCGCTCAAGGCGGGGGAGGCCCATTGGGGAAACATGGAAACACCGACAGAAGTACTTCCCAGGGCTTTGCCTGTTTCCGCATTGATGGCAATCACTTCGTTGGAATAGGGTTCAGCATAGATCAACAGATCTTTGTAGACAACGGGTGAAGTGCGGATATTGCCCCAATTCTGGCGTTCGCCATCGGTTTCGGCTTTCCAGAGCAACTTGCCAGTGAGCAAATCCAAACGCACCAGGGCAGGTGTTGGATACAAATTATCACGGGCAAAGCCAATAATGGCACTGTTTTTATAAATAGTGGGTGAGCCATAGATCTCAATCTGTGTGAGGTATTGCTCGTTGACATATTCGGGATACAGGCTGAGAATATCTTTTTCCCAGCGGATTTTGCCCTTGAGGCTGAGCCCATAAATTTTGCCCTGGGTGGTGCCCACCACCAGTCGATCTCCATGCAGCGCGGCCCCAGCGCGAATGCTGCCTTTTAGCGCTGTTTTCCAGCGGATTTTGCCCGTGTTTGCCTCCATGGCAAAAAAATGCCCCGTGGCAGTGCCAACATAAACCACTTGGTTGTGAACCAAGACCTGGTAGGTTTCTGCACCCAATTCTTGGCGCCATTTTAATTCACCTGAGCGGGCATCGAGGGCCCAGACTGCGCCTTCGTCCCCAGTGGCAAAAATCAACCCATTTTCATAGGCCATGCCGCTGGCATCCGCGCGAGCGGGCGCATACCAATTGCGATTTCCCGTTTTGAGATCAAAGGCATAGACCCCATCGGTTAAGAGACTGTCACTTTCGTTTCCGGCTTCATAATCGGGGATTTGCCAGAGATAGCCAGAGCTGCTGATAAAGACCTGTCCATCAGCAATCAGGGGGGAATTGAGCCAACCAGCAACACCCACAGGTTGTTTCCAAAGAATGGTGGGGTTGATGATACTCCGACTGGTAAGGCCTTGGCCTGTGTGGCTGACATTTTGTTGAAACAGGGGCCAGTCTGGATTGTTAACTGTATTGGCCTGGGAGGGGGAAACAAGACCCATTAAGAGCCCTCCTGATAGACACAAAGCCAAAACGAGAGAGGCATTAGACATGATCTTTTTCACAACAACTCCTTTTTATATCAGAGACCTTCTTCCCAGACAACAGGGAGGATGGAACTGTTCACAGGCTCATTCTGCCATGAAATCGGCAAGGTTGAAATCATTCAGACTGTGGGAATGAAAAAAGAGGCTGGATTTTTAGGGTTTAATTAGTGTAAAATGTACATATATTCAATTTGATGGCATTCAGATTCCGGTATACTTGAATTGAATGAAAGGCAGAGGGGCAAATGTCAGAGATGTTGGCTTTAATCAAAGAAAAGGGCGAAGTTCTGCTGAGAACCACCCCTCGCCCCGTCTGTGAAGCCCCCAATCATGTCCTGATACGCGTTAAGATGGCGGGTATTTGTCGCACAGACTTGGCTGTGATGCGTTCCCAATTGGTCACCCCCGAACCCCTGATTGTGGGCCATGAATTTGCGGGTGAAATTGCCGCGATCGGGGATCAGGTACATCACCTGCAGGTGGGAATGCACGTTACAGCCATGCCACTCCTGCCCTGCGGGAGCTGTTTGGCCTGCTTGGAAAATCACGCTGAAAGCTGTTATTGCGGCAAGATGTTGGGGTTGCACGTTTCAGGGGCATTTGCTGAATATGTCTGTTTGCCTGCTGAACAGGTTTATGCGCTACCTGCAGACTGGCCTACCACCTTAAGTTGGGAGACTGCGGCCTTCAGCGAGCCCGTTGCGGCGGCTGCAGCCATTCTTAAAGCAGATATCCACTGGGATGTGGCGGGAGCCATTGTCGGTCAAGGCCGTATTGCAGAATTGAGTATGCGCCTCTTAAAAAGTCAGGGATTTGAGCAGGTAGAACTTTATGCCCACCCCCAGGATCTACCGAACAATGGCTTTGCTTGGTTGATTGAAACTGGGCTGAGCAATGCCTGCCTTGACCCTTTACTCACAGCCCTGCGTCCGCGGGGACTGCTACTGCTCAAATCGCGGCATTTGCCCACCTTGCAATTTGATCCCCACCTTTTGATTCGCAAAGAAATCCGTTTGCAAGGGGTCTATTACGCGGCTTTTCCCTGGGTTTTGCAATGGCTGTCTGAAAACGCTGAGGCGGTACAGGATTTATTTGGTCCCGTTTATCCCGCTCAGGCTTGGCAAAAAGCGTTAGAGGCAGCTGAAGCCGGGGAATCACTTAAAATCTTTTTAAGCTGGCCCTAGCGATGTGTGGGGTGATCGCCATGATCGGCAATGAGGCCATTCCCATGGCTCTGCTCGCTGCTGGGGTTGACTCCTTGGTGACACGGGGGCCCGATGGCAAAGGAATGTGGCGCTCAGACAACCAATGTGTGGGTTTGGGCCATGCCCGCTTGGCTACCCGTGATCTTGCCGGGGGCCAGCAGCCTTTGCATTTTGCCCCGCGCCAATTGAGCGGGGTATTTAATGGGGAATTTTATGCGGTAGAGCCTTTGCGCGCAGACTTGCAAAACAAAGGTTATCATTTTTTAACCGAATCAGACAGCGAAGTTGCGCTTTTTCTCTATGCTGAATACGGCCTGGATTGCCTGCGCTTTTTGCGCGGGGAATTTGCGCTGATTCTTTGGGATGGCCAAAAACAGGAATTGATCGCCCTGCGCGATCGCTTTGGGATTAAACCGCTGTTTTATTCCAGGCAAGCAGACTCTTTGCTGCTGGCTTCCAAGGCTTCAGCCCTCTTGGCAATGGGGGTTGCGCCTGCCTGGGACCTGAATAGCCTGGCCCAAATTTGCAGCTTTCAATACCCGCTGCCTGAACAGTCGCTTTTTGCAGGTATTCAGGCTTTGCCACCGGGCCATGGCTTGCGTTGGCACTCAGGACAACTTGAACAGTTTAGTTACTGGGATTTGGACTATCCCGAGGCCAAAGAGCTGCGACCCGAGCCAGAAATCGACTTGATTCCCGAATTACAATCGGCCATCCAGACCGCGGTTGAATTGCGCCGGGTGGCAGATCTACCTATCTGTTCTTATCTCAGTGCGGGTCTGGACTCCAGTTTGATCACTTCTTTGCTTAATCAAGTTGCGCCTTCCCCGGCATTTTGTGTGGGTTTTCCTGGCTGGGAGGGCGATGAAGGGCCGATGGCTCAGAACACAGCAGATAAACTGGGCATTGCATTGCATACGCTGCAGCTCGATTTCCCAACGCTCATGCAGGCCATGGTTGAGACCCTCCGTCTCACCGAAGGACCCAGTATCAACCCCCATGTAACAGCCCGGCGTTTGCTCTGCAAACAAATCCGTGCTGCCGGATTTAAAGTCGTTTTAACGGGGGAAGGGGCCGATGAACTCTTTGGCGGCTACGCCCATTTGCTTGAGGATCTTTATCCCGGTGGGGACCGCCATGCTGGTTTGGTGGGCATGCATTTGCCCTTGGGACAGGGGCCAGACCTGACTCTTTTCGAGCGGGAATGGGGATACGTTCCCACTTTTATTCGGGCCAAAGCGGCTTTGTGTTTGCGCTTGCGCAGTTTACTCAGTCTGGATTTTCTTGCTGCTTTTCCCTTGCCTGAGATGCAAATGCGGCTCTTGGCTGCTTTTCCGACACGGGTTCTGGAGGGGCGTCACAAGCTTCATCGCTCACTCTATCTCTGGAACAAACTCGGTTTGGCAGGGTATATTTTGCCTACTGTCGGAGATGGGGCAGAAATGGCTGAAGGCCTGGAGGGGCGTTTGCCTTTTCTGGATCATCCGCTTTTTGAGCGGGTGCGTAGCCTGCCTCCGGAACAGCTGATGGCTCCAGGGCTTGAAAAAGCCCTGTTGCGTAAATTGGCTCGGCCCTGGTTGCCCCAGTCTGTATTGTCACGCCCCAAAATGCCGTTCTTGGCGCCAGCGCTTTTATCCCACCGTTTGCAGGCCGAACCACAGGCCTTACAATCTGTGCAAGCTGCTTTTTTCCCAGACCCGCTGCCGGATTTTGTCGATGCCTCAGCTTTGAACCTGCGCCTAAAATGGTTGGCTCAAGCTCAGCCAGAAGAACATCAGAGCTGGGAGCCCCCTTTGCTACTCCTGTCCTCGCTTTGCCAGATGCACCAGTTATTTTTTTCAAATTTAAGGAGTTTTACATGAGCCAAGCAGCTCCCTGGTGGGAGACATTTTATTCCAATCACTATGCCGAGGCGATGTTCCAACTGGATCGCAATTATCTCAATGCCGCCTGTGACTTCATTCTCGACAAATTGCAATTGCAGAGAGGCCAGACGGTCTTGGATCAGTGTTGTGGGATTGGCAATATTAGCCTATTGCTGGGCCAAAGGGGCATGAATGTAACAGGCATTGAGCAAAGCGTGGACTATGTCAGACAGGCCCAAGAGCGTGCCCGTTTGGGCGATTTGTCCAATTGTCAGTTTATCGCAGCAGATGCCTTTCACTATGTCTCCCCCATGCCTCTGGATGCCGCATTTAACTGGCACACGAGTTTTGGTTATACCGCCGACGATCGTCAAAACCGCCGTATGTTGGAAATGGCCTTTGCCTCACTCAAACCCGGAGCCTATTTCCTCTTGGATTTTCTCAATCTGCCCTATGTTTTCAAACATTTCCGCGCTACCATGATTACCTACCATCAGACCCAAGAAGGAGATGTAGAGGTGATTCGGGAATCCAGCCCCGATCTGACCTCTGGCATGTTGAATCAACTTTGGACCTTTGTCTATCCCAAAGCAGAGCGCCGTCTGATGCAACAAACAGGCACACGCATGTATTTGCCCTATCAATTGGGGGACTTGCTCAAGCAAAGTGGTTTCGAGCTTGTTGACTATTTCGGCAGTTTAGCAGGGGATCCGCTCTCCACAGACACCCCCCGCTGTATCTGTTTGGCCCGGCGGCCTGTGTGAACGCAGAGCTGAAAGCGGGTATATACCCAAGCAAAGGTTCTTTTCAGTTGCAACCGGAGGCCTTCTACCGGGGTGAAATTGCCTTACTTAGCGCCACATCAGCCACTTTAGTCCTGGTTCATGAGCTGCACAGGCGAATTCAGCAAGCCTGCTTTCCAGCTCCCCGCTTTGCCACTGCCCACCACATGTTGGCAGCTGATCTCTTGCGCCAACGTCTCCATCGCTTGCGCGGACAGCTCTACGCAGATCAGGCAGTGTTAAAGTTGCTGGCTGCGGTGGTCTCTGAATTGGCTTTGGAACTGGGCTGGTCTGAGCTGCCAGCTGTGGATTTGCCACGGCTGCGTGCGATTGTGCCGCAGATGCATTTATTGCCTGCCGCAGCCGATGCTTTTTCGGCCCACCGCGATACCTGGTATGCCAATCCTGCTGCTCAAATCAATCTCTGGATTCCCTTGGGGAATTATCCGGCCTCCCAGACCTTTGTCTTTTACCCTGACTGCTTTTCCAGCCCTGTTAAAAATAATTCTGAGGTTTTTGACTATGAAAAATGGCGGACCACAGTCGGTTGGCAAAGTCTGAAAAAACCTGAATCAGCTATTTATCCCCAGGCTTTGGAAGTGCCAGAAGCAAAGCCCATGGGATTTGCTTGTGAGGCGGGGCAAAGGCTCTTGTTTTCGGGCTCACACCTACATCAGCCCTTGCCCAATCACAGCGATAATATTCGTTTTAGCCTCGATTTACGCTTGGTGTGTCCCTGTGATTTGAACCAACAGAGGGGCGCACCCCAAACAGATAACCTTTCTAGAGGCAGTACCTGGCCTGAATTTGTGTCTCTGGATGCCTGGCAATGAGTGAACATTTCCGCTCTTTTGTTGATGCTCTTTCGCTAATTGTTTTGCGGCAGCCAGCGGCTTTGGCTTTGGTCAGTTCAGAACGCAGTCTAAGCTATGGCCAGCTCTGGGAGGAGTCTGGGCGGGTGGCTGCTTTTTTGGGCTCGACGGGTCTGCAGCCTGGCGAGCGGGTCGGAATTTGTTTGCCTCGATCTTTGGCCTGGTTGATTGCCTTGATTGGTGCTTGGCGGGCAGGCATGGTCATTACCCCACTTGATCCTTTGGCCCCTGCTGAGCGCTTGGAGTGGCAACTCAAACACGCCACCTTGGCGACTGTGCTGGGCCAAGGTTCCCCGCCAGCGGGAATCGCACTTTCTCGCTGGCTCGATTTGGCCCTGGCAAGTGATGCTGAGGCCCTCAAAGACAGCCATTTGCTGCAAGAGGGTGACCCTGCCTATTTGATCTTTACCTCTGGTTCCACAGGTCTTCCCAAAGCAGTTTTATTGCCCCACCGGGGCCTCTTACCTGTTTTAGAGGCCCAAATAGCGGCCTTTGGCTTGGAACCGAGTAGTCGCAGCCTTTGGTTACTCTCTCCGCTCTTTGATGCAAGTCTTTCCGATCTGGGCACCACGCTCTTAGCAGGGGCCACCCTCTATCTGGATGTCGGCCTGGAAAGGGATCTGGACCGTTTAAAACAAGCCCTCGCAAGGTGGCAGATCACCCACCTCGATTTGCCTCCCTCGCTTTTACCCTTGCTCAGTCCCTCAGATTTTCCCGCCTCTTTCCAAACTTTGATTCTCGGTGGGGAACCCAGTGATCCAGCCCGCTTGCGCGCGTGGACTGCGCATTTTAAGCTGATCAATGTCTATGGGCCCACCGAAACCACCATTTGTGCCTCCCTGTGCGCAATTGACCAGCATTGGCAAGAGCCCTTGCTCGGACAACCTTTGCCAGGGTTTGACTTCGCCGTTTTACACCCCGATCAAACCCCTGTGGATGAAGGTCAAGAAGGGGAATTGTGGATCAGTGGCATCGGTTTGGCTTTGGGTTATGTCAATGCCTCGCGCTTGACCCGCGAACGCTTCCGTGAGTTGAATGGGGTGCGTTTTTACCGCAGTGGCGACCGGGTTCAGCTTTTGTCGGGGGGGGAAATTGCTTTTCGGGGGCGCTTCGATCGCCAACTCAAATGGCATGGCCAGCGCCTGGAGCCCGAAGAAATTGAAGCTGTGCTTTTGCAAATGCCTGGTTTGAGCCGAGTGGCTGTTTTTTTACATAGCGAAACTGGGCAAGATGACGGGGTTTTGAGTGTCGCATTTCAAACCCAAACGCCTGAATTGGTTGATCAGGGCTCTTTACAGACAAGCTTAAAATCTCGCTTGCCAGAGTGGATGTTGCCCGTGCGCTGGTTTCAACCCACAGACTGGCCACTCACAGCCACAGGCAAAACAGATTATGCCGCCTTGCAAAAATTTGCACAGGGAACGTTTATCTCATCAGAGCCCGTTGATTCTCCCGAAGAGGCCTTGTTTCTCAGCCTTTGGCGTGAAATCCTGCATCGCCCAGCGCTCAGTGCTAGCGAAGCTTTGGGGGCTCATTCCTTGCAAAAATTGGAGTTTTTGGCCCGTTGCAGTTTGCACGGTCAGCATCTCAACCCAGAACGCCTCAATGCCTGTGATACCGTCCGCCAGATAGTACAAATTCAACACCAAACAGAGCCAAATGGCATGCCGGTTGAACAATTATTGCCCGACACCCTGCTCAGTCCTTCCTGGCAACGTTTTTTGACGCAGTCCCAAACCCATGTCGTTAAAGGCAAAGGCGAGCCCCTCTTAACTGGGGCCACTGGATTTCTGGGGCGTTGGCTCTTGCGCAGTTTACTTGAAGAGGGCAAAGGCCCTGTTCACTGCTTGGTGCGGGCCCGAAATGTCGAAGACGGGTTGGAACGGCTTTTACAGGCCCTCAAAAGCACAGGACCCTGTAAAAAAGACTGGGCCAAACGGCTTGTACCCTGGTGTGGCGACCTCGAAGCAGAGCAATGGGGATTGCCGAATAGCTCTTGGAAACGCTTGGCTTTGGCTTTGGACAGGATTATTCACAGTGGGGCCCGGGTGCACCTCAGCGAGCCTTATGACCGCCTCAAAGAGGCCAATTTAAAAGGCACTCAGACTGCGCTTAAATTACAGGCTTCGGGCCGGAGCAAAGCCCTGCATTATGTTTCGACGCTCTCGGTTTTTGTCGGCAGTGACCGCAATCAAGGTGTGGCTTATGAAGCCGACGATCTCTCACTTACGCGTTTTTTGTTTGGGGGCTATGCCCAAAGCAAATGGGCCGCAGAGGCCTGGCTGCGCCAAAGTGGCGGCCAAGCAGGGCCGTTACATATCTACCGTTTGGGCCTGATCACTGGCGACACCGAGAACGGCTGGTTTCCTGAAAAAGACTGGTTTCAGTGGTTGACGCAGGGTTTGGTCAATCTGGGGGGCATTCCTCAAGACATCGACCCCACATGGGCCCTGGATTTAACCCCGGTGGACTATGCCGCTCGTGCCCTCTTGGCCCTAGCCAAAAAGCCCTTGCCGGGTCTGCACACCTACCATCTTGCCAATCCCAAGCCGCTGCTGCTGGGGCAGTGGATCTCGGCTTTGCAGGCCTTTGGCGTGCGTTTGGAACGCCTGCCCAGGGCCGACTGGCATTTGCGCATGCAGGCGGCCTTGCAAAGCTGTACAGGTCCCGAAAGCGCGTCTGCCCTCTTGGCCCTCTGTCGCCTCATGGGAGAAGAACAATACAAACAATTGCGCAGCCTCGATCTCTTTCAAACCACTGGCATTCGCTTTGATAGCCAAAATGCAGATGCCATTTTGCACCCACAGGGACATTTTTGTCCCGCCCCTGAACCCGAATTGCTGCAGCGCTATCTCATTCAAATGCTGAATTAATTTTCAAAAATACAGATTTGGTTGCGACCTTGATCCTTGGCTTGGTACAGGGCTTTATCTGCCGCGTTGAGCAATTGTTCTTTGGTTTTCTCAGGCCGGGGAACTCCCACTGCCAGGCCCAGACTCAGGGACACAAATTTGTGTTTGGGAGATTCCGGATGGGGCAAGGCCAATTGGTGGACGGCTTCAGCCATGGCCTGGGCCACTTGGTAGGCCCCTTGCAAAGGGGTCTCGGGTAATAGCACGACAAACTCCTCTCCACCGTATCTAGCCAAGAGGTCACCTGGCCGTTTGATGACTTTTTTCAGGGTCTGGGTGACCTGAATCAGGCAGTCATCGCCCTGCAAATGGCCAAAGTGATCGTTATAATGTTTAAAAAAATCCAAATCACAGAGAATCAAGGCCAGTGGCATGCCATTGCGCAGACAGCGTTGCCATTCATTTTGTAAGATTTGGTCAAAGAAGCGCCGATTGGCAATATCTGTTAAGCCATCCATTTGGGCCTGTTGGGCAAGTTTGATTTCCAAATTTTTGCGCTCGGTGGTATCGCGAAAGGTCACGGCCAAACCGTCGTCGAGTTTGACCGCACTGAGGTGCAGCCAGATCTGTTTCTGCTCTAAATACAGCTCTTTGTCGAGCACCACCCCCTTCTCGACAACGGTAACAAAGTCTTCAAACAGACCCTCAGCTTGAATTTCTGGATTTTTGCCGAATTGTTTTTCGGCTGAGGCGTTGAGTAGGACCCATTCAAACTCTCTAATTTGACCATTTTCGTCGCGCAGGGCTTCACAGGCTGCAATCCCATCTTGAGAACTGTTGAGAATGCTTTCCAATTGCCTGCGCTGTTTGAGAATCGTCAATTGGCTTTCGATCCGGGCCAAGACTTCGGCCTCTTGAAAGGGTTTGGTGATGTAATCTACGGCCCCGGCTTTAAGAGCCTTTACTTTTTCTTCGGTGTCGTGCATCGCACTGATAAACAAAACGGGAATTTGTTTTAGGTTTTCATTGCTTTTTAAGGCCAAACAGACTTCGTAGCCGTCCATTTCAGGCATGCGAATGTCCAGCAGAATCAAATCGGGTTTTTCTTTTCCAATCGCGCTCAGGGCCTGTTTTCCCGAGGTGAACGGACGCACCAAATAGCCCTGCTCTTTGAGAATATTGATCAGCAGATGCAAATTATGTGGGTTGTCGTCAATCAGGACAATGTCTTCAGCCATGGGATTTCCTGTATTTCAATTCCCATTCATAATACAGGCTTCTGGGAGAGGTGGGAATTGCTCAACAATGTTAAAATCTCGCTGTATTCGAATTGCTGGGCCCATTGATTGAGCAAATTCCCCAATTCGGGGCTGTGGGGAAAAATGGCGGAAATGGCTTTTTCCAAGGCCTCCATATAACCGAGTTCAGCCGCTTCGCGCAAATTTGCAATCTTGGCAGGGGGAATTCCTGCGAGTAAGGCAGTCCAGTCCTTTTGTTGCGGTGGCTGGTCTTCAGCGTAGTGGTATGTCAATCCCAACTGCTCGGCGATCAGATTCCAGATTTCTTGCTCTTGGACGGGCTTACGCACAAATAGATCACAGCCCGCAGCCAAGGTTTTGGTCTGTTCATCAGAAAAGGCACTGGCGGTTACTGCCACGATGACCGTCGTCGGATGGCCCGCTTGGATCAGGTTTTTGATCTCTCTGGCGGCCTGATACCCATCCATAATCGGCATTCGCATATCCAGCAAAATCAAGTGGGGTTGCCAAAATTTATATCGCTCGATAGCCACTTGACCATTTTCGGCCAATTGAATCTGGAACCCCAAAGGTCGCAGATAGTGTTCAAGCAAATGGCAATTGTGGGGATCATCATCGACAATCAAAATCCGGATTTCGCCCTGGTCAGGGGCCAGACCGAGAATTTTTTTCTGGGGTTGAATTGCTGGCTGGGTGGGGCCACTGAGGCATACGGGAATCTGAAATTCAAACTGTGAACCCTGGCCAAGGGTACTTTGCACTGCCAGTTTTCCCCCCATTTTTTCAATCAATTGTTGGCTAATGGCCAAACCCAAGCCCACGCCTTCGCGGCTGCGTCCCTGGCTTTCTAATTGCACAAAGGGCTGAAAAATGCTTTCCAACTGATCGGCTGAAATACCCCTGCCCGTATCTTCAACCAAAAAATTGAGTTGATACGTTTGCGGGTTCGGTAATGCCCGGGCTTTGACCTTGAGACTGACCTGCCCTGATTCGGTGTATTTGAGGGCGTTGTTGAGAAGATTGATCAAAATCTGACGCAATTGCTTTTCATCGCAACGAATCAGGCGTGGGGTGTTCAGGGCCATCTCCACTTTGAGTTCAAGTCCTTTGGCTTGGGCCTTAAATTGCAACATTTCCTGCAAATCCTGGACCAGGACTTGCAGATCACAATTGTCTTGATGTATTTCCATATTTCCCGCTTCAATTTTTGCCATTTCCAAGACATCGTTGAGCAGTTTAAGCAGGTGATCTCCGCTGTTGACAATAATATTTAATTTATCAAGGTGTTCTGTGGCCAGTCCCTGGGCATTGCGTAAAAGTCGGGAGAAGCCAATAATGGCATTTAAGGGGGTGCGAATTTCATGGCTCATATGGGCCAAAAATTGGCTCTTGGCTTGATTGGCTTGGGCCAATTGAGCCGTGCGCTGTGAGACTTTTTGCTCAAGATCTAAGTTCTGGGATTGCATCAAGTGGTAGAGTCGGGTGTTTTCAAGAGAAATCGCAGCTTGGCTGGAGAGCAATTCGAGAATTTGTAGCTCGTGGGGGCTAAAATGCCCGGCTTCGGTGGTGTTTTCCAAATAGAGCACCCCACTGAGTTGACCTTTGTTGAGAATCGGCAGACAGAGTACAGCTTCTGGTTCACAGGCCAATAAATAGGCGTCTTCGCTAAAGGGGTGATCTGCCGCTAAATCGTTGATCAGCACACGCTGTTTACTCTGGATTACCGCTTCGACCACCCCCGAGGAGACCATCCTGTTTTTGTAAAGACTCTGGTGCAGGATATAGATGTCTTTGTTCCACTCCGCATGAGCCTCGATCCACCATGTGCCGCCCTCAGGCAAAAGCAATGACACTTTTTGAGCTCCCGAATATTCCATCATCAAGGTCAGCAATTTTTCCAAAAAATGGTTTAAGCTGATTTCACTTGAAAGGGCCTGTGAAGCCTTCAGCAGACTAACCAAGTCGAGATCTTCCGCTTTGATCTCAGCCAAACTGGGAGGCATTTCATCTGGGCTGGGTGGCTGCTGAGCTACCATCAATAAAAAAGGATAATTTTTTTCCAATTTTATTTTCAGCACTTCGATTTCCCAATTGCAATACAAATGATAGGCGGCTTGCAGATAAATTTCAGCTATGCGGAAATGCCCCAAGCCAGCATAAAACTGGCCAGCGAGTTCTTGCGCCAGGGCTTCTAGTTGGGGCACATGGTGCAATTGTGCCTCTGCAATCGCCTGATCATACAGGCGCATGGCCTGTGGGATTTTATTTTGACAATGGGCCCGCTCGGCTTCAATCAAGCTGGTTTCTGGCAAATAATTGCCTTTGAACTTCGCTGTTGCCCGTTTCAATTGGCTGAGAATTTTTTGAATAGCTGGCCCCAAGCGCGTGAAAGAACCTGTTTCCCGGCAATATTTTAAAGCAACCAAAGCCAAACTGGATCGCGCTTCCAGCACCCAGATCGGATCCGGGTGTGCTGAGAGATTTTGCAAACAGGTTTCAAGCGCTTGGAGCTGAGGAGACGTCCCATGATGATCGAGCAGATAGGCACAGACCAGGGATTGGGCGCTTTTCATGGGTTCAGGGGCCTGTTCTGCCTCGGGTGTTTTTAGCAGATGAAAACAGGCTTCAAGCAGTGGCACACGCAAATGGGGTTGTTTAAACATACCCAAGAATTTTAGCAGTTTTGAGCTGGCGACTTCAAATTCTGGTTTCAACATCAACCTTTTCTCTCTTTCTGCTTGGCTGAAGTGATTCTCCTCCCTTACACTGAAGCGAGATGACATTATCGAAAATCGAAAACATAATCCAAAAAGCCTACGGCAAAGTAGCTGCAGATAAAGGCTGGACCTATTGGCGCCAGGACCGAGTACTGCATTTTGACTGCCAGACCCTGCCAGGCGTGACGCTGGTCGACGGCCTTGTAAAAGGCAGCCGACAGCTTCCGTATGAGGTCACGCTCGAAATTGACCCGAGCCGACCCGCGAATATGACTGGGCAATGCAATTGCCCTATTGAGTTTGATTGCAAACATTGTGCTGCTTTGGGATATGCCTGGCTTGCCCGGCAAGACCGTGCGGCTGTGCCTGTGACCAAAAAAACCTATCACCCTGAACCTTATCAGCCCGAAATTTATCAGCCCGAACCCTATCAGTCCGAGCGGATTCAACCAGAACGTCCTGTCCGCAAAAACCGGCCAGAAGCCCAAGCAACACAAAACCGTGGGCAAAACCGCAACGAAAATTCACAGCCCTATAAAGCCTGGTTGGGACGGCTGCGCAAGCAGGCCACCCAATCCAACGCTGATCGTCCCCAGCCGTTGCGCTTGCTGTATGTGCTCTCCATCGTGGGTGATCAGGCCAAAATTGACTTGCGTACCTTTGATTCTAAACGGGGCAGAAATGGCAGTCGCTTGACCCGTCCCGAGCCATTGAGTAAATTATTCGGTCCACAAACCCGTCACACCCCAGAAGATCAAGAAATTGCCCGGCTTTTGATGAGCTTGACAGATCCCGGTCCAGCCGCCTCTGCAACCACCAGTTTGGTACTCAGAGGCAGTACAGGTGCCTTGGCCTTGGATTTGATGCTGGCCAGTGGCCGCTGTCGCCTGCAGAGCCCTGACGGCTTGCGCTTGGTCCAGGGTGAGTCCCGTCCTTTGGATTTTGCCTGGCGCCAAGCTCCCAAAGGCTGGCAATTACATGTCATCAGTACCCCGCCTGTCAAACAGGCTTTTCAGATCGATGGGCCCTGGTATTTTGATGCCAGTACACGCAGTCTCGGCCCCCTTGAAACCGAAATGCCCCCTGGGCTGGTAGAAGAACTGCTCAAAGCACCGAGTATTCCCAAAGGCCAGATCGAAACTGCCAATGCTGAATTGCTGAAACTGATGCCCGACCTCAAGCTCAAATTGCCCGAAGGCGCACGCAACGAACTTAAAAAAATTGCTGGGGTTGAGCCTCAGCCCATGCTCGTTCTGAGGGGGCTTCCCCGTGAAGGCCGAGATCCCCTTTACGTCGCCCAATTGGCATTTGATTATTCTGGGGTTATACTCAACCCCACCAACGAAAACCAATCTCTGCGCCTTGAACAAAGGGGGCGGACCTATCAATTGCAGCGCGAACCTGAGGCCGAAAAACGCTTCCGTGAACAATTGCTCGACTCTTGCCTCGAAGCGGTAGGGGATGGCGTGACTCACGTCTTGCCAGGGGATGGTGCTTTGGCCCAGGCCCAGGCATGGGAATACTGGCTGCGGGTTTCTGTGCCTGAATTGGAGTCTTTGGGCTGGAC
The DNA here is from genome assembly GCA_964598905.1 of uncultured Candidatus Sericytochromatia bacterium. Lineage (GTDB taxonomy): Bacteria > Cyanobacteriota > Sericytochromatia > UBA7694 > UBA7694. The sequence continues at coordinate 5,010 of CAZRFI010000006.1, read as the reverse complement.
CGTAACCCTGGCCGAAGATTTTAGCTTAAAGGTGTATCCCGGCGAAAGTGACTGGGAAGCCAGTATTAGCAATGACGAAAAAGGTGAGTGGTTTGACCTGAGTCTGGGCATTGAAGTGGATGGCAAACATGTCAATTTGTTGCCCCTGCTGGAAGGTCTTTTGCAATCGGTGGATGAACCCCAGGAATTGCTTGAACGCCTTTCCAACGAAGAATTTCTCTTGTTGCCAGTGGGCACAGAACGCTGGCTGAGGGTACCTTCCAGCCGCATCAAAGGCATGTTGGCCACCTTGATCGAACTCTATGATGACGAGGGCCTCAATCCCGATGGCTCTGTGCGTCTGAATTGGCATCAAGGTTTGGGCTTGGGCAGTTTGCTCAACGATCCCGGCCTGCATTGGCAAGGAGGCGAACATTTGCGCAAATTGGCGGGTCGCCTGCATGATTTTGGTGGGCTCGACACTGTTCAAGTACCAGAGGGCTTTAATGCCACTTTGCGTCCCTATCAGCATGAGGGACTCAATTGGCTGCAATTCCTGCGCGAATTTGGCTTCCACGGTGTGCTCGCTGACGATATGGGTTTGGGCAAGACGATTCAGACCCTGGCCCATTTGCTGATTGAAAAGCGCTCAGGTCGGGCCGATAAACCCACGTTGGTGATTGCCCCTACCAGTGTTGTCCCCAATTGGCGCCGCGAGGCCGAAAAATTTGCCCCCGATCTCAAGGTCTTGGTCTTACATGGTGCCAATCGGGCCGAAGATTTTGCCAAAATGGCTGATGCCGATCTGATTTTAACCACCTATGCGCTGATTCGCATCGACCTCGAACATTACCTCGACCACTGTTTTCATCTGCTCATTCTCGATGAAGCCCAGATGATCAAAAATCCCCTGGCCAAAACGGCCCAGGCTGTCTGTAAGCTCGAAGCCAGACACCGTCTGGCCTTGAGCGGTACCCCCGTCGAAAACCACCTCGATGAACTCTGGTCAATTTACCGCTTTTTGATGCCCGGTTTTCTCGGAAGTTCAAAAGAGTTTGGCCGCCGCTTTCGCACGCCGATCGAAAAATTGGGAGATGGGATTCGCGCCGATGCACTGCGTCAGCGCATGCGTCCATTTTTGCTGAGGCGCACCAAGCTTGAAGTGGCCCGCGACTTACCACCCAAGAGCGAAATGGTTCAATATGTGGCCCTGAGTGGTGCCCAGCGCGATCTCTACGAGACCATTCGTGTCGCACTCGACGCCCGCGTGCGCGAGGAAATTGGGAAAATTGGTCTCAAACGCAGTCAGATTGTGCTCTTGGATGCCCTGCTTAAGCTGCGCCAAATCTGCTGCGATCCCCGGCTGCCCAAGTTGGACGAGGCCAAAAAAGTCAAAGATTCAGCCAAACTTGAATGGCTGCTCGAAACCGTGCCGGAAATGGTGGAAGAGGGCCGCAAAATTCTGATCTTCTCGCAATTTGTGAGTATGTTGGATTTGATTGAAGCCGGTTTGGAAAAGCAGAATATCCCCTCGTTGCGCCTGACGGGGGCGACCCGCAAGCGCGAAAACGTCGTGGACGCCTTTCAGCGTGGCGATGCGCCCGTCTTTCTGGTTTCACTCAAAGCGGGTGGCGTGGGTATCAACCTGACTGCAGCAGACACCGTGATTCACTACGATCCTTGGTGGAATCCCGCTGCAGAGAACCAAGCCACCGACCGGGCTTGGCGCATCGGTCAAGATAAACCCGTCTTTGTCTACAAACTGATCTGCGAGCAGACGGTAGAAGAAAAGATTTTACTGCTGCAACAGAAGAAAGCTGCCCTGAGTGAAGGGATCTACAGTGAGCAGGCCGATGGCACATTGCGGATCGAAGCCGAAGACTTGCTGGCTCTGCTCGAAAGTTAAGTCAAGTCAAGTTTCCCAGGTCAGATTGGCTATTTCTTTGCGGGGGTTTGACCTGAACAGCTTGCTTTGCAAGCCAAGGCTTGTCCCAATTTACAGGCTTCAGACCAGGCGATTGTTGCCTCTGGACAGCGATGGAGGGCAGCCAGTGCCTCTCCCCTGCCAGCCAATAAACTGCCTCGTTGTGAACCCGAAGGTGTATCGGAGAGTGCTTTGAGCCCTTTGTCAAAATAGTGCAATGCCAAATCTGCTCTGGATTGCGTTAAGGCCTCGCGCCCTTCCATTTCTGCTGCCAGCGCTTTGTCCTGTTGGAGTTGTGGGCCCCCGCCGAGCCGACCCATGAACACATAGAGCACGGTCATGCCTATGAAGATGAGGGCCAATACGATTGGAAAGATTTTCATAATTTACCTTTGATACCGCGTTAGGTCTACTGGTAGTGTACCTGCAGTCTACCTGCACGGGTGGTCAATAGGTAGACCACCCGGACAGGACTTGCAAATTTTGCGAAAATGGAAACTGCTGCGTCTAGCGCTTGAGCTACAGGGCTATTTTTGACTGATCCGTGCAGCGACGGGGAGAAATGCGCGGAAATGCGCTCCACCATAGTGAGAGAGCATCTGTGGGCGAATATGGTCAGAAATTTCATTGCCCTGACCATCAGCGATCGAGATATGGCCTGAGCGGGAGTTCCCTTTTCCCCAAACCACAATTGCCCCAGCAGGTAATTTTTCCAAAACTTTGACACTGGGGAAGATCTCATGAAAAGAGCGGCTTTTGGCCAGATAATCCGCGGCCATATAGGCGTGATAACCCACTAAAAATGGATCTGTGAAGGCATGGATTGCGTTGGCAACAAAGCGGTAACAATACCTTTCTGTGCCGATCACACGGGCGCGGGCATAGTTGACCAGGGCTCGGCCAAAGTGCGGGTTGTAATTGCCCCGCTCGGCTTCTTTCTGAAGTTTTTCAAGGGTTTCGGGTCCAACAATGCCCCAAAAGTGACTGCTTGGCTGTACCAATCGGTGTTTTTCTTGAAATTGGCCAATCTGATTCAGGGTGTTATGGTCAAATTGATCGTCTTGACTGACAGGGTAACCCAGGCTGTTTAAAAGGTCTTTGACCTCTTTGACTGCAGGTCCTTGTTGTCCAACGCGCAAAAGTGCGCCTTGGTGTATTTCTGGGATGCTTGGCGAGCGCAGGGCATCGGCCAATCGTGCTTGCTCAATATGATTCAATCTGTCTGCCCTGTTGTCGCGGGCGTCGATATAAGCAAGTTGTAATTTTTCTGTGGGGGGTTCGGTGTCTGGTGGATGTCCGTTTGTCGTCGGTGCCGCAATCGCGCTTTGCAAGATACAGAATTGCGCCAGTCCAAGTAGTGTAAGGGTGATTCGATTCATTTATTCATACCTCTGTTTTGCTTTTTCTGTTCCCTGCCTCCAACAGGGGGATCCTTAACAAATGTTAAAGAAAAGGCAAATTTCAGCCGTTGAGCATTATGGCCCTTGGGCCTCAAATGCGGCAAGTACTTAGACAAATTCCCAATTCTAATTCTGCTTACCCAAATGCAGATAAACGCAAGCTTTCAGGCTTGTCGGGAATTTTTTTCGTCTCAGGGCTTCTGAACGCAATTGTTAATAAAATGTGACGAAAATTCAGCAAAAAAATTTTACTATTTGCGTTTTTGGATAATTCGTTCATTTTTTTGAATATACAATAATTTTCAGGAATCTGACTGGATTTTTATGCCTTCTGAATGAATCCAAACATGTGTAAGATTTCTTGCCAATCAATAGGGTAGCAAAACAGGCTGTATTTTAGCGATATTTTTCACTAAAATTTTGATTATTTTCAGAAAATTGCGAAATTAGCCGGACAGACTTCATATGCTATGATTGTTTGGGTGGCTTTTAGAAGCTATGCGGGTCGTCTGCTCGGAGTATAATACCTCTGAATCATCTGTGTTTTCTCAATCTATTTTTGACAAAGGTCCTCCATGACATTTAAGTCTCTTGAACTGCCCGAAACCCTGCTCCGAGCGCTCGACAAAGCCGCTTATACCTCTCCGACACCGATTCAAGCCCTTGCCATTCCCTTGATTCTGGCAGGAAACGATTTGCTTGCCCAAGCCCAAACGGGCACAGGCAAAACCGCTGCGTTTGCACTACCCGCTCTTCAGTTTTGGGCCGAAGCCAATGCAAAATCCACTCCCAATGCCTCTCAAAATGTACACACGTTGGTTCTGACACCTACCCGTGAACTGGCCCTGCAAGTGGCCTCCGCTTTTGGCACTTACGGCCAATTTCTCATGCCCAAACCCCGCATACACGCCATAATCGGCGGTGAAGAGACAGGAAAACAAACGGCAGCCTTGCGAAAGGGGGCAGACATCGTGGTGGCCACGCCAGGCCGCTTGTTGGATTTATTGCGTCAGCAAGAAATCCATTTGCATCAACTTTTTCTTTTGGTCTTAGATGAAGCGGATAAAATGCTTTCGCTGGGTTTTGCTGAGGAGTTGGAAACTTTGTTGCAGGTTTTGCCTGTCAAGCGCCAAACTTTGCTTTTTTCGGCTACTTTTCCAGAAAATGTTAGGGTTTTGACTCTGAAAGTTTTAACCGATCCGATTCCTGTCCGCGTTGAACAGGCCGCTCCTACCTTGGATCGCATTCAGCAGCGCGTGATTGAAGTGGATACTGCGAACCGGGGCCGCTTGCTGCGCCATTTGCTCAAAACAGAAAATTGGGCGCAAACGGTGGTCTTTGTCGCCAGTAAACGCGCGGCTGCTAATTTGGCCACAAAACTCAAAAAAGATGGCATCAAAGCTGTGGCTTTTCATGGTGATCTCGACCAAATTGAGCGGGTTGCGGCCCTGCAGTTCTTTGAGCGAAAACGTGCACAGGTTCTGATTGCCACAGATATCGCCTCGCGTGGTTTGGATTTTGACGAGATCAGCCATGTCGTTAACTACGATTTGCCCCGCTCCCCCGCTGATTATATTCACCGCATTGGCCGTACGGCCCGTGCTGGCAAAGTGGGAATGGCGGTCTCGCTGATCAGTGCTGAGAGCGCTGCCCATTTTAAACTGATCGAAAAGCGGGCCGGTATTCAACTTGAAAGGGAACATATCC